>JAVKSP010000072.1:0-16380 GCA_039583645.1 Solirubrobacteraceae bacterium
CGCGCTCGCCGCCCGTGCCCGCTCGGAGCTGCGCGCGGCCGGCGGCCGGCCCGTACGCGCCCCGCGCAGCGGCCTCTCCTCGCTCAGCGCCGCGGAGCTGCGTGTCGCGAGAATGGCTGCGGGCGGGCTGAGCAACCGCGAGATCGCCCAAGCGTTGTTCGTGACCCCGAAGACGGTCGAGTGGCATCTCGGACAGACCTACCGAAAGCTCGGTCTGACCTCCCGCGCCCAGCTCGCCGCCGCCCTTGACACCCACCGTCCCGAGCAGCAGCGGCTCGCTCCCGCCGGATGAGCACCCCGACTGCAAGACCCCTCGCCGACCGGCCCGACCGGGCCCGCGGGATCCTCCTCGGCTCCCAAGACACCGGCGGCGCGCTCGCGCTGATTGAGTACGACATCCCGCCCCGCACGCTCGTCGCCCCTCTGCACACCCACCATCGCGAGGACGAATACAGCTACGTGCTCGCCGGAGTCCTCGGCGCGCAGATCGCCGAGCAGACCATGACCGCCGGGGCCGGGGAGCTGCTCGCCAAGCGCCGCGGCATCCCCCACACGCTCTGGAACCCCAGCGAGGAGACCACGCGCGTGCTCGAGCTGATCGCCCCGGGCGGGTTCGAGGAGTGCCTTGCCCAGCTCTACCGCCCCGGCAAGCGCGGCCCAGCCGAGCTACAGCAGCTCTGGGAGCGGTACGAGATCGACATGAACCCGGATAGCGCGGCCGAGCTAATGCGCCGCCACCAGCTCCGCGCGATCGCCACCCAATGAACGTCTGATCAATGCAGAAGATCTCATCGGGACAGAAGCCGTCGTCAGCCGCCGACCGGCGGCGATCATCGCCGATCCGACCGAATCAGCGCCTGAAGCGGTGAACGACAGCCGAACGAAGCGATGAACGAAGCGCTGAGGTCGCTCCTCATGCGATGGCCGCTCGGTGAGGGCTCAACGGTCATGTTGTCGGCGATCGCCTCGAGTGAGGGCGTCGGTCGGGGGCTGAGTGTCGTTTCTGCCAGAGGCTGCGTTGCCCGCGACCGAGGGTCCTCCGCGGCCGTGCCCCGCTCCGCTCCGCAGCAGGACGATCGCGAGGACGGCGACAGCGGCGCTGGTGGCAAGAGCGTGCGCGAACCCGTCGGTGCGTGCCTGCGCGGCGCTGAGGCTGACCTCGGCGCGCGTGCGTGCGGCGGCGATGGTGACGAGGATCGCGAGGCCGAGCGCCCCACCCAGCAGTTGCGCTGTGTTCATCAGGGCCGAGCCGAGGCCGGTCATTCCTGCTGGCAGCCCTTGGGTGGCGACGATCGTGGACGGGACGAGCGACGGGCCCAGTCCCGCCATCATGAAAAAAGCCACCTATCAGCCCGAACCGACGGCCGCTACACCGGGTCACGATCGACACAGAACAGCTCGAAGAGCTGCTCGCCCAGCCGACGCCGCCGACACGCCGGCCGCTGAGCTTAACCTGCTCGAGCGCGCGCTCCAGCTGTTCGCGGCGAGCCACTCGCAGGCTGGGACCAGCCCTGGTCCGACGCAGACGCGCGCCGCCAGCGCGCGACGCACTCCGAGCTTCTCGCGCGCGCCGGCCATGCACGGCTGGTGACCGGCGACATCCACGGCGCGCTCCAAGCCGCCGAGGACGGCCTCAAGCTCGACAACCTCAACGAAGCACTCTGGAGACTCGCCATGCAAGCCGAGAGCCGGCTGGGGCTACGCGACGCGATCAGCCACCGCTATCAGCGACTTCGCCATCACCTCGACGACCAGCTCGGGATCGAGCCGGAGACCGCAACCCGCTCCCTCTACCACGAGCTGCTCGGACAGCGCTGAGATCCCGAACGCAATCCGCGAGCCAGCCGAGCCAGCCCCTCACCTCGCGGCTATCCGATAAGTGTGATCGCCGGCGATGGGAAGCGCGCAATGACCTCCTAGAACGTCAGGAGCCGATCGTCGGTGGACGAGTAGAACAGGGTGTCCTGATCCACATGCCTGTCGACGAGCAGCTTGCCCCCGCGACAGTTTGAAGCGCTGCCGCAGGCGCAAGTGTGCGCCCCCCTCATCTACCCGTAGCGTCGGCATCTTGGGCACGCACTTGGCCCAGTCCATGGCCGAGAACTAACTGCGGCCTGTCGCAAAGGGGCGATCCCGTCGGATCGGTGACGGCTTGACGGCACGACCGGCGAGGACGCCTGCCAACGCGGCCAGCCGAACCCCCGTCCGATTGCTCGTGCCCGTGCGCGCCGTTTATGTCACCCCTGCGAAGAACGCGTCGAGCTCTCGGCGCAGGGCCATCCGCCCGCGGTGCAGACGGCTCTTCAGCGCGCGCTGCTCGATGCCGAGCGCATCAGCCGCCTCGGCGGTGGTGAGTCCCTCCACGTCGCGCAGGACCACCGCCGCCCGGTTATCGGTCGGCAGCCGCGCGAGCGCCGCGCCGACGGCGGCGAGGAACTCGCGTGACTCGAACACCTGGTCGGGCCGGTCGCTCCAGCTCGGGATCCGCTCGCCGAGCGCGTCATCGAGCGGGAGTGTGGCCGTCGCCTCGCGCCGCTGGACCGTTCGGTAGGCCTCGTTGATGCCGATCCGCGTCAGCCAGGTGAAGAAGCTGGAGCGTCCTTGGAAGCGATCGATATTCTGCCATGCGCGGATCAGCGCATCCTGGAGCGCGTCGTGGGCTGTCTCCTGGTCGCGGGTGATCCGAAGCAGCACGCGCCGCAGACGCGGGGCGTGGCGCTTTGCAAGCCGCTCGAACGCGGCGTCATCGCCCGACTGTGCGCAAGCCACGAGAGCCGCCTCCTCAGCACTGTTGGTGGATGCCGGAGAATTAGGCTCCCGCGCCGAGGAGACTGCGCGCTGAAGCTCGCGCGGACCGCGGCGCCCGCCGGACCCCCGCGGCCGATGCGCTCGGGGCTCCTTCACCCGTCCACCGAACGACGGCCTGCCCAGGTCAAGGCGCGGGTCGCCCTCAAGCCCCGTGGTCGGCCAAGGATCGCCCATCTCAGGCTTCGATTCGCCGGGCCGCGTGAACGGTTCGGCCGGGAGTCCGCGAATCGCTTTGCGCCCGGTTGGGTCAAACTGAGATCACCGTCCTTTCCGGCTTGCGAGTAAAGCGATACCCAGGCGACCAGCCGTCGTCGCGCTAGATGTAAACGAGACGCTCTCCGACATTGGTCCGCTGCCCGCGCGGCTCGAGCAGTGGGCGCTCCGCCGCACCTGCTGGCGACCTGGTTTGCGAGCACGCTGCGCGATGTTTGCGCTGACGGCGGCGGGCGCGTACGCGGACTTCGCCACGCTCGCGCGGGGGTGCTGCGGTCGCTCCGCGTGGCGCCCGAGCAGATGATGCTGGTCGCGATTCATCTATGGGACATCGATGGCGCCAAGCGCGCAGGCCTGGCGGCCGCGTGGATCAACCGGCGGCGCGCCGCGTATCCCGACCCGCTGGAACGCCCCGATTTCGCCGCCGGCGACCTCGTCGAGTCGGCGGACGAGCTGCACCGGCTCAAATCGAGCCAGACGGCGGACGGCATGACTCACCGCCGTCCGCTGAGCAGCCCGGCGTTGGAGACCAGGAACGGAACGAGGAAGTTCAGGATGCCGCGCACCCAGGTGGCGGTCGTAGCGTGACCGGATGCGATCACGGCGCCCTGGTTGATTAGCGTCAGAACCAAACCGACGATCAGGGCAATCGCGAGCGTCCGACGAAGATTGCGCCGCTCAGCACAGAACGCGATCGCCTCCCGTAGGGCCGTGACGCGGCGAACGATGACCGAGCGCTCCGACGAGCGCGGGGGGATCCGGGGGGAGTCGGTCGGACAAGGGCGCGACATTTGACCGAGAACAGCAGCTTGACAGCGCCCACCTCTCGGATGGAGACGAGGAAGGCTGCCGTGAATCTCGAAACGGTCCCGTCGGGTCAAAGGTCACGAAAGCGAACGCCGAGCCATAAGCTCGACACCGAATGGGGAAGGAGGGTCGTTGGCAGGCACCTTCAATCCAGTCAAGCGACATCGTCAGCGCTGTCGCGAGATCCGCGCGCAGATGTCTGACTATCTCGACGGCGAGCTCGACGCGCGGGCCGCGGCGGGAGTGGAGCGCCACCTGCGCTGGTGCCCCAACTGCCGCAGGATGCTCAAGAACCTGAGCCGCACGCTCGGCGGACTGCGCGCGCTGCGCGATCAGCCGATGCGCGCGGACCAGCCAGGCGGCGAGGGGTGACTTCGCCCCCGCAGGTGCGGCGAAGGATCGGCGGATGTATGTGCGATACCAGTTGCCCGACGGGCGCCGCCGCCGCTTGACTGCGAGCTGGGCTGCGTGCAGATCGGGTGTCAGCTCAGGCGCGATGCCGCGCCTGAGCAGCGCCTCGGGCGTCCCGACGTGGATCGCGTCGAGACTGACGGCGCCCGAGAGGACGAACGCGCGAGTCGTGCTCATCTGACGGGAGTCCGGTCGATGAGGATTCTCGGCGGGCGACCGCGACGCTCGGCAGCTTCCGCCCGAAGCGAAACAGCCTCAGCGAGTTCGAGACGACGCTGACCGATGAGAACGCCATCGTGGCGCCGGCGATGATCGGCGGGAGGATGCCGAACGCGGCGAGCGGGATTGCGGCGGTGTTGTAGGCGAATGCCCAGGCGAGGTTCTGGCGGATCGTGCGCAGCGTGCGGCGGGAGAGCTCGAGCGCTGCCACCACACCGGCGAGGTCTCCCGAGGTGAGGGTGATGTCGGCGGACTCGATCGCGATGTCGGTGCCGGTGCCGATCGCGATCCCGAGGTCGGCCTGCGCGAGCGCGGGGGCGTCGTTGATCCCGTCGCCGACCACCGCGACGCGATGGCCCTCGCCCTGAAGGCGCTTGATCTCGTCGGCCTTGTCGGCGGGCAGAACCTCGGCCAGCACGCGGTCGATCCCGACCTCGCTTGCGACCGCGGCGGCGGTGCGCTCGTTATCGCCGGTGATCATCGCAACTTCGACGCCGCGCTCGTGCAGCGCCCGCACGACGCCGCCGGCGTTTGGCTTGAGCGTGTCGCCGACGGCGAGTACGCCGCGCACGCCGCCGTCCCAGCCCGCGAACACGGCGGTCAAGCCCGCCTGCTCCCAGCTCGACGCCTGCGCCTCGAGCTCGGCGGGAAGCTCGAGGTGGCGCTGGGCCATCAGCTCGCGGCGCCCAACATTCACCTTGGTCCCGCGGACGGTCGCGCCGACCCCGTGGCCGGCCGTCGAGAGGAAGTCCTGCGCTTCGACGAGTTGGAGTCGCTGCTCGCGCGCCGCGGCGACGATCGCCGCGGCGATCGGATGCTCGGAGGACGCTTCGGCGCTCGCCGCGCGCGCCAGCACCAGGTCAGGGTCCTCGCCGGCAGCGACTCGCTGACCGCGCAACGTCATCCGGCCCTCGGTGAGCGTGCCCGTCTTGTCGAGCACGACGGTGTCGATGCGGCGGGAGGTCTCGAGCGCCTCGGCTGACTTGATCAGCACCCCGAGCGCCGCGCCGCGGCCGGTGCCGACCATGATCGCGGTCGGGGTGGCCAGACCGAGCGCGCACGGGCAGGCGATGATCAGCACCGCTACCGCCGCGGTCAGGCCGGAGGTAGCGGCTCCGGCGATCAGCCACCAACCCAGAAACGTGAGGATCGCGACGGCCAACACCGCGGGCACGAATACGCCGGCGACGCGGTCGGCGAGGCGCTGTACCGGCGCGCGCGTCTCCTGCGCCCGCGCGACCAGCCGGACGATCTGCCCGAGCGCGCTGTCGCGCCCGACCGCCGTCGCGCGGACCGTCAGGGCGCCTTCGAGATTGATCGTGGCCCCCGCGACCTTGGCGCCGACGCCCTTGTCTGCCGGCAGCGACTCGCCGGTCAGCATCGACTCATCAACGCTCGAGCGCCCCGAGACGACCTCGCCGTCGACAGGGATCTTCTCGCCCGGACGCACCCGCACCAGCGAGCCGACCGTGACCTCCTCGATTGGCAGCGAGCGCTCCTCGCCGTCGATGATCACCCGCGCCTGCTTGGCGCCCAGCTCGAGCAGCTTGCCGATCGCGCCCGATGCGCGGGCGGTCGCGCGCGCCTCGAAGAAGCGGCCGAGCACGATGAACGCCGTGATCAGCGCCGCGGTGTCGAAGAACAGGCCGCCGCCGGTGAACAGCCGCACCGTCGAGTAGCCGAACGCGGTCAGCGTCCCCAGCGCAATCAATGTGTCCATGTTGGCGCCCAGCCGCCTGGCGCGGGCGGCACCGCTGCGCAGGATCGGCCAGCCGGCTACGAACTGCACCGGGATGGTCAGCGCAAGCGAGGACCACCGCGCCCACGGCTGGCTCCCGGCCAGGTCAATCAGCAGCAGCACCGCGATCGCAAGCGGCCAGCTCAGCGCCACGCGCGCCAGCCACGCCCGCTGCTCGCGCCGGTGGGTCGCCTCGACGTGCTGCACCTGAGCGGGGAGCGCGAGCCGGTAGCCGAGCTTGGCGATCGCGCCGCCGAGCCGCTCGAGGTCGACCTGATCAGGGTCGAAGCTCACGGCAGCCCGGCCCGAGGCGAAGTTCACGTGCGCCTCACGCACACCGGGCTGGCGCCCCAGCGTGCGCTCGATCCGCAGCGCACACGAGGCGCAACTCATGCCCTCAACCGAAAGCTCGCAGCGCTCGAGCTCCCTGATCGGCGCGCTTGACATCAGGCGGCCTCCGCTACCTCATAGCCCCGGTCCTCGACCACGGTCACGAGCGCCTCGAGTGAGATCTCGCTACGGTGGCGGACGGTGACGAGCTTCGTCTCGAGGCTGGCCTCGACCGTGTCGACGCCTTGGAGCCGCTCGAGCGCGCCCGCCACCGTGCTGCTCGCGAGGCCGCGCAGCTCATATCCGGGACCGTCAGTCTGCTCTCGCTCATCGAGCGCTCCCTTCGCCGGTAGCCGGCCGCTCATCCGCTGGCTCACCCGCCGCCGCTCCGCTCAACGCGGCCTCGGCGCCGGTGAGCACCGGGTTGAACTTGACCGCGTCGAGCAGCTCGGCAATCGCCGGCTGCGCGCGGCCCTCGCTGACCGCCTCGGAAAAGCAGGTCTCCAGGTGGTTCTTCAGGATCAGCCGGTTGACACGTTCCAGCGACGCCTGGGCCGCCGCGACCTGCTTCATCAGATCGACGCAGTAGGCCTCCTGCTCCGTCATCCGGATGATCCCGTCCAGATGCCCCCGCACCGTCTTCAGGCGGTTGAGGATCTCGCGTTTATTGAGCGGCAACATCGGAAACTCCTTGATAGACCACCCCACCTGGGGTGGGATACCCGATGATAGCGCCGCCCAAGCGAGTGATGGATAGCGCAAGGCCGAGAGGAGCCGCCGGATGCCCCCAACCTGGTTGACGATCCTCGCCTGGATCACGCTCGCCGCGGGGTTCCTGTCCGCGGCCGTGATCCTGTACGACATCTACGGCCGCCGCTTGCGCCAGCCGATGCGCGTGATGGAGGCCGTCTGGCCGATCACGGCGCTCTACCTGGGGCCGCTCGGCTGGCTCGCCTACGCGCGCCTGGGGCGGCCCAAAGTGACGCGCGGCGCGGAAGCCGGCGAGGAGGAGACGCCCGCGTGGCAGGGCGTCTTTGTCTCAGCCACCCACTGCGGCGCCGGCTGCACGCTGGGGGACATCATCGGCGAGTGGGTCGTATTCGCCGGCACGCTGACGATCGCCGGCGCCGCGCTGTGGCCCGAGTACCTCCTCGACTTTGCCACCGCATACCTGCTCGGAATCCTGTTCCAGTACTTCGCGATCAAGCCGATGAGCGACCTGGGCCCCCGTGCGGTGCTCGCGCGCGCGATCCGCGCCGACACGCTGTCGCTGGTCGCCTTCGAGGTAGGGCTGTTCGGCTGGATGGCACTCGTCTTCTTCGTCCTCTTCACGCACCCGCACCTCAAGCCCGACCACGCCGCGTACTGGCTGATGATGCAGATCGGGATGGCACTCGGGCTTGCCAGCACCTACCCGGTCAACGTCTGGCTGGTCCGCCGCGGCGTCAAGCACGCGATGGGACGGCCCACGCTTCCAGCAGCCGCGGTCACGGCCGGCTAGGAGCAGCCTGCGGCGCGGCGTCCTGGTCAACCCCCCATCGCCATCCGTCACCACCCCAGCCCGCCGAGCTGAGCCCAGAACGTGCGCGATCGCGGGCGCGCTCGGCTCCTGGGTCCACGAGGCCCAGGCCGCGCCTCCGGGGCAGCGATGCTCATGCACGACCGCTCTCTCGTTGCGATACCACCGGGAGCGCAGTCATTCCACCGAGTTGAGGGTCAAGCGCCCGTCTGCGCCGCCGGATCGCGCGTATGCTCGCGCTTCAGGAGGCCAAGATCTTCCCGAAGTACATGTGCGCGTCGCAGCGGTAGGTGTAGCTGCCAGGATGCGGCGCGCGGATCAGCACCGTGCCGGTGCTGCCCACCGGGACGGTGATCGCCGCATCGCCGCCGTCGACGCCCAGTCCGGGGAAGATCGTCCTCAGGCCGCAGCCGCCTAGATAGTCGGTCAGCCTGATCCCGACCACGCGACCGGTCGGGATGCGCAGGCTCGCCGGCGAGTAGGGAGTGCCGGTGAACGTCCTGCCCTCGACGATCCTGAACACCGGCGCTCCCTTCGGCAGCGCGGCCCGCGCCCCGCTCTGATGGGCGCGCACGCCCAAGACAACGGCGGCCGCGAGCGCGAGCAAGGCACAGGCGGCGGCGAGCGGGCGCCGGCGCGTCGCCAGCCGTCGCGGCGGTACACCATCGGAGCGTGGAGTCGGCCCACTCACGGCAGCTGACCGTAGTTGACGAGGAAGTAGTAGACGAGATAGGCGCCCGTGGCGATGAACAGCGTGCCGGTGGCCAGCTCGAGATAGTGGCCGACGATCCGCCGGCGCACAGCCGAAAGCACGCCATCGCCCAGTATCGAGAGCGTGAGCAGCAGGAGCGCGATCGCCGCGCCGTACACCACGGTCGTCCCCGCCGCCAACCACCAGGCGCCCGTCGTCAGCGGGACCAGCACGACGCCGAGGAAGATCGGCAGCGTGCAAGTATGCGACGCCGCGCCGTAGGCGCAGCCGAACGCATACAGGCGCGCCGGGCGCCGCGCGGCGCGCGGCGCGAGCATCCGCTCGTAGGCGCCGGTTGCCGGATTGCGCCGCGCCAGCGCCGCCAACCATGGGCTACCGCCGCTCAACAGCACGTAGCCGAGCGCCAGGAACGCCAGCCCCACCGCCGCCACGAGATACACCAAGTAGTTGTAGACCACCGCGCCCAACGCACCGACCAGCAGCCCCGCCAGCGCGTAGAAGGAGACGATCCCGAGCGCCACCGGTCCGGCGGCGTGCACCGCCGCGCGCTGTCCCCGTTGTGAGGACTGCCCGCCGCCGAGCAGGTAGAGCAGAAACGAGGGGGTGATCGCGATGCTGCACGGCGAGAAGAACGAGGCAGCACCCCCCACCAGCGCCAAGGCCAGCAGCAGCGGTGCCGGCAGCGCCGAGTCCTCGCCGAGCAGCCGCCCGCCGACGTGCACGTACAGCCACGCGCCGGCCCAGAACACGCCTCCCAGGACGATCAGCGCCGCGACCGTGCGGAGCGTTGCTCGACGCGACGCAGGCGCGAGGCGACGAGCGCTCGCCGGGTCGGGGGGCGGGAGCTCCGCCACCCGGGACTCAGCGATCGGCGAGCGAACCAGGCGATCGGCCTGGCGTTCGGCTCGCGCGTCGGGCACCCCGTCGAGGCCGGTCAGGGTTTGCACACGGAAGCGCTCGTGATCGGCGCCGCGGGTCACTTTCCCAGCGTTCAACCTGTGCCTCCGCAAATCGGTTCTCTCTGGGGTGGGCGAGCCTCGATCCTAGGGGTTCCACCGAGTGGAAGGTCAAGGGATGCTGCCGGGGCGGGCGGTAGAGGGTCGCCGCCAAGCGGAGACGGCGTCCGATGCGGTGTGTTAGGAGGGTCGGCGGGCGCGTGGCCGGTAGCCGAGCCGGGCGATCTCGCCGTGGAGCCGCGACTCGTCGACCCGTTCCGGATCGAAGCTCACGCGCACCCGGTCGGCCTTGCGGTTCGCCTTGGCCTCACGCACGCCCTCTAACCGGCAGAGCGCGCTCTGGATCGCGCGCTCGCATCCATCGCAGCGCATACCCTCGACACGTATGAGGATTCGCGACACTGCTTGGGACCTCCGACAGCCGGCGCCGTCACAGCGATAGGTACCCGCCGCGGCGACTGTCCACGCCGAGGTGACGGAATGAAATACGTCAGCGGGCGCGTCGGTGCTCGAGGAGCGCTTCGAGGTCCTCGTCACGGATGAGGCCGTCGAGGCGGGCGATCTCGGTCCCGTCGCGGAGGAGGATCAGGGTGGGGATGCTCATGACCGCGTGCTCGCGCGGGCTCTCGGGGTTGTGGTCGATGTCGATCCGGTAGACCTCGATCTGGTCGCGGTGTTGGCGTGCGAAGCGCTCCAGTCGCGGCTCGAGCGCGCGGCAGGGCGCGCAGGTGGCCTGGTAGAAGTCGAGCAGCACCAGCCCTTGCTGGATGGCGGGCGCGACCCGGTCGGCGTCAAGCTCGCCGATCGGGCTCATCAGCCATGCGGGAACGGGTAGGGGTGCCCGGCGGCGACGATCCAGATCACCCCGGCAGCGAACGCCGCCAGCAGGATCGCGGCCACCCAACCGGGCCGGGGCGCGATCAGCAGCCGACGCAGCGTGCCAGGCCGCAGCAGCCGTGCGAGCTCTGCCGCCCAGCGACCGAGCCAGCGGGCGAACGCGACCAGCGAGCGGGGGCGCAGGCGGGTCCCGAACGAGTTGGCCAGCACCGTCGAGACCGAGCCGATCATCGCGATCATCGCCCAGATCGGCCCGACGAGCCCGGTCACCGCGGCGGGCACGCCGATCCCGTTGAAGGCGAACGAGACGGCCAGGTTCTGCTTGGTCTTGCGGAAGCTCGAGGCGCCGATCTCGCGCGCCTCGGCGACCGCGGTCAGCCGCTCGCCGACCAAGACGATGTCGCTTGATTCGATTGCGATGTCGGTGCCCGCGCCGATCGCGATCCCGATGTCGGCCTGCATCAGCGCGGGCGCGTCGTTGATCCCGTCGCCGACCATCATCACCCGGTGGCCCTGCTCCTGCAGCTCGCGCACCGCTGAGGCCTTCTGGTCCGGCAGCATCTGCGCGCGGACGTCGTCGATCGCGACCCGCTCGGCGACCGCGCGGGCGGTGCGCTCGTTATCGCCGGTGATCATCACCGACTGCACCCCCGCGGCGCGCAGGCGCTCGACGGCCTCGCGCGCGTCGGTCTTGATCTCATCCGCGATCCCGAGCAGGCCGAGCAGGCGCCCGTCGGCGCCGACCGCGATCACCGTCTGGGCCGATCGCTCCAGCTCTGAGCGGCGCTCTGCGAGTCCGTCAAGCGCGATCTGCTGCTGGGCGAGCCAGTCGGGCTTGCCGACGATCACCCGCGCACCGTCGACGGTGGCGGTTACGCCCTGTCCGGTGGTTGACTGAAACTCGCGCGCCTGGGAAACGTCGAGCTCGCGCTCGTCGGTGGCGTCGATGATCGCCCGCGCGAGCGGATGCTCGGAGGGCTCCTCCGCGCCGGCGGCCAGCGCCAGCAGCTCGGACTCGCTGCTGCCGTCCGCGGGAATCAGCGAGACGACCTTGGGCTTGCCGGCGGTCAGCGTGCCGGTCTTATCGAGCACCGCCCGGTCGATCTGCCCGAAGACCTGAAACGCCTCCCCGGAGCGCATCAGGATCCCCCGCTCGGCGGCCATCCCGCCGCCGCGCATCATCGCCAAAGGGGTGGCCATCCCCAGCGCACACGGATATCCCATCACCAGCGCCGCGAGCGCGGCGAAGATCCCGCGGGCCACGTCGACCTGGCCCGAGATCGCCCAGTCCCCGACCGTCCAGACCAGGATCGCCACTAGCGCGGCGCCCAGCACCGCAGGGACGTAGAACTTCAGGATCCGGTCGACGAGCTGGATGATCCCGGGCTTGAGCGCGCGGGCCTCCTCGATGTGGCGCGCCACCTGCGCCAGGAACGTGTCCTCCCCGACCTTGGTGGTGGTGAACAACAGCGTGCCGGTCTGGTTGACCGACCCGCCGATCAGCTCGTCGCCGTCGCGCTTCTCGGTTGGGATCGGCTCGCCGGTGACCATCGACTCATCGACGGTGGAGCGACCCTCGAGCACCCGGCCGTCCAATGGGATCCGCTCGCCCGGGCGCACCCGCACCCGGTCTGAGACCTGCACCTCGTCGATCGGCAGCTCTAGCTCCTGGCCGTCGCGGACCACACGCGCGGTGTCGGGCTGCAAGTCGAGTAGCTTGCGCACCGCCTGGCTCGAGCGCGTGCGGATCAGCGAGGAGGCGTACCCGGAGAGTAGGTGGTAGGTGGAGATGAACACCGCCACGGAGAGAAAGTCACCGGGCGGGAACGTCTTTGGCGCCACGAACAGCCCCAATAGTCCGCCGATCAGCCCACCCCACGCGCCGGCCTCCAACAGTACGTGCTGGTTGAAGATCAGGCGCCTGACGCCGGCGATCGCCATCACAAGGATCGGCCGGGCGACCACGAAGATCATCGACAGGGCCAGCCCGAGGATGATCCACGGACCGATGAAGAACCGCTCGCCCGCCCAGGTGACGGTCAGCAGCGACTGGTTGCCGGTCCACTTGAACCCCATCAGCGCCAGCGCTGCGAGCGTGAACCCCAGGCCGATCAGGAAGCGGTTTCGCTCCGCCGCGAGCGCCGCCTCGTCCTCCTCGAAGCTGCGGAGCTTGCGCGGGTCCCGGACGCTGTAGCCGACCGCGCGCAGCGTGTCGACGATCTCCTGCGGGCCGATCCGCTCGGGCTCATACTCGACCAGCCCTTCTTCGTGCGCCAGCGACACTGACACCCGCTCGACCCCCGCGCGGCGGGTCAGCGCCTTCTCGATCGTCGAGACGCAGAACGAGCAGTGCATGTCGCCGATCTTCACCTGCAGCCGCGCCAGCCCGTCCTCCCCGACGCGCACCTGCTCGGCCAGCCACCCGTCCGCGCTGCCGCGGCCGTTCACCGCGGCCGTGGCGCGCTCAGGTTGCCGTTGCTCGCGCTGCTCGAGCTCGGCGTCGGCCATGATCAGGTGATTCCCTCGGCCACCGGCTCATAGCCGGCCCGCTCGATCTGGGCGCGCACGCGCTGCTCGTCCACTTGCTCGGGGTCGAAGCTGACCCGCACGCGCCCCGCCCGATGATCTGCCTTGGCATCACGAACCCCTTCTACCTGCATAAGCGTGGCCTGCACGGTCCGCTCGCAGCCTTCGCAGCGCATCCCGCCCACCGGAATCTCGATCCTCGACATCTCGAACACCTCCATCTCGATTCGCTTGCAATTCTCAGGCTAGACCTTCCAGTCGCTAGAAGGTCAAGGCCTTCGTGTCTTCGGCTGGTCCGACCCGTGCATCCGTTTGGCAACGTTCTACCGAGTAGAAGGATTTAGTCGCGCAAGCTTGCTACGCTCGCGTCATGGGTGCCGAGACCTCGACAGCGGCGGATGAGCGGGTGTGGACGATCGGACGGCTCGCTGGCCGGCTGGACCTCAACCCGCGCACGATCCGCTACTACGAGCGGATCGGGCTGCTGCCCCAGCCCGAGCGCACCGGCGCCGGCTACCGGCTCTACGCCGAAACCGACGAGGACCGTGTGCGGTTCATCAAGTCAGCCCAGCGCCTTGGCCTCAGCCTCGGCGAAGTCAAGGAGGTGCTGGCGTTGCGCGAGCGCGGCCAGCAACCGTGCCGCTACGTTGCTGCGGTGATTGAGCAGCGCCTGGGTGAGGTCGACCAGCGCCTGCGCGACCTGCGCGCGTTCAAGGCTGAGCTGTCAGAGCTTCGCGAGCGCATCCGCGCCGGGGGTGTCGCCGAGCGCGACTCCGCCTACTGCCACTACATCCAGTCCCACGCGCAGGACGCCAGCGCCGCGTAACGGCGCCGGGCGTGCTTGACCTTCCCCCCGCTGGAGGCCTTAGCGTCTGGTGCGCGCCCGTGCGGGTGCGCGGGTCGATGGACGGGAGCGCCAATGCATACACCTAAAAGCGAGACAGGAGGCTGACGATGGCGGAGCGCTACGACGCGATCGTGATCGGCGCCGGGCCGGGCGGCGAGGTCGCCGTCTCGCGCCTGGCGGAGCGGGGATTGCGGGTCGCGCTGTGCGAGCGCGAGCTGATCGGCGGGGAGTGCGGCTACTGGGCGTGCATCCCCTCAAAGACCCTGATCAGCCCCCAGCAGGCGCGCGCCCATGCCGGGCGCAGCGCCGGCATCCAAACGCCCGAGCTGCGGTTCGCCGAGGTCGCCGACTGGCGCGACACGATGATCCGCCACCTCGACGACAAGAGCCAGGTCGAGGGCTACCGTGACCGCGGCGTCGCCGTCTACAAGGCGCAGGCGCGGATCACGGGGCCCCGCCGGGTCGAGGTCGGAGGGCAGGAGCTTGAGAGCGAGCGGATCATCATCGCGACCGGCAGCGACACCCAGATCCCGCCGATCCCCGGCCTGCAGGACGCCGGCTACTGGACCAACCGGGAGGCGACGACGCTCTCCGAGGTGCCCGACAGCGTTGCGATCCTCGGGGGCGGCCCAGTCGGGATCGAGCTCGCTCAGATGCTGCGCCGATTCGGCGCCAGCGTCACGCTCATCGAGGCCGCCGAGCGGTTGCTGGCGCGCGAGGACCCCGCGGTCAGCGACCTGATCGCGGGCGTCTTGCGCGAGGAGGGGATCGACGTCCGCCTCGCCGCTCAGGTCGCTGCGGTCGCGGGCGGCGATGGCCGGCGCACCGTGCGGGTCGACGACAGCGGCGAGATCGCCGCCCGCGAGCTGATCATCGCCACCGGCCGTGTGCCGCGCATCGGCGGCCTCGGCCTCGACGCGGCCGGCATCGAGCACGACCAGCGCGGCATCCACGTGGACGAGCGCTGCCGCGCCGGCGACGGGATATGGGCAATTGGCGACGCCACCGGGGTGATGCCGTTCACCCACGTCGCGATGTACCAGGCGCGCGTGGTCGCAGCCGACATCGCAGGCACGCCGGTGCGCGCCGACTACCACGCGATCCCCCGCGTCGTGTTCTCCGACCCTGAGATCGCCGCCGTCGGCCTGACCGAGCAGCAGGCCCGCGAGCAACAGCTCGCCCTCGTCACCGCCAGGGTCACCCTGCCGGAGGTGCTCGCCCGCCCCTGGACCTATGAGCCCGAGCCCAGCGGCGAGCTTGGACTGCTCGCAGACTCAGACCGCCAGATCCTCCTCGGCGCCTGGGCCGTCGGCCCACTGGCGAGCGAATGGATCCACTACGCCGCCCTCGCCATCAAGACCGCGGCGCCGCTCGCCGTCCTGGCCGACACCGCCGCCCAGTTCCCCACCTTCACCGAGGCCTACCTCAAAGCGATCGAGCAACTCGCCTAGCGGGCTCGCAGCTCGCCCTGTCGGGTGCGCAAATCCATCCGGTGGCTAAAGAGCGCCTGAGAGCTGCATCGCGGCCGTAGAGTCGGCGTCTTCGGACTTGGGCGGAGGGAGGTTCTTCTTGGTCGTGTCGTTGCTGTACCTGCTATTTCGGCGTGCGCTTGCGGTGGCGGCGCTGCGGCTGCGGTCGCGCGAGTTCAAGGAGCTCGAGATTGTCGTGCTGCGACACGAACTCGCGGTCCTTGGCCGCCAGATCCAGCGGCCACGGCTGGACGAGCGCGACCGCGTCTTCCTGGCTGCGGCTGACCGACTCCTCGGCCGAGCGAGTCGATCGTCGTTTTTCGTCCGCCCGGACACACTGCTGGGCTGGCATCGGCAGCTCGTACGCAGGCGGTGGACCTATGCCGGACGGCGACCCGGTCGACCCGCGCTCTCCGAGGAGAGCCGTGAGTTGGTGCTGCGGCTTGCGCGTGAAAACCCGCGTTGGGGTTACCAGCGGATCGTCGGCGAGCTCGCCGGTATCGGCGTAGGCGTCTCGGCAACGACGGTCGCCAAGATCCTCCTACAAGCAGGCGTCTCCCCGGCCGGCGCTCGCGCCCAGCTCGGCTGGCGCGAGTTCCTGCGCGCTCACGCCGAGTCGATCATCGCGTGCGATTTCTTTACGGTCGACACGCTCTGGCTCGGCCACTTCTATGTGCTCTTCTTCCTCGCTCAGCGGCCGGCGCGTGCACCTCGCAGGTTGCACCGCCAACCCCGACGGACGCTGGATCGCCCAGCAAGCCCGACAGCTTGCCTGGTCACTCCCCGGACGAGCGACACCGGCCCGCTTCCTGATCCACGATCGTGACAGCAACTTCAGCCGCGACTTCGACGAGGTCTTCCGCAGCGAAAGCGTCGAGATCATCCGCACCCCATTTCGAGCGCCAAAGGCAAAGGCGTTGGTTTCATAGTGCACCTCGTCGGGATGGTGGGGTGGGTTCTCGGTCTCGGAGGGGCCAGCCCATGCGTC
>JAVKSP010000073.1:0-15997 GCA_039583645.1 Solirubrobacteraceae bacterium
GCCGGAACATGTTCCGGCCGGGACCATCGAATGAGCGCGATCGAGCACCGCTTCGGCTCCTACGGGGGCCAGTACGTCCCTGAGACGCTGATGCCCGCACTCGAGGAGCTCGAGCGCGCCTGGGTCGCGTTGCGCCAGGACGAGGAGTTCCGCTCCGAACTCGACGCGCTGGCGCGCGACTACGTGGGCCGCCCATCGCCGCTGTATATGGCGGCGCGGCTGAGCGAGGTCGCGGGCCGGCCGATCTACCTCAAGCGCGAGGACCTAAACCACACCGGCGCGCACAAGATCAACAACGCGCTCGGGCAAGCGCTGCTGGCGCGGCGGATGGGCAAGCGGCGCATCATCGCCGAGACGGGCGCCGGTCAGCACGGCGTCGCCACCGCGACCGCCTGCGCGCTGCTCGAGCTCGAGTGCGTCGTCTACATGGGCACCGAGGACATGCGCCGCCAGCGACCGAACGTGGAGCGCATGGACCTCTTGGGAGCCCGAGTCAAGCCCGTGGAAGCCGGGGCGGGGACGCTCAAGGAGGCGGTCTCTGCGGCGATCCGCGATTGGGTCGCCAACGCCGAGTCGACCCACTACATCATCGGCTCGTGTGTCGGCCCGGCGCCGTATCCGGCGCTCGTGCGCGACCTGCAGCGCGTGATCGGCGACGAGGCGCGCGCCCAGGTGATCTCGCAGGCGGGGCGCCTGCCGGGGCGCGTGATCGCCTGCGTGGGCGGTGGCTCCAACGCGATCGGCGCGTTCACCGCCTTCCTCGACGACCGCGAGGTCGAGCTGGTGGGGGTCGAGGCGGCGGGGGAGGGGATCGACTCCGGTCGCCATGGCGCACCGCTGACCGCGGCGGGGCGGCCCGGGGTGCTGCACGGCGCCTACTCGGCCGTGATGCAGGACGAGGACGGCCAGATCCTCGAGGCGCACTCGATCTCGGCGGGGCTCGACTACCCCGGCACCGGCCCCGAGCACGCGTGGCTGCGGGACTCGGGCCGCGCCCGCTACCTGGCCGTGACCGATGCCGAGGCGCTCGAGGCATTTGCCGTGACCGCGAGACTCGAGGGGATCATTCCCGCGCTTGAGTCGGCGCACGCGGTCGCCTTCGCGCTGCGCGACTCAGACAGCGAGCTCGACCTGGTGTGCCTCTCGGGCCGCGGCGACAAGGACCTCGCCGAAGCGCTCGCGCTGCTCGAGCGGTGAGCGGAATCGAGCGGATCGCAGCCGCCTTCGAGTCGGCGCGCGCCGACGGGCTCCGCGCCGCGCTCATGCCCTATCTGATGGGCGGCTTTCCCGACCTTGAGCGCTCATTCGAGATCGGGCGAGCGTACGCCGCCGCCGGCGCCACGCTGGTCGAGCTGGGAGTCCCCTTCTCCGACCCGCTGGCGGACGGGCCCGTGATCCACGCGGCGGGCACGGCGGCGCTCAGGGCCGGCGCCACGCTCGGCGGGGTGCTCGAGATCGGGGCCCGGTTGGCGCGGTCGCTGCCGGTCGTGCTCATGTGTTACGCCAACCCGATCTACGCGCGCGGGCTCGAGCGTTTCGCCGACCAGCTCGTCGAGGCCGGCATGAGCGGGCTGATCGTGCCGGATCTGCCGCTCGAGGAGGCCGACGCGGCGCTCGAAATCTGCGCTGCGCGCGGGCTCGCGCTGGTACCGCTGGTCGCGCCCACCACCCCGGAGTCGCGGCTCGAGCTGATCGGCCGGCGCGCGCGCGGTTTCGTGTACGCGGTGTCGTTGACCGGGACCACGGGCGAGCGTGCGATCGTCGACGGGGGGCTGCGCGGGCTGGTGAGCCGGGCCGGCGCACACACCGACGTCCCTGTCGCGGTGGGGTTCGGGATCTCGACACCGGACCATGCGCGCGCTGCGGTGCAGGCCGGTGCCGAGGGCGTGATCGTGGGCACGCGCCTGGTGCGAGCGGCGGCCGAGGCGGCCGATCCGGCGGCCGCGGCGGGCGCGCTCGTCGCGGAGTTCCGCGCCGCGCTGAACCACTAGCATCCCGCCTCGATGGGATTGGTTCTAACCGCCACGGCGGCTCTGTGCGCCTGGATCGTCCTTTGGGCGCTGGGCGTCAAAGCCTTCGACGGAATGTTGATCGTGGTCGCGATCATGTTCATCGCCTACGGGCTGTGGAACCTGCTCCCGTTCCTGCCGGGTCGGCGGGAGTAGATGCCTTCCCTCAGGCGGGTGGTGGCTGGCGCCGCGGTGATCGCCGGCGCGCTCGGGACTTCCGGCGTCTCCGGTTGTGCCGGCCAGTCGACCACCGCCGCGAAGGTCTCCGGAAACAATCTCACCCTCTACGCGAGCGCGCCCCCCGGCGCGTCCGCCGACGTGGTCTCGGCCGAGCGGCTCGCCTTCTTCAACCACGCCTCTCATCGGATCGGCAGGTTGGGGGTGAGGTTCGTGGTCCTGCACGGCCGCGCCTCGGACAACGCGCGTGTCGCGATCCAGGACTCGAGTGCGATCGCGTACATCGGCGAGGTCCAGCCGGGGCTGTCGGCCAACTCGATCGGCATCACGAACGCCCAGGACCTGCTCCAGGTCAGCCCCACGGACACCGCGACCGAGCTGACCCGCTCGACCCCGGCGGTGAAGGACGCCCCCGGCACCTATTACGAGTCGCGCGGTACCTACGGCCGCACGTTCGCGCGGGTGGTGCCAACCAGCGTCGCAGAGGCTCGCGCCCAGGTGACCGAGATGCGCTCCCTGGGCGTCAAGAAGGTCTATGTGACGCACGACTCCTCCCCTTACGGAAAGGCGATCGCGTACGCCCTGGTGCACGCCGCGAGCGCTCCGCTGACGGCGGTGCAAGGTCCTCCGGACCCCTCGCGGGTGAGCTCGTCGGGCGCCGATGCGGTGTTCTTCGGCGGGACTTCGACCCGCGCCGCGAGCACCCTGTTCGACGGGGTCGGCGCGCTCAAGCGCTTCGCGCCCTCGGCGCTGTACTCCGACGCCTTCGTCTCGGGGCTGTCCTCGAGCGCACGCGCGAAGCTCTACGTCTCGAGCCCCGGATTCCTGCCGCGCGAGCTGCCCGCCGCCGCCCGCAGCCAATTCCTCGCCCCCTTCCAGTCCACCCACCACCGCCAGCCCGAACCCGCCGCGGTGTTCGGCTACGAGGCCGTCTCCGCCGTGCTCGGGGCACTTCGGCAGGCCGGCTCGGCCGCCAACGAGCGCGCTACGGTGGTGCGCGACTTCATGCGCTTCCGTGCCTCCGCGTCGGTGCTGGGGTCCTTCTCGATCGACCCCTTCGGCAATCCCACGATCGCCCCATTTGTCTTCGCGCATGTGCACGGCTCGACATTGACGCCGTACCGGTCGGTGCAAGTGCCCGGTGGCACCTAGGTTTTATGCAGCTCTGGCGGGGGCATTCGGCGTCGCCGCGCTGCTCGCCGGGTGCGGCGGTGTGGACAGCAAGCCCGCCGCCAGGATCCCCGGCAAGAAGCTGACCATCTACGCCGGCGTCCCGCTCGAAGGCGCCTCTGCGGTCAGCGGCCGCGCGGTGGTCGACGGAGCGCGGCTTGCCCTGGCGCAGGACCGAGGTCGCATCGGCTCCTACCACCTCGTGTTCAAGGCGCTCAATGACGCCACCGCCGCGCATGGCGAGTGGGATCCCGGCCAGACCTCCGCCAACGCCGTCAAGGCGGCGTCGGATCCGACCACGGTCGGCTACATCGGAGATGTGGACTCGGGGGCGAGCGCGGTCTCGATCCCGATCCTCAACGCGGCTGGAATCCCCCAGGTCAGTCCTCGCAGCTCGGCGGTCGGCTTGACCTCCAGCGGCCCCGGCGCGGCCCCCGGCGAGCCCGCCAAGTACTACCCGACGCACCTGCGCACGTTCGTGCGCGTGGTGCCGAGCGATGCTGTCCAGGCCGCCGTACAGGTCAAGCTGCAGCTGAGCCAGGGCTGCACGAAGACCTACGTGTTGGACGACAGCGAGGTCGACGGCCAGGACCTCGCGACGAGTTTCGGCCTGGCGACACAGCACTCCGGTCTGCGGGTGGTCGGCACCCAGGAGTTCGAACCCCATCTGACGACCTACCTACCGATCGCCCAGGCGATCGCCGCGAGCGGCGCGAACTGCGTCTTCATCAGCGCGATCAGCGGCTCGAACGCCGTTCCCGTCACCGAGCAGATCGCCCGCGTCGTGCCGCGCGCGCGCATCTTCGCGGGCGCGGGCGTCGCACAGAGCAACTACGTGTTGCCGGCCCAGGGCGGCATCCCACTCGCCGACGACGCGCGCGTGATGATCACCTCGCCCGCCATGGGGGCCCACGCCTACCCACCGGCGGCGCGGGCGTTCTTCGACGCGTTCAGCCGCCAGTACGGTCCGCCGCAGCCCGACGCGATCCTCGGGTACGAGTCGATGCGGCTGTTGTTGAGCGCGATTCGCAGCGCCACGCAAGGCGGGCGGCGCCCCGCCCGGCGCTCGGCCGTGGTCCAGGCGCTCTTCAGCACGCACGACCGCCATAGCGTGCTCGGGACCTACTCGATCGAGCCCAACGGCAACACCACCCTGTCCACCTACGGCGTGTGGCGCGTGGTGGGGGGCCGCCTGCACTTCTGGAAGGCGATCGAGGGCTAGTGCCTTCTAGTGTGCGCACCCGGTTGGTGTGTGTTGGGCTCGCGTGCGTGGTGGGGTGCGTTGTGGGCGCCTGCGGCGGGCACAACGCGCCCCGGCAGCCGGTCCGCTCCGCGCGTCCCACGACGGCCACCGTCTACGCCAGCCTGCCTTTGCACGGGGCGCTGGGGGGTCAGGGCACGGCGGTCCTTGACGGGATCAAGCTCGCGCTGGCCCAGCTGGGCAAACAGTCGGGCTCTCAACGGATACGCCTGGTCACGTTCGACGACTCCTCCGGCCCAGCGGCTACCGCCCTCCACGCGCGCGTCGCCGGCACCGGTCGGTTTGCCGTCTACTACATCGGCGAGCTTGACTCGGCTGCGAGCGAGATCGCCGCGCCGATCCTGAACCAGGCCGGTGTACCTCAGGTGAGTCCGCTCAGCACCTCGGTCTCGGCTGCGGGGCTCGACCCCACGGGGCACGCCACATTTCTGCGCCTGGCGCCGCCCGATTCGGTCCAGGCCGGCGCCCAGCTCACGGAACTCAGCCACCGAGGCTGCAGGCGGGTGGGGCTGGTTCACGACGGGACGCTGGAGGGGACCGGCCTCGCGGCCCAGCTCGATGGCAGGCGCGGGATCAGCAGACCATTGACCCTGAACAGCTCGGACCCCGGTCTGACCGCTGCGCGCATCAAGGCCCAAGGCGATGACTGCGTGGTCTTCGCGGGGTGGAGGGGACCGAGTGTGGTGGCCCTGCTCATTGATCTGGCCGCAGCGCGGCCTCGCCTGCTGCTCGGCTCCTATGGAGTCTGCACCGCTTCCGTTACCGAAGCGCTGCCGCTCAGCGTGCGCGACATCTTCAGGTGCACCTCACCGGTGGGCGACCTCGCCGCGACCGCGGCGGGACGCACGTTCGTGGCCGCGTATCGAGGTGCTTACGGCACCGCGCCCGACCCGCTCGCCGCGTACGGGTACGAGGCGATGAAGCTCGCGATCGACACGATCATCGGGCTGGGCCCGCGCGGGGACGACAAGCAGGCCGTACGCAGGGCGCTGTTCGCCATTCGGGGCCGGCTATCCGTGCTCGGGGTCTACAGCTTCAACCCGGACGGCGGCTCGACCCTGCGGACCTACGGGCTGTGGCGAGTCGGACCCCAGGGCACCCCCGTGTTTGTTCAGGGCTTGGGGTCGTAGGCGGGGGCCGCCCCGATTGACAAGGACGAGAAACCGGCAATAAGGTCTGCGGCCCATACCTTGATCGGCTTGGAACAGAGGAGCGAGCGTAAGTGACCGAGCACGAGATCTCCGACTCCCCAGTCATCGATGCGCCCAGCGGCGCGGGCGCGGCGTCCAGCGATGACGTGGCTCAGCTCCATGAGCTCGGCTACGCGCAGGAGCTGTTGCGCAGCATGGGCGGTTTCTCGAACTTCGCGATCTCGTTCACGATCATCTCGATCCTCGCCGGCACGCTGACCCTGTACGGCTTCGGGATGAACACGGGCGGGCCGGTCGACATCAACATCGGCTGGCCAATCGTCGGCCTCTTCGTGCTCGTCGTGGGGCTGTGCATGGCCGAGATCTGCTCGGTCTATCCGACTGCCGGCGGTCTGTACTACTGGGCCGCCAAGCTCGCGCCCGAGCGCTCTCGGGCAGGCTGGGCCTGGATGGTGGGCTGGTTCGACGTCATGGGCGAGGTCGGCGTCACCGCCGGCATCGACTTCGGGCTCGCCCTGTTCACGGCCGCGGAGCTGGACCTCCTGTTCGGCTACAGCACCAGCATTCCGTGGCACATCATCGTCGTCTACGCCGTCGTGCTCGCGATCCATGGGCTGCTCAACACCTTCGGCGTCAAGGTCGTCTCGTTGCTCAACGACATCTCGGTGTGGTGGCACTGCATCGGCGTGCTGGTGATCCTCGGAGTCCTGCTGTTCGTGCCCGCGCATCACCAATCAGCGAGCTTCGTGTTCACCAAGTTCGTCAACAACACGGGCTGGAACGCGCCCGTGTACGTGTTCTTCCTTGGACTGCTGCTCGCGCAGTACACATTCACCGGCTATCACGCGTCGATCCACATGACCGAGGAGACAAACAACTCCCGCACGGCGCCCTCGTGGGGCATCGTGATGTCGATCGTGGTCTCGCTGATCTTCGGCTGGATCCTGCTGATCGGCCTGACCGCGTCGATCCAGCCCGGCACCTACGCGCTCGCGGCGAGCGCGACCGTGCCCCCGGCGCAGATCTTCCTCAACGCGATCGGCCACACCGGCGCGGCGCTGCTGATGGCGATCGTGATCGTCGCGCAGTTCTACTGCGGCATGGCCTCGGTGACGTCCAACTCGCGGATGATCTATGCGTTCTCCCGCGACGGCGCGATCCCCGGCTCGCACCTGTGGAAGCACATCAACGCCCGCACCCGTACGCCCACCAACTCCGTGTGGCTGGCAGCGGGCGCGGCGTTCGTGCTCGGACTCCCGTACCTGTGGAGCGCGACGGCGTATGCGGCGGTCACCTCGATCGCGGTGATCGGCCTCTATATCGCCTACGTGACTCCCGTGTACCTGAAGCTGCGCGCCGGCAAGCGCTTCGTGCCGGGAGTCTGGCACCTGGGTCGCTGGAGCAAGCCGCTGGGGTGGATCGCGGTGACCTGGGTCTGCTTCATCGTGATCCTGTTCGTCCTGCCGACGGTCTCGCCGGTGTCGGCCACGAACTTCAACTACTCGATCGTGGCTGTCGCCGTGGTCCTGTTCGGCGCGGGCGGCTGGTACCTGCTGTCGGCACGCAAGTGGTTCACCGGGCCCAAGGTCCAGGGTTCGTCCGAGGAGCTCGCCGCGATCGAGCGCGAGCTGGCCGAAGTCGAGCTGGCGATGGAGGGGCGCCGGTAGGTCCGTGGGGCGGGAGTTGGGCCAGGGGCTCGCAGAGCCTACGCCAGCGCTGCCCGGAGCGCCGCCTCCAGCTCCGGATACTGGAAGCGATAGCCGGCCGCGAGTGCGCGGGCCGGCACCATGCGCTGACTTGAGGTCACTGATCCGGCCAGCTCGCCGAGCACGATCCGCAGCGCCAGTGGCGGCACCGGCAGGAGCGCCGGCCGGCGCAGGACGCGTCCGAGGGTGCGTGCGAACTCGCGGTTCGTCGCGGGCCGCGGCCCGCACGCGTTGAACGCCCCAGACCACGCCTCGCCCTCGAGCGCCGCGACATACATCCCGACCAGGTCGTCGAGGGCGATCCACGGCATGTACTGGCGGCCCGAGCCAAGCGGGCCGCCGACGCCCAAGCGAAACGGAGGCAGCATGCGCTTCAGCGCACCTCCCGAGCGATCGAGCACGATCCCGGTCCTGATCCTGGCCACGCGCAGGCCGAGCGAAACCGCTTCGTCCGCCGCCGCCTCCCAGCGCACGCACAGGTCCGCGAGGAAATCGGTGCCGGCACTAGCGTCCTCCTCCAGGGTCATGTCCCCGCGATCACCGTAATAGCCCGCGGCTGAAGCGCAGACCAGCACCGACGGTCGCGGCTCGGCCCGCTCCAGCCCCGCCACCAGGTTGCGCGTGCCGTCGACTCTGCTGTCGACGATGCTGCGCTTGACGTCTTCGTTCCAGCGCTGATCGATGCTCGCGCCGGCGAGGTTGACGACCGCGTCGAGGCCGGCCAGCGCATCCGCGGGCGCGGGGCCAGCGCTCGGATCCCACTCGACCACGTCGTCGACGAGCTCGCGCCCGCGGGAGGCACTGCGCGAGAAGACGCGCACATCGTGGTCGCGCGCGCGCAGGGCAGCGACCAGCCGGCGGCCGACGAATCCGGTTGCTCCCGTTACGCCGACCTTCATCGTCCCGGCAGCACCCCGAACTCTTCGGTGTGGGCGAAGCCGATCTCGGCACCGGCGGCGGCGGTGCCGCTCTCGCGAGCTTCGCGCGCGACGGCTTCGGCCACTCCGGCGACGACCTCGCGGTTGAACACCGAGGGGATGATGTAGTCCTCGCGCAACTCCTCCGGAGAGACGATCGCGGCGATCGCGCGGGCCGCCGCCATCTTCATCGCCTCGGTGATCTGGGTCGCGCGGACATCGAGCGCACCGCGGAAGATGCCGGGGAAGCAGAGCACGTTGTTGATCTGGTTGGGATAGTCCGAGCGGCCGGTGGCGATGATGCGCGCGAACCGAGTGGCCTCCTCGGGCGCCACCTCCGGCACCGGGTTGGCCATCGCAAACACGATCGGGTCGGCGGCCATGCGCTCGAGCGCCTGAGCCGGGATCACGCGCGCTCCGCTCACGCCGATGAACAGGTCGGCCCCCTCGAGTACCTCCGCGGGGCTTCCCCTGCGTCGCTCCGCGTTGGAGACGGACGCGAGCCAGCGCTTGATCGGATGCATGCTGCCGTCGAGGTAGTCATCGCGCTCGATGTGCAGCGCCCCCCGCGAGTCGACCCCGATGATGTGCCGGGCTCCGGCCTCCAGCAGGATCCGCGCGACCGCGATCCCCGCCGCGCCGATCCCGTAGATCACGATGCCGATGTCCTCGATGCGCCGGCCCGTCAGCTCCAGAGCGTTCAGCAGCGCCGCCATCACCACGACCGCGGTGCCGTGCTGGTCGTCGTGGAACACGGGGATGTCGAGCTCGGCCTTCAGCCGCTCCTCGATCTCGAAACAACGCGGGGCCGAAATGTCCTCCAAATTGATCCCGCCGAACGTGGGCGAGATGGCCTTGACTGTTCGCACGATCTCGTCCGGATCCTTGGTGTCCAGGCAGACCGGGAAGGCATCGATACCGGCGAACTCCTTGAACAGCATCGCCTTGCCCTCCATCACCGGCATCGCGGCGTGGGGGCCGATGTCGCCCAGTCCCAGCACCGCGGTTCCGTCCGAGACGACCGCGACCGCGTTGCGCTTGATCGTGTACTGAAAGGCCTTGTCGGGATCCTCGTGGATCGCGGTGCAGACGCGCGCGACCCCCGGCGTGTAGGCCATCGAGAGATCGTCGCGGCCTTTCAGCGGGCTCTTGTTGTGCAGCTCGATCTTGCCGCCCATGTGCAGCATGAAGGTGCGATCGGTCATGTCGAGCACACGCGCGCCGTCCACCGCATCGACGGCGGCCGTCAGCCGCGGCCAGTCCTCATCGGCGCCGGTCGCGACGGTGATGTCGCGGATCGTGTGGTGATGGTCTATCTGCACCAGATCGATAGCGCCGATCGTGCCGCCCGCGCCGCCGATCGCGCTGGCCACCTTGCCCAGCATCCCGGGGCGCTCGTCGATCTCGACGCGGAGCGTCAGGCTGTACTGCGCACTGGGGGTCGCGGGCACGGGGAAGCGGATCTTAGGGAGCGCGCCCGCAGGCTAGGCTCAACGTATGGCGGATGGAGGCTCAAAACCTGTGGCGGACGAGCTCTTTCTGATCGACGGCAACAGCCTGGCCTACCGCGCGTTTTTCGCGCTGCCGGAGTCGATCGCGACCTCAACCGGCCAGCCCACAAACGCGATCTTCGGGTTCGCCTCGATGCTCGTGAAGATCATGACGGACTACGGTCCCAAGGCGACGGTGGTGGTCTGGGACGCGGGCACCTCCGGGCGCAAGGAGCTCTACACCGAGTACAAGGCCCAGCGCACCACGCGCCCCGACCTGCTCAAGGAGCAGTGGCCCCACCTCGAGCCGCTGGTGCAGGCCTTCGGCTACCGCAACTACGCGGTCGCGGGCTACGAGGCGGACGACGTCATCGCCTCGCTCGTGGAGCGCGCACAGAACGCAGACCCGCCGGTGCCGGTGATGGTCGTCACCGGCGACCGCGACGCCTACCAGCTCGTGGGCGATGGGGTGCGCATCATGACCACCTCGCGCGGCATCACCGACACCCGCGTCTACGACCGCGAGGGGGTGGTCGAGCGCTACGGGATCCCGCCCCAGCTGGTCCCCGACTTCATCGGCCTGAAGGGTGACACCAGCGACAACATCCCCGGCGTCCCCGGCATCGGGGACAAGACGGCGGCGGAGCTCTTGCAGCGCTTCGGCTCGCTCGAGTCGGTGCTCGAGCACGTCGACGAGATCTCGGGCGCCAAGCGCCAGCAGAACCTGCGTGACCACGCCGACGCCGCCCGCCTGTCAAAGACACTTGCCACGATCAAGCGCGACATCCCGATCGAGCTCGACATCGGGACCTTCGCGGGCCAGGAGCCCGACCGCTCCAAGCTCAGAGAGGTCTTCCGACAGTTCGAGCTGCGCGAGCCGCTGCGCCGCCTCGAGGAGGCGCTCGGTTCCGCGGACGCCGCCGCGCCCGCTCCGGAGGCGGAGAAGCCGCTGCACGCGCAGCTGCGCGAGACCGACCTCGAGGGCGTCAGAGCGCTGCCGATGACCGAGGTGGCGCTCGCGCTGAGAGCGCCCGAAAAAGAGGACGACGCGCTCTTTGCGGCCGACGAAACGTGGCGCTTCGGCGTGCACGCGGACGGGCGCCCGGTCGTGCTGGCCGGAGCCTGCAGCGGTCCCGAGGAGCTGGTCGGAGTCGTCGATCGCAGGCCGGTGATCGCCCACGACGCCAAGTCGCTCAAGCAGATCCCGATCGCTCTGGCCCACGACACCGAGATCGGCGCCTACCTGCTCGAGCCCGCTCGCCGCGCCTATCCGTTCCGCGAGCTGTGGGAGGAGCGGGGCTTTGCCGCAGACATCGACGATCCTGCGGGGGCCGATGCCCTGCTGCTGAGCGCGCTCACCGAGTGGCAGCGCAACGAGATCCGCGCGCGCGGCCTCACCGACCTGCTGCAGCAAGTCGAGCTGCCGCTGGTCCGCGTGCTGCGCGAGATGGAGCTGGCCGGCTGCAAGCTGGACACAGAACGCCTCAAGGAGATCTCGACCCGCGTCAAGGATGAGGCCGCCCAACTGGAGCGGGAGATCTTCGACCTGTGCGGCGAGGAGTTCATGCTCGGTTCGCCCAGGCAGCTCGAGGAGATCCTGTTCAAGCGCCTGGGCCTGTCGCGCAAGCGCCGCGGCAAGACCGGCTACTCCACAGACGCGCGCGTGCTCCAGGCGATCAGGAACGAGCATCCGGTGATCCCCAAGATCGAGCGCTGGCGCGAACTGACCAAGCTCGCGCAGACGTATTTAGACGCGCTGCCCCAACTGCTCGGGCCTGATCAGAGGCTGCACACGACCTTCAACCAGACGGCGGCCACCACTGGGCGCCTGTCCTCGAACAACCCCAACCTGCAGAACATTCCCATCCGCACCCCGCTGGGGCGCGAGATCCGCTCGTGCTTCGTCGCCGAGCCCGGGCACGTGCTCGTCTCGGCCGACTACTCGCAGGTCGAGCTGCGCCTGCTCGCCCATATCGCCGACGAGCCGGCGCTCAAGGAGATCTTCGAGCGCGGTGAGGACGTCCACACCGCCACCGCCTGCCGGGTGTTCGGCGTCGAGCCCGACCAGATCGACCCGGGCATGCGCTCGAAGGCGAAGATGATCAACTACGGGATCGTCTACGGGCTCTCGGCGTGGGGGATGGCGGACCGCCTCGACATCCCCCAGGAGGAGGCCGACGAGTTCATCCAGCGCTACCTGGCGGGATTCCCGAAGGTCGCCCAGTTCATCCAGGACACCATCACCCAGGGGGCCGAGCACGGCTATGTCTCGACGCTGTTCGGTCGCCGCCGGCAGGTGCCCGAGTTGCGTGCGCGGCGTTGGGAGATCCGGCGCCAGGGCGAGCGGTTCGCGGTCAACATGGTGATCCAGGGGACCGCCGCCGACATCATGAAGGTGGCGATGGTGCGCTGCGATCAGGCCCTCAAGCAACAGGACCTCAAGACCCGGCTGATCCTGCAGATCCACGACGAGCTGCTGTTCGAGGCACCCGAGGCCGAGGCCGAGCAGGTCGAGCAGATCGCCTGCCGTGAGATGGCCCACGCCTTCGAAACGGATCCCCCGCTGGCGGTCGACGTGGGCATCGGCACGGACTGGCTGCAGGCGAAGTAGCGCCAGCGCCCGCTTGACTCGCCCTGTCCGCAGCGCAAGGATTCAAGCGACCAACAATCAGTAGTCCCGCGGGGCGCGCGGGGGCCCTAGCCGCGGTGCCACGACCGCGGGCGAGGGAAAGGAGACCTCCCATGAGGCACCATCCTGCCGAGGCATTCCGGCATGCGCACGGCCGCATCGCGCTGATCGCCGTGGCCGGCGCCGCCTTGTTGGCCGCCGCGCTCATCCCGGTCGCGAGCGCGTCGACGCGCGCCAAGAACGTGAAGAACCCGATCTGTAGCCGGCTCGGCCAGATCGGCCTCTCCGCCGGCGCCCACATGTACTGCCAGGGCCCGGTGAAGACGACGGGCTCGGGGGTGCGCAACAGCCGGCGCAGCTCGAGCGCGCCCAAGAACGTCAACGCGGCCCACCCGCGCGAAGACGTCTCTCCCAGCGGCGCGCGCGCCTACGGGCAGAGCGAGGAGTCGGTCGCGGCTGTCGGCAGCTACGTGGTCGAGGCCTGGAACGACTCCACGGGCTTCCAGTCCAGTTGCGGCGCCCCGAACTACAAGGAGGAGCTCACCGGCTACGGCTTCTCGGCCAACGGCGGCAAGAAGTTCCACGACGAGGGAGGCCTGCCAAACAACCTCTGCTCGTCTGGCTGGCTGTACGAGGGTGATCCGAGCGTCGTGGGCTGGACCAGCGGCGGCGTCACCTACTTCTACATCAGCAGCCTGTTCGACAACATCCACAGCGGCCATTCGGCGATCGCGCTCGACGCGTGCACGGTCAACGGCACCGGCTCCAGCGCCACCCTGGCCTGCAACACCGCCCCGACACTCGTGGCGACCGGCGCTCTCAGGCCGTTCCCCGACTTCCTGGACAAGGACTTCCTGGCCCTCGACAAGGCGCGCAACCGGCTCTACGCGACCTACACCCGCTTCTCCGCCTCCGCCTTCAACGGGCAGATCGAGCTCGCCGTGTGCGATATCGCGGGCAGCTCGGCGGGGAACCCGACCTGCTATCCCGGCCGCTCGGAGAAGCCCTACTACGTCGTGCAAACGTCAGACCCCAATTGCGAGCACGAGGGCGCCTATCCGGCGGTCGACCCCGCGACCGGGGACGTCTACGTCGCCTGGGAGTTCAACTGGGCGACGAACTTCGAAAACCCCGCCTGCTACTCCACCCCGACACAGGAGAGACTCGCCTACATTCCAAACAGCTGCCTGACGCTTCCGGCCAGCACCTGCACATCGCCGGCACCCGCGCAGGCCACGATCGACATCACCTCGATGGACGCAGCTTTCATCCCCGGGTACAACCGCTTTCCGATGAGCGATTTCCCGCGGATCGCGGTCAGCGACAAATCGAACACGGTCACGATCGTGTGGAACGACGGGGCCAGGCACGCGACCGGGGACATCCTGATGCAGAGCTATGGCCTCGGCGCCAGCCTCACCCCGGTTCAGAGCAAGCCGGTGCGGCTCAATAACAACAAGGGCAAGACCTGGGTCTTCATGCCCGCCTTGCGCAATGCGGACAAGTCCGGTCTGCTCGACGTGGTGTGGTATGACCGGCGCAACTCGAGTCCGTCATGCGAAGCCTGCACGGACCTCTACGCGGCGCTGAAGGTGAGCCCCACGGCCACCAAGAAGCCCACCAGCAACGTCCGCATCACCAACGTGTCCAGCAACTGGAACGCCGTCTCGTCGGACATCGTGCCCAACTTCGGCGACTACACCGATGACCTGGTCGTCGGCAAGTCGCTGTACGCCGCGTGGGCGGATGGGCGGCTTGGCGTCCCGCAGCCGTTCTTCGCCAAGACGGGCGGGTAAGGACTCGTAGCGGTAGGCCGGCGGCGCCGTCAGGCGCCGCCGGCCGTCCGCCGCTGCACCGAGACGGAGTAGGCGCGCGCGCGGAACGCCAGCACGGGGTCGGCGGAGGTCTCGATCCCGTCGGTGACCCGGGTCGGGTCGAACACCAGCACGTGGTCGCGCTCGTAGTCGCCTGCAAGTTCGGTCACCTGCAGGGTCCCGGCCGTGACCGTCTCGCGCTCCTCGGGCCACACGGCCGCCGGGTCGTCCACGGGATCGTCTTCGGCAGCGAGTTGCAGCATCAGCTTGAACTTCACCGGTCCTTTCCCCAGCCGCTTGCGCAGATCTTCCTGGAGGTAGTCCTTGCCGCGGTTGCGCGCCTCAAGCGCCGCCAGAGGCGGCTCCTCCTTCTCGGGGTCCCAGCGGTAGCGCACGTAGCGCTCGCCGCCGCGCGCGTCGATCCACTTGAAGGCGTGCACGGCGTAGTAGGCGAGTCCGGCGTAGCTCGTGGGGGGCGCGAGCGCATGGACGTTCGCCTTCAGCGTCTTGGCGATCCCGCGATGCCGGGCCATGAACAGCGGTAGGCGCCACAGGCGTGAGACGCTGAGGCTGTTGAGGCGAATGAGCTCGATGAAGGCATCCGGCGTCGAGACGGGAAAGCGGGGAACGGTCTGCGCGCTTATGTCCGTGCGCGAGCCGTCGGGAAGGATGAACTTGACGGCCAGCCCGCGCACGTCGGGCGCGTGGTCGGGCAGCTTGGGGTCGCCCGAGCCGTTCGAGAGGCGCACCAGGGCATCGATCGGCCGTCCCTGCATGTGAGCGGCGCGCGTCAGGCGGCCGGCCTCCGGGGTGGCGGTGAAGGTCCCGCGGCAGAGCGTGCCCTTGGCGTGCAGGGCGCGACAGCCGGCGGGGCGGCCGAAACGCGAGTTGATGACGTCGATCGCCTTCTCGGGGCTGATCACGCCGCGACCGCCACCTCTCCCACAAGGCGGGGGTGGGCGATCTCGAGGTAGTGCCCGAACGCCCAGTCCACGAACCGCTTGCGCTCCATGGCCTTGAGCGAGCGCGCGAGTAACGGCGGCGCGATTCTCGGGATCAGCCGTTGCACCCGCAGCAGCGACTCGAACTTCCAGCGGTGCGCGGCGCTGAAGGAGGCGTAGCGCCCGAGGGCGTGCTCGCGCTCGAGCCGGCCCTCGATCACCTCCCGCAGCTCCCGCCCGCAGGCCACCCCGAAGTAGAACGCGGTGCGGATCCCCTCCGCCGTCAGCGGCAGGCAATGGCCGGCGGAGTCTCCCACGAAGAAGATTCCGTCCTCGGCCGCGGGGCGCAGGCGGTGGGGAATCCAATTTCCCTGGTAGCGGACGGCGTCGCGATGCAGGTCGGAGGCGAGCCGGACCGTCGGCTCTTTGACGTGAAAGCGCGGGTCAAACGAGCCCACGCCGACGCGCACCTCGCCGTCGGCGGGAAAGCTCCACCCGTACCCGGCGGGCACGTAGGAGCGGTCGATCCACACCTCGAGCGCGTCGCCCGAGCCAAGGGAGTGCACCTCGAGGCCGCGGGAGAGAAATGCCTCGGGCGGCTGGATCGGCTCACCGCCGCCGAGCACCCGGCGCCAGCCCAGCGCGTCGATGACCAGCGGCGCGCGGATCGGCCCGCGATCGGTCTCGATCTCGATCATTTGTGGCCGGGGCGCATGCGCCCCGGCCCGGGTC
>JAVKSP010000074.1:0-15029 GCA_039583645.1 Solirubrobacteraceae bacterium
GCGCACATGTGCGCCGGCCGGCCACGTTTATTCGCTGTCGACCTCCTGCTGATCTTCCTGCAGGTCGTCGTCCGGCGCCTCCTCGCCGTCGTCGGAGACGGCGCCGGCGTGGTGACTGACCTGGAAGCGCTCGAGTAGCCGGTCGCGCCGGTCGTCGTCCACCGGGACCTCGTCGGAGATCAGCACCCAGTCGGCGCCCTCGTATTCCTCCATGTTGAAGATCTCCTGGTCGAGCTCGGGGGAGTCATCGACGACCACGAGGATTTCGGTCTGCGGGTTGAAGTAGGTGCCGGGCCGGTTCAGCAGCTCGTCAATCTGGATGTGGCGGGCGTCGGGCACCGTCACCTCATGGTCGTCAGCTGCGCGATCTGCTGCGCCACTTCAGTCTCGACATCGAGCGGCGGCTTGCCCGCGCGCATGCGGCGGTGGTTGCGCGCGATCACCAGTTCGCGGATCTCGGCTTTCAGCGCGCCGTCCACCTGCAACGCGGTAAGGCGCGAGAGCTCGCTCTCGACATCCAGGGGCGCTTCCCCGCGCCGCAGCCGCCGCTGGTTGCGCGCCTCGAGCAGCTGGCGTATCTCGGCGTCGCGCTCGAGCAGCGCCGCGGCGGAGGCGGTCATGGGCGCGTCGTGGTCCATCAGCAGACGGCTCTTGCCGTAGTCCTCCCAGGTCCTGCCGGTGGTGATGATCGCCAGCAGCGCCGCGGCCATGCCGAGGCCGCAGACCACGAACAGGACCGGCTCGAACGCGCTCTGCACCGGCATTGGCTAAGTATGGCGCGGCGCCGGCAGCGGCGTAACGATAAGTGTCAGGCGCGGTACCATCTGAAGTGTTGACTGACTAGTCAATCTATTGATCCTGCGCCCCGGCGCAGTTGGCCGAAGGAGAACGGTTCAAGTGGTCGATTTCACGCTCACCGATGAGCAGCAGAACATTCGCGAGCTGGCTCACGACTTCGCGGCGAAGGAGATACGGCCGGTCGCCTGGGAGCACGACCGCGAAGGTGCCTGGCCGCAGCAGATCATCGAGAAGGCCTGGGAGCTGGGCCTGGTCAACAGGCACCTGCCCGCGGAGTACGGCGGCCCCGAGCTGAGCGCGTTCGAGGGCGTGCTGATCGAGGAGGAGATCGCCTGGGGCTGCTCGGGCATCGGCACCTCGCTGTCGTGCAACGGGCTCGCGATGACGCCGATCGTGCTGGCCGCCTCGGAGGAGCTCAAGCGTGAGTACCTGGGGCGGCTGAGCGAAGCGCCGCTGCTGGCCTCCTTCTGCCTGACCGAACCCGACGCCGGCTCCGACGTCTCCGGGATGAAGACCACGGCGGTGCGCAGGGGCGACAAGTGGGTCATCAACGGCTCCAAGTGCTTCATCACAAACGGCGAGTACGCCAACTGGTACACGGTCTACGCCAAGACCGACAAGGACGCGGGCCACCGCGGGATCTCTTGCTTCATCGTCCCGCGCGACGCCGGAGTGGTGGTCGACAAGCACGAGGACAAGATGGGTCAGCGCGCGTCGAACACGGCCACGATCACCTTCCCGGAGGTTGAGATTCCGCTCAACCATTTGGTGGGGGAGGAGAACAAGGGCTTCAAGATCGCGATGATGACGCTCGACCGCACGCGTCCGGGTGTGGCGGCGATGGGCACCGGGGTGGCCCGCGCGGCGATGGAGTTCGCCGTCGACTACGCCAAGGAGCGGGTCCAGTTCGGCGTGCCGATCGCGATGCACGAGGCAATTCAGTTCATGATCGCCGACATGTCGACCAAGGTCCACCTGGCCCGGCTGGCGACCTGGAACTCCGCGGTGCTGCTCGACCAGGGCGCCCGCAATACGCTCGAGTCCTCGCACGCCAAGCGCTTCGCCGCCGATACCGCGATGGAGGTCACCACCGACGCGGTGCAGATCTACGGTGGCTACGGGTTCATCAAGGACTATCCGGTCGAGAAGCTGATGCGCGACGCCAAGATCCTGCAGCTGTACGAGGGCACCGCCCAGATCCAGCGGCTGGTGATCGCGCGCGAGACGCTGTTGCCGCGGCGGGCCGAGGAGCGTCAGCCGGCGACGGTCTGAGACGCGACGGTCTGGGAGACTTCGCGGCGTGCGAGCTCGTACTCGCGAGATCCGTGCGCTCTATCACGAGCATTTCGCCGATTACCGCAAGGAGCGCCAGCTGGTCAGCATGGCGTCCTTCTTCGCGACGTTCGCGACCGTGCGTGCGATCACGCACTCGATCAGGGCCGGGGTCGGGCCCCTTCGCAACGTCACCCCGGGCGGGCGCCACATCCACCACATGACCTTCGGGATCATGGGGCTGCTGGTGGTCGGCTGGCTGTGGATGCTCGAGGTCGGCACCGGCGCCACCGACCGGCGCACCTCCCGGCTGACCTCGGCGACATATGGTTCGGGCGCCGCGCTGACGCTCGACGAGTTCGCCCTGTGGCTGAATCTGAAGGACGTCTACTGGGCTCGCCAGGGGCGCGAGTCGATCGACGCGGTGATCCTGTTCGGCTCGCTGTTGTCGATGGGGTTGATCGGCAAGGACTTCCTGCGCGAGCTCGCGCGGCTGCTCAAGGGTCTCTAGCCGCTACTCCGTCGTACTGAACTGCCAGATCGCGACTCCCAGCATCGCCAGCCCGAGCACGGCCACCACCGCCACCTCGACGCCCGCCGGCACGTGCCAGCCCCACCAGGTGATGCCGGGGTCGAGCGCCCTGCGCGCGAGCGGCGAGATGTCGAGGTGGTTGAACACCAGCCGGCGCATGGGGTCGACCGCGTACGACATGGGGTCGAGGCGGTTCAGCACGGTCAGCCACCCGGGGAGCCCGGAGGGCGGAAAGAGCGCGCCGGAGATGAAGAACAGCGGCGTGACGATCATCTGCATCACGCCCATGAACGACTGCATCTCGCGGATGCGCACCGCGATCATGACGCCGAAGGCCGTGATCGTGAACGCGAGCAGCAGCTGCAGCGCGAGCACGCCGACGATCAGAACCGGGTTGTAGGGGACGTTCACGACGCCCGCCAGGGCGAGCACGATGACCCCCTGGGAGCTCGCCACCGTGGCGCCGCCCAGGCACTTGCCGATCACGATCGAACTGCGGCGCACCGGCGCCACCATCATCTCGCGCAAAAACCCGAACTCCCTGTCCCAGACGAACGACGCCGCCTGGAACATGGCGATGAACATCACCGAGATGCAGAGGATCCCGGGAAAGAGGAAGGTTCTCAGCGAGACGCCGTGCGTCCCGGCGCTGGCGAGCCGCTGGAGGCCCGAACCGAGCACGAACAAGAACAGCAGCGGCTGCACCAGCGAGGTGACGATGCGCAGTCGATTGTTGGCGAAGCGGATCAGCTCGCGCTGCCACACCACCTTGATCGCCCGCAGCTCGGAGCGCAGGCTCCGCTGCGGGACGGTAACCCTGACGATGGGGCCGCCGGCCGGCGGGGCGACCGAGGGCTCGGTCGGGCGGGTGGCCGTGCTCATCGGCGCATCCCCGACATGACCTGCATCATCACGCGGTTGCGGTGCTTGGCGTGATCGTCCTCGGCGTCGCGGATGGTGGTGCCGGTGTAGGACATGAAGACGTCATCGAGGGTCGGGCGCGAGACGCTCACCGAGCGGATCGGCATGTCCAGCTCGGCGAACAGCCGCGGCACGAACTCCTCGCCGGCGGGGACGCCGAACGCGACCGCTCCCTCGGCCATGCGCGCCTCGATCCCGAAGCGCTCCTCGATCGAGGCGATCGCGGCATCGTCGTCGTCGGTGTGGATCGTCACGCGGTCCTTGCCCACCTCCGCCTTGAGCGTCTCGGGACGGTCCAGCGCGACGATCTGGCCGTGGTCCATGATCGCGATCCGGTCGCACCACTCGGCCTCGTCCATGTAGTGCGTGGTCATGAAGATCGTGATCTCCTCCTGCTCCTTGAGCTGGCGGATGTAGGTCCAGATCGAGCGGCGGGTCTGGGGGTCGAGCCCGATCGTGGGCTCGTCGAGGAACAGCACGCGCGGCGAGTGCATGAGGCCGCGGGCGATCTCGAGCCGCCGGCGCATCCCGCCCGAGAAGGTCATCGTCTTGGTGTCGCGCCTGTCCCACAGCCCCACCATGTGCAGCACCTGGTCCATGCGCGGCTTGACGAGGTCTGAGCGCACGCCGTATAGCTCGGCGTGGAGCTTGAGGTTCTGGGTGGCGGTGAGGTAGTTGTCGAGCGTGGGGTCCTGGAAGACCAGCCCGATGTTGCGGCGCACGTTGTCGCGCTCTTTGACGACATCATGCCCCGCGACCGTCGCCGAGCCGCTGGTGGGCTTGGCCAGCGTGCACAGCATGTTGATCGTGGTCGTCTTGCCGGCCCCGTTCGGTCCCAGAAAGCCGAACACCTCCCCCGGCGCGACCTCGAAGTCGACGCCCTTGACGGCCTGCACCTCGTCGAAGGTCTTGGTGAGGCCGCGGACCGCGATCGCGTCAGTGGCTTTGCCGTCCCCCGAGATCATTGCGTTCACGATACTCACCGCATGCGACTGGTTCAGGCGCAGACTGCCTTCCAAGCCACGGTCCACGAGGCCGAGGCGCTGTGGTACGACACCTCCCGATGGCTCGCGTGGGTACCGGGGCTGGAGCGGGTGGAGGAGGTCGACGCGGGATGGCCGGCTGTCGGCGGGCGGGTCCGCTGGCAGTCCGTGCCCGCCGGCCGCGGCCGCGTCCTCGAGCGGGTGCTCGAGTACGAGCCGCTCGCTGGCCAGACTGTCGAGGTCGAGGACGACTCGATCCGCGGCCAGCAGACGGTCTCGTTTGAGCCAGAGGATGGTCGGGTCGCGGTCGTGCTGAGCCTCGCCTACCAGCTCAAGCAGCGGTCGTTGCTGATGCCCGTGATCGATCCGCTGTTCATCCGGGGCGCTATGCGGCGCGCACTCGAGCAGATGCTGTCGCGTTTCGGAGCGGAGCTTGAGGCGTCGCGCCGGCCAGACGTCGAGTAGCGTCTGGCCCGTGTTCGTGTTCAAAGCGGCGGTGGTGGGGGCCGGCACGATGGGTCGCGAGATCGCACAGGCGATCGCGGCTGCCGGCATCCCGGTGGTGCTCAAGGACGTCGACGAGCACCTGCTCGAGCGCAGCGTGGAAGCTGTCGGCTCACCGACGAGGGAGCTGATCACCGCCACCACTTCCTACGCTGAGTTCGGCGACGTCGACTTCGTGATCGAGGCGGTTCCCGAACGGATGGAGCTCAAGAAGGAGGTGTTCGCCGAGCTCGACGCGGTGACTCCGGGGCACGCGCTCCTCGCCTCCAACACCTCTTCCCTGTCGATCACGGAGATGGGCCTGGCGACCACCCGGCCCGAGCAGGTGGTCGGCTTTCACTTCTTCTACCCGGCGTCGGTCAACCGCCTGGTCGAGGTGATCGAGGGTGACGACACCGCGCCCGAGACCGCGCGGGCGGCGGCGAACTTCGCCCAGGCGATCCGCAAGACCCCGATCCGCTGCGCTGAGGCGCCCGGGTTCGTCGTCAACCGCATCCTCACAGCGGCCGTCTCCGAGGTGTGGCGCTACCAGGAGCAGACAGGGATCGACCCCTCCGAGCTCGACCGCCTGGTGAAGGACTCCAAGGCAGCGCCGATCGGGCCGTTCGCGCTGGCCGACGTGCTGGGGCTGGACACCGTGCTCTACGTGACCGAGTACCTGCAGGATTGCTACGGCGAGCGCTTCCACGTCCACCAGCACATGCGCGAGCTGGTGGCGGCCGGGAATCTGGGCTCGAAGACCGGGAAAGGCTTTTATGAGCACCGAGGCTGAGCGGCCGGGCAGCTCAGAGCAGCTGCTCGAGCGCTTCAGGCTCAGAGCTCTCGTGGAGAGCTGCCTCGTGCTCGAGGAGGGCGTGGCCGCGATGCGTGAGATCGACCTCGGCATGATGGCCGCCGCCGGGTTCGCTCCGCCGCCGTTTGCCGCCGCCGACCAGGCGGGCCTGGATGAGGTCCTCGGGCGTCTCGAGCAGGCGCGGCGCGAGTGGGGAGCCGACTTCGAGCCGCCGGTGACGCTGCGGCGGCTGGTGGCCCAGGGGAGGCTCGGCGTCAAGACAGGTCAGGGTTTCTATCCCTACGCGCGACCCGAGGCCGAGTGGTCCGCAGGTCCGGTGAAGCTCGAGCTCCGCGACTCGACCGCGATCGCCTGGCTCGACCGCCCGCCGGCAAACTCCATCTCCATTGAGGTGGTCGAGGCGCTTGAGCGGATCTGGGAGTTCGTGACCGGCTCTGACTCCCTGCGCGCGCTCGTGCTCGCCTCCGCCAGCCCGATGCTGTTCTGCGCCGGGGCGGACATCAAGGCCTTCACGACCATGGATGTCGAAGCGGGCAAGGATCTGCTCGAGCGCATCCACCGGCTGTCGCGCTCGCTGGAGCGCTCCGCGGTGGTCACCGTCGCGGCGGTCAACGCGGGTGCCTTCGGCGGCGGTTGCGAGCTGGCGATGGCGTGCGACATCCGGCTCGCCGCCGAATCGGCGCTCTTCGGTCAACCCGAGATCAACCTCGGCATCATCCCCGGCTTCGGCGGCACCCAGCGCCTGGCGCGCCTGGTGGGCGAGGCGCACGCGCTCGAGATGAACCTCACCGGCAACTCGATCTCCGCCCAGGAGGCCTACGAGCTGGGGCTGGTGAACCGCGTCGTGCCCGACCACGAGCTGCTCGACACCGCTCTGCGGTGGGCGCGCGCGCTGTGCGAGAAGCCGCCCCTGGCGCTCGGGCAGATCAAGCGGGTGTCGGCCGCCGGCGACCTGGACGCCGGCCTCGGGGCCGAGCAGGAGGCATTCCTGGAAGTGCTTGGCTCCGAGGACGCGCGCGAGGGGTTTCAGGCGTTTCTCCACAAGCGCAAGCCGCGGTTCCAGGGGCGATGAGCGCGCGGGCGGACTTGCGGGCTCCGGTGCGGCGCCTGGCCGAGCTGGTGCGCTCATCGGAGCGCGTGGTGGCCCTGACCGGAGCCGGCATCTCGGTGCCTTCGGGAATCCCGGATTTCCGCTCGCCCGGGACCGGTTTGTGGGAACGCGTGGACCCGATGGAGGTGGCCCACATCAATGTCTTCCGGCGCGAGCCGCAGCGGTTCTGGTCCTTCTACGGCGAGCGCTTCCAGAAGCTCTCAAACGTGGCACCCAATCGCGCCCACCTCGTGCTGGCGGCGCTCGAGCGTCAGGGCCTGCTGAGGGCCGTCATCACGCAGAACATCGACGGCCTGCACAGGCGCGCGGGCACGCGGGAACTGACCGAGGTGCACGGCACGATCTCCCACTCGTCGTGCCCGCGTTGCGCAGCGCGTTATCCACTCGACGAGGTTCGGGTGCGCCTGGCCGCGGACTCGGGCGGAGTCCCGCGCTGTGACTGCGGGGCGCCGCTCAAGCCCGACGTGGTGCTGTTCGGCGAGTACCTGCCGATGGCGGCGTTCGCGCATGCGGAGGCGCTCGCCGCCGAAGCTGACCTGATGATCTGCATCGGCTCCTCGCTCGAGGTCTATCCGGTGGCCGGACTGCCGTTGACGTCGCTTGACAGCGGAGGCCAGCTGGCGATCGTCACGCGCGGGCCGACGCCGCTCGACAGGCGAGCGGCGGTCCGGCTCGACGGCGACGTGGTCCAGGAGCTCGCGGCGCTGGCGGACGACCTCGGCCTGGGGGTCTAGATTGCCTTGGCGCGGAAGAGAGCCTCGAGCTCGTCGATCTGCCGACGGCTGGCGCTCCGGCTCTCGCTGGGAAGCCCGGTTCGGAGCTCGAACAGCCGTCGCTGGGCGTGGTTCATCTCCGTCACGGCGCTCTTGACACGGGAGACAATGTGGGGGACTTGGCGCGTCATCTGTGGCTCCTTTCGGCCTTTGACTTGCTCCACGTAGGGTGGGCTAAGCCGCCTTACCCTACATCGGCAATTCGGAGCAACTTTCGCTTGCGGGCGCCTTAGTGCCGGCCGGGGGCGCCCTTACCCCTAAGCGTTCGCGACGGCGCGCGCCCTGAGCGCCGCTTCGATGCGGTCAAGCGTGCGCTCGACGGCCGCGCGCTCTGACGGCGCAAGGGGCCCGGCCAGTGCCGCCTGGGCGGCCACGGCGGTCGGATCGCGGTGGCCGCGAAGCTCCTCGAGTCGCTCGCTCAGGGTGGATGCGGCGGGGTCGCGTTGCAGCTCAGCGAGCGCCGCGTCGAGGGCCACCAGCAGCTGCAGCGCCGCTTCGCGGTCGCGGCCGTGGCTGAGGTCGAGCCGTGCGCGCAGCGCCAGCTCTTCGCACACCAGCGCCCGCTCGCGCCCGCCGAGCACGGCGGCGAGGCGGGCCTGGGGATGGAGCACCTTCGCCCGCGGCTCGCGCTTGGCGCTCGTCAACAGCTCCCGGGCGTCGCTCCAGCGGCCCTCCGCCACCTGCTCGCCATCGCCGAAGCCGAGCCGCGCGACGAGCGCGTGGCCGCGGTCGACCGGGAACAGGTAGGGGTTGGCTGTCACCAGCCTGAAGGCGTGAAGCGCACGATTCAGCACCGCGATCCCCTGCTCCAGCTCGCGCTCGCCGGCGGCCTTCAACCAGCTCGCGGCTTCGGCCGCGTCCTTGAACGGCACGGCGACGTCGATCACGGTCGCGCGACCGGTGGCGACCGGCGAAGGCGCTGGCTCAGGTTGAGCTTTACGGTTTTGCTGGCGGCGCTGGAGCCAGCGCCGCTGAACCGCGCCCAGGGTTGCGACCACCAGCACGTGGTCGGGTTCGGAGCGCTCAGGATCACCGGCGCGGCGCAGCAGATAGCGGCCATCTGGCGGGCCGAGCGGCCAGGGATATTCGAGCTGGGTGAAGCGGAAGAGTGGGCTCAGCCGCGGGTCTTGATCGCGTACTTGCTCGGGTTGATCGGCACGGTCGGCTCCGGTATCTGGCCGAGCCGCTGGATCAGCTGGATCCACTGCTGTGGCTTGAGGATCTGCGAGACCTGGGTCGACAGCGCCTTGTTTGAGCCGAACATCGGCGTGTAGCTGACCTGGATGCGGTTCTTGTGGTCGGGCAGCGAGATCGTGTTCGACTGGCCCTTGAAGCTCATCAGCGAGACGATCTCGGTCGGCTTGAACGCGCCCTGGAGGGTCAGCAGCCGCCGGATAGTGATGTCAGTGATCGAGCCCGGTCCCTGGTGACCCGAGATCGGGATGTTGTTGATCTTGGAGATGTCCATGCTGGAACCGGTCTGGCCCGCGGGGTCGATCCCGTTCGAGGCGGTGGCATTGGCGCCGCACTTGAGGCCCGAGACATACGGCTTCAGGCCCGACGCCGAGAGGAACTCCATTACGGCCAGGATCCGCCGGTCGATCTGACCGGTCGCGACGTCGCGCCGACCGCAGGGATAGATCTGCACGCGCGGGTCGGACAGCACGCGCTGTTGCAGCTGCGGCTTGGACATCAAGAGCAGTTGGCCGATCGACGGGTCCTTGCCGAGGAACGGGTCGACGCCGGAGGCGCGATAGATCGAGGTCGCCTGCAGCAGCTCCCAGCCGTCGAGGATCGGCTTCGGATCGACGTAGGGGGCGTTCTTGCCGGCTGGCTTGATCATGAACTGGAGATGGGAAGCCTGCTTGCTCGTGCCGGCGGCGATGCGGCCCAGGATCGTGCCGGCGACCACGATCGAGCCGGGCTTGAGCGGATGCAGCGTGTACTGGTTCTTATTGAGATGCAGAACGCCCGAGAAGTAGTTCTGGAAGCTCTGGATCTGCTGAGAGGCCTGCTGGGCGTGCTCAGTCTGGAGCTGCATGCCGCCGCCCGCCGCGTATGACGCAGCGCGCGAGGGATAGGCAAAAAGACGCTGCTTGAGCTGCGGCGCGGGCTGCGAGTAGGCGGGGATTGAGGGCCCGGTCTGAGAGGCGAAGGCGTTCTGGCCACCGACACTCGGCGAGGGCGCGAGCGGCACGCTCGGCGGCTGCAGCGCGGTCTGGCCCTTCCCCTGATTGCCCGCCGTGGCCGGTGCGTTTGGCTTGGGCGTGCTCGGCGTCGTGAGCGCCTTGACCACGCCGGCCGCCGAGACCGGGACCGGCTTGGGAACCGGATAGCTGGAGGGGATCGAGCCCAGGTTGGCGTAGGTGTAGACGTTGCCGTTGGCGTCCTGGAGCTCCACGTAGCGTCCCCACTGAGCGTTGTGGCCGATCTTGACCACCTTGCCGTCATTGACCGCAATCACGGGCGAATTGCGATTCGCATAGATCGCGATCGACTTCGCGTTGGGATTCGAGTTGACCGGGATCGCGGGGTTGGACTTTGTGGGGTTGGACTTTGTGGAGGAGACACGGACCGTCGAGGTCTTGTTCTTGCCGTGCTTCTGTTGCGCGATCAGCTGCTGCACGTAGTTGTCCGCGTAGCGGGCGGGCGCGGCGACCGGGAAGTGCCCTTCGACGAGCCCGGTGAGCGCGCCGATCAGCGAGTTGGGCATGCCGCCGATCAGCTTCGCCCGCAGCAGCACCGACTGCACGTACCACTGGGCGTGGTTGTACGCAAGAATCGCCTTGGGCAAATTCTTGGAGGCACCGGCCGCCTGCAGGTAGCGGGCAGCGGTGAAGATCGCGTCGACCGGGTTGTAGGGGTCGGCATAGCCGCTGCCGGTCGCGTCGACCGCGTACTTCTTCCAGGTCGAGGGCAAGAACTGCATCCAGCCCACGGCGCCGGCGCTGGAGACCGAGAGGTTGCGACCGTAGTCGGTCTCGATCTCGTTGATCGCCGCGAGCACCTGCCAGGGAACGTCGTACTCGATCCCGGCGGCCTGGTAGATCGGCAGCAGGAAGGGCGGGATCGCAAAGCTGTCGATGAAGAAGTTCGGTACGCCGATCTGCGCCGGGTTCGGCAAGGCCAGGCTGTACGACGGGTTGGTCGGATTCGGGATGCCGTTGGGCGAGGTGGGCGGCGCGGGCTTCGTCCCGGGAGTGGAGGGGCCGCTCGGATTGGAGCTGTGGTGGCTCGACGACGGGGAGCCGGGATGCGAGCTGGAGGGAGGCGAGTTGCCGTTGCCCGGGCCGCGCGGCGGGGGCGTCGACTTGGGCTTTGGCTTCGGGGGCGGGGATTTCTTCTTCGGCGGCGGCTGCGTCGTGGTCTTGGTCGGCGTCGTGGTGGTCGTCGTCTTGGGGGTGGTGGTCTTGGTGTGCGTCTGGGGGCAGGTCTCGTGGATGCTCACGACCCCCAGCGGCAGCTTCAGCGTCGACGGCGAGACCCCCGGGGGCAGGTGGAAGTAGAGCTTCTTACCCCCGATCAGCGTGACCACGACCGTGCACTCAGCTGCGGAGGCGACGGGCAGCGCCGCCATGCCGAGGACCGCCAGCATCGACGCCACGGTGACCGCGCCGACCGTCAGTCTTCTGCTAGCTAGCACTGGGGCTGATTCCTCCCGCCTTGTCCTGCGCAAGTGGTCTTAAGTCTTCCGCCGTCGGGCTGACTAGTTCGCGCCGTCCCTGTTCAGGCGCCAGTCCTTCCGCACACCGGCGTTGGCAGTGGAAGCTACCCACTGACACCTCCGTTTGCAACGAGGAACCGTTCGCCCGCCCCGCGATACAGTTGACCGATGGCCGCCGACAGACCCCTGCACGAGCGCGTCGTCGGCCAAGGCGAGGAGGCGATCGGCAAGCTCGCCCAGGAGCTGCTCGAGAGCTCCGTAGTCGCCAAAGCGCTCACGGCGGCATTTGAGACCCGCGAGCGCGCCATGCGCGCGCAGGAGCTGGCGATGGGAGCGCTCAACCTCCCGTCGGCAAGCGACCTCGAGCGCCTCACCCGACGCCTGCGCAATGTCTCGCAGCGGCTCGAGGGCATCGAGGACGGACTCGACCGGCTCGAGCAACGGGTCGACGGGCTCGCCGGATCCTCCATCCTGGAGGAACGGCTGCGCGCCGTGGAGGAGTCGCTCGCCCGCATCGAGGCGGCGCTACCCGCCGCGGGGTAGCCCGCGCCCGCCGCGCGGGTGCTCGGCGCCAGCATGGGCCGGTGGCAACACACTGCGGGGGATACACTGCCCGCGCAATGCGCAGCGAAACGGACGTTCCCGCGGCCTCTTTCAGGTCGGCGGCCGAGTTCCGTGAAGTGATCGATCGCACCTTCGCGATCATGAGCGAGGACCGTGAGATGGGGCCGAAGCTGCGCGAGGCGGACACACCGCAGCGATTCGAGTTCCCCGATTTCGATCTCGTCTTCAATGTCCGCGCGGGTCGCGGGGATGAGCCCAACCTGGTCTGGGAGTGGAGCGACACGGTCGATTGGGAGCCGAAAGTGCGCATGGCGATGGACTCCGACGTCGCCAACCGCTTCTTTCAGGGCAAGGAAAATGTCGCCATCGCGATCGCGCGCCGGCGCATCAAGCCCGGCGGCGACATGAAAGCGGCGCTCGCCATCCTGCCGCTGACGAAGCCCGTGTTCGCGCGCTACAGCGAGATGGTCGCCGCGGACTACCCGCACCTTGCGGTCTGAGCGGTTGGTATCTGGACCGCCGCCATTGACACGCGCGCGGCGGGGGAGTAGACCTAGCGCCGACACATACGGCAACAGGCCGGAGCGTGGATGTGCTACCAGGGCCCGCGGGGTAACCGCGAACCCGGGTGTGCACCCGCGAGGTGCCGCCGCTCCCGCGACGAGCGCCAACGGCCGACGGCGCGGGCCGTAACGCCCGCAAGCGGCGGAGTTCCATCTGGGGCTCCGCCGCCGGATTGTTAGCGCCCAGACGGCGAGAACCTTGGATCACGGCGTGCAGAGCGCCGACTGTTACCGTCGAAAGCGAGAGCGATGCCGGAAAACGTGAGGCACATAAGCGGCCGCACCCGCAACCATGCCGCCAAGGCCCGCAAGCGAAGCCATGCCGCCAGCAGGCCCCAGCAGATCTCCTCGCGGGAGGCGGCGGACGCAGTGGGTATCTCCGCCCAGACGCTGAGGCGCTGGGTGCGCGAGGGGCTCGTCCCGCAATACGAACGTGATGGCTGGACACCGGCCGCCGTGCGGCACGCGCGCGTGGTCGCGCGCCTGCGCGCGCGCGGGCATTCATTCGCCGAGATCCGGCGGGCTTCGGAAGACGGGAGGCTCGCCTATGCCTACACCGAGGAACTGCTGTCGCAGCCGGGGCGCAGGCACACGCTCAAGGAGGCGGCCAAGGAGACGGGCCTACAGCCGGCGCTGGTGCAGCGCATCCTGACCACCGCCGGCTTCAGCCCCACGCAGGCGGACGCGCTGGCTGAGGAGGACCTGCAGCTACTGCGCTATGCGGCCATGGGGCTCGAGGCGGGGCTGCCGCTGGTGGCGCTGCTGCAGTTGGTGCGCGTCTACGGGCAGGCGATGGCCCAGATCGCGGACGCCGAGGTGCGCCTGTTCCATCTGTATGTGCACGAGCCGCTGATGCGCTCCGGAGCGACGGGGCTCGAGGTGGCCGACGAGATGCAGGACCTCGCGCGGGTGCTGCTGCCGCTGTCCTCGCCCGTGATGGACCACGTTCACGAGCGCTACCTGCGCCACTTCATCGAGCAGGACGTCGTCGGCCACATGGAGGTCGATCTGGATGGCTCGCCGCTGGGACCGGGCCGGCTGCGGATTGCGATCGCATTCGCCGATTTGACGGGGTACACGCGCCTCACCGAAGAGGCCGGTGAGCTCGAGGCGCTCGACGCGGTCGAGCGCTTCGTGCGGGCCGTGACGGACACCCTGCCCGACGAGGCGCGGATCGTGAAGACCATCGGCGACGAGGTGATGGTCGTCAGCGCCGACCCGGAGACCTTGACCGACTGGGCGGTCGGGTTTCAAAGACTCCAGACGGAGCGGCCGCTGCCGCGGATCGCGGTCCATTACGGCACCGCTCTGTATCGACACGGCGACTACTACGGGCGCGACATCAACCTGGCGGCCAGGATCGCGGCCAGATCGGCCGGCGGTGAGGTGCTGGTGACCCGCCCGGTGCTCGAACGCGCCGGCTCGCACCTCGAGTTCGACCGCATCGGCGAGATCAAGCTCAAGGGGTTCCGCGAGGTGACCGAGATGTTCGTCGCGCGTCCCGCCGCCGAGGACTGACCGGTCCTCGGTGGACCTGCTGGAGCTCGCCAGGCGCAGCGGCCTGCTGGGTGCCGGCCGGCCGGTGGTGGTGCTGCTGTCCGGGGGCCGCGACTCCGTGTGCCTGCTCGACCTCGCCGTGCGCATCAGCGGTCACGCTGCCGTCGCCGCCCTGCACGTCAACTATGGGCTGCGGACGGCAAGCGATGAGGACGAACGCGCTTGCGCGCGTCTGTGCGAGCGCTTGGGCGTCCGCCTCGAGGTTGTGCATCCTGCCTCGGCCGCGCAGGGAAACCTCCAGTCGTGGGCGCGCCAGATGCGCTATCGGGCGGCGGCGGAGCTCGCCCGCTCGCTGGGCGCGGACGTCGCCGCCGGCCACACCGCGACCGACCAGGTCGAGACGATCCTCTACCGCCTCGCCTCGTCGCCCAGCCGGCGGGCACTGCTGGGGATGCGCCCGCGCGAGCCGCTGCCGGGCGACAGCGAGCGCTGGTTGGTGCGGCCGCTGCTGTCCGTAAGACGCGAGGACACCGCGGCGTACTGCGAGGCGCGAGGCCTTCAGTGGCGCGAGGACGAGACCAACGAGAGCGATGCGTTCGCGCGCGGGCGCGTGCGCTGGACGCTGGTGCCGGCGCTGCACTCGATTCACCCGGCCGCGGAAGACAACGTACTCGCGCTCGCGAGCATCCTGCGCGACGAGGCCGAGGTGCTCGACGGGCTCGTGGACGAGGTGCTCGCGGACGCCGCTGCCGTGTCGCTCGAGCGCCTGCGCGTGCTTCCGCCCGCCATCGCGCGGCTCGTGGTCCAACGGCTGGCCGACGACGCCGTAGGCGGGCCCGCGCCGGGTACCGCGCGGCGGCTGCCAGAGCTGCTGGCATTGCCCGACCGGGGCAAGGCCGCTCTTGACCTGCCTCACGGCGTGCGAGCGATCGCTCAGCGGGGGGTGCTGCGGTTTGTCAGGCGCGGGGCGGGCTAGGTGTAGTTCCTAGGGACGTTCGTCAGTAGACATCCGGGCCTCCTTGGAGGCTGGGGGGTGCGAACCCACCCCAGTCCA
>JAVKSP010000075.1:0-14836 GCA_039583645.1 Solirubrobacteraceae bacterium
CATGTGCGCCGGCCGATTCCTCCATTTACAGATGAGCACGAGCGGCTGCGCGCGGAGATCCGCGCCTTCGTCGAGTCCGAGCTGCGCCCGCACGCCTCCGAGTGGGAAGACGCTTGCTGGTTCCCGAACGAGGTGTTTACCGGCCTGGCCGAGCGCGGCTATCTGGGGCTGAAGTTCCCGCGCGAGTACGGCGGCGGCGATGACCCGGCTGCCGATGCCGTGCTCGCCGAGGAGCTCTCGCGCTGTGGCTCGGGCGGCCTGGCAGCCGGAATCGGCGCCCATATCGGGATCGCGCTGCCACCGATCCTGCGGTTCGGCTCGCCGGCGCAGAAGGAGCGCTACCTGGTGCCAGGCATCCGCGGCGAGAAGATCGCGGCGCTGGCGATCACCGAACCGGACGCGGGCTCGGACGTGGCCTCGATTCGGACGCGCGCCGAGCGCGTCGACGGCGGCTACCTCGTCAGCGGGACGAAGACCTTCATCACCGGCGGGGTGCGCGCCGACGCCCTGGTGACCGCGGTCAAGACCACGGCGCAGGGCGGCCACCGCGGATTGTCCTTTTTGATCGTCGAACGCGGCCCCGGAGTCAGCTCGAGCCCCCTGCGCAAGCTCGGCTGGCACGCATCCGATACCGCGCTGATCGCCCTCGACGAGGTGTTTGTGCGCGACGAGAACCTGCTCGGCGAGGAGAACGCGGGCTTCTACCTGATCATGGCCAACTTCCAGTGGGAGCGGCTGTTGATGGCCCTGGGAGCCGTGGGGGCGATGCAAGCCGCCCTCGAGCGAACGCTGACGGGGGTCGCCCGCCGCAGCAACGGTCAGGCGCGTCGCCACCGCGTCGCGGAGATCGCGCTCGCTGCGGAGACCGGGCGCGATGTCACCTATGCGGCCCTGCGTCGCTACCTCGCCGGCGAGGATGCGGTGCGCGAGGTCACGATCGCAAAGCTCGCCACCCAGCGCCGGTGCTTCGAGGTGATCGACGCCTGCCTGGAGCTGAGCGGTCCTGACGCGGAGCTCGAGCGGGCCCTGCGCGACGCGCGCCTCGGCCCCATCGGAGGCGGCACCGACGAGATCATGAAGGAGATCCTGGGGCGCTCACTGGGGCTGTAGGTACGATGAGAGCGTGAGGAGGGGCCTGCTCATGCTCGTGACGGCGTCCGTGTCGCTGGTGGTGGCCGGCTGCGGCTCGAGCTCCAGCCCGTCCGCCAGCCCGGCGGTTCGAAGGGCTGCCTACGTCACCGGCAAGGCCGCCGGCTTCAGGATGTCGGGCCACGGCACAGTGACGATCAACGCGCCACAGCACGTGACCGTGACCATGTCGATGACGGGGACGTTCGACCGCCGCGACCGGGTGGGAGCACTCACGGCTGTCGCCCACGCGGCGGGCCGCGAGGTGCCGATCCACGAGGTGATCTCGCGGCTGACGATGTACATGCCGAGCACGCTGGTGCCGAACGCGAGCGCGCTCACCAAAGGCAAGCCTTGGCTGAAGCTGGACCTCGGCAGCGCGTTTCCTGGTGGGGGGCTCAGCTCCCTGCCGACGACAAGCGACCCGTCCCAGTTCGTGGACTACCTGCGGGCGGTCAGCTCCAACACGACAAAGCTCGGGACCACCGTGATCCGCGGCGTCACCACGACCCACTACCACGCCGTGATCGACCTCAACCGGTACACGCAGGTGGTCCCGGCTGCACAACGCAAGAGCATGGCGCGGACGATCAAGACGCTCGAGGCTGCGCTGGGGGGTCACACGATGCCGATGGACGTGTGGATCGACAGCCACCACCTGGTCCGCCGGGAGAGCTTCGCCTTCACCGAGTGCGCCTCGGGCGTGCGCGAGTCGGTCGGCATGACCATGGATCTCTATGACTACGGCCCGCAGCGCAAGCCTCAGATACCACCGGCACGCGAGGTCTACGACGCCACGCCGCTTGTATCCGCGGCGCTGAGCCACGCCAAGTTCGGCTGCTCTTCCTGAGCTGAGCTCCCCCGCAGGGGTACCCTGGAACACGTGGAATCCGCGCGGGGACAGCTGCTGATCGCCGGCCCCACCCTGCTGGACCCGAATTTCTGGCGCACGGTCGTGCTCGTCGTCGAGCACAGCGAGGAGGGAGCGCTCGGGCTGGTGTTGAACCGCCCCTCCGAGACCACCGTCGGCGACGCGGTCCCCGAGCTCAAAGCGCTGATCGACGAGGACGACCTGCTGTTCATCGGTGGCCCCGTCCAGCCCGCCGCGGTGATCGTGCTGGCCCGGTTCGAGGATCCGAGCGACTCCGTGCTGCTCGCCTTCGACGACATCGGCGTGCTCAGCTCGGGCTCGGAGACCGAGGCCGAGGGGGTGCGCGAGGCGCGCGGGTTCGTGGGACACGCCGGCTGGGGCGCCGGCCAGCTCGACGCCGAGATCGAGCGTGGCGACTGGATCCTCGAGCCCGCCGAGCGCGAGGACGCGTTCACCGACGAGCCGGGCGAACTCTGGGGCACGGTGCTGACGCGCAAGGGTGGCAGCTACGCGCTGGTCGCGCGCATGCCGGCCGATCCCTCCTGGAACTGACCGTGTCCACGCACCATCTCCACGCCGGCGGCCGCGAGCTTGAGACTGGCCGGATCCGGTGGGCGCTGGCGCTGATCGTGGCCTTCATGGCCGCCGAGGTGGCGGCGGGAGTCGTGTTCTCGTCGCTGGCGCTGCTGTCGGACGCCGCCCACATGGTCACCGACGCCGCCGCGCTCGGACTTTCACTGGCGGCAGCCCGGCTGGCGCGCAGGCCCGCGCGTGGCGCCTTGACCTACGGGCTGGGGCGGGCGGAGATACTGAGCGCCCAGAGCAACGGGATCGCCCTGCTCGTGCTGGCGCTGGTGATCGTCTACGTGGCGATCAGGCGCCTGGTCGCTCCGCCACACGTCGGCGGCGTGGCGGTGATCGCGGTTGCCTGTGTGGGGATCGCTGTCAATCTGTTCGCGGCCCACCTGCTGGCCGGCGGGGGACGGCCGCGCAGCCTCAACCTCGAGGGTTCCTACCGCCACATCGTGACTGATCTCTATGGGTTCATCGCCACCGCCATCGCGGGCGCAGTGATCGTGACTACGGGATTCGCACGGGCGGACGCGATCGCGTCGCTGCTCGTGGCGGCGCTGATGCTCCAAGCCGCGTACGGGTTGCTGCGCGAGTCGGGTCGGGTGTTCATGGAGGCCGCCCCGTCGGGGTTGCAGCCAGAGGAGATCGGGCGCGCCCTGGCCGCCGAGCCGGGCGTGGTCGAGGTCCACGACCTGCATGTTTGGGAGGTCACCTCCGGCTTCCCGGCACTCTCCGCGCACGTGATCGTGGGCGCGGGCCAGGACTGCCACGCGCTCCGGCGTCACCTTCAGCGAGTGCTCGAGGAGCGCTTCGAGTTGCGCCACACGACGCTCCAGGTCGATCACGCAGCGGCGGAACACGGACCACTGAGGATCGAGGTGGGACGGTTAGACTCGCCGCATGAGGGTGATCAAGCCCGGGCCTGACCATGAAGTCCCCCGCGGCGTCCTGGGCGGCGCCGAGGTCTCCCAGGCGACCGCGGATGCGCGCAACATCTATATGGGTGTGTTCCGGGTCCCGCCGCGCTCCCAGTCGCGTCCCCACTACCACGAACATTGCGAAAGCGCGGTCTACATGATCGCGGGGCGTCTGCGCGTGCGCTGGGGCGAGCACCTCGAGCACGAGGTCACGCTCGAGCCGGGCGACCTCGTTTATGTCCCCCCGCGCGAGACCCACGTGCTCGAGAACTCCTCCGAGCAGCCGGCTGAATACGTGGTCGCGCGCGACTCTCCGCTCGAGGATGCGGTGGTGGTTCCCTGGGCGCAGGAGCCTGCGCCGGAGGCGTGAGGGCAACCCGTAGCGCGGGCGGCCTCACCGGCGTCGGCGGGGCTCGCCTTTACCGCCAGGCCTGGGTCCCCGACCGGGAGGCGCGGGGCGCGGTGGTGCTCGCTCACGGGCTCTCCGAGCACAGCAGCCGGTATCAGCACGTGGCGGAGAGGCTGGCCGCCGCCGGCTTCGCCCTGCACGCGCTCGACCATCGCGGCCATGGGCGTTCGGTGGGTCCGCGTGCGCTGGTCGATGTGGGAACGGTGGTGGCGGACCTCGACACCCTGGTTGACAGTGTGGCCCAGCCCGGGGCGCCGCTGTTCCTGCTCGGCCACAGCATGGGTGGGCTGATCGCGACCGAGTACGCGATCCGCCACCAGGGCAAGCTCACCGGCCTGGTGCTGTCGGCGCCGCTCGCGGCGCTCGAGGCGGCCTCACCGGTGACCAGATTGGCCGCCAGGGTGCTCTCGGCCGTGGCGCCGAGGCTGGGAGTGGTCGAGATCGACTCGGCGCTGATCAGCCGCGACCCCGAGGTCGTGCGCGCCTACGACTCTGACCCGCTCGTCTACCGCCGCCGGCTGCCCGCGCGCACGGTCTCCCAGCTGGCGACGGCGATCGCCTCGCTACCCGAGCGGGCGCGAGCGATCGCGCTGCCCGTGCTGATCATGTACGGCGACGCCGACCAGCTGGCGCCGCCGGAGGGCAGCGTGATGCTCGATTCCGTGATCTCCTCGCGCGACAAGACGCTGAAGGTCTACGACGGGCTCTTCCACGAGATCTTCAACGAGCCCGAGCGCGATCAGGTGCTGGACGACCTGATCGCGTGGCTCTCAGCGCGACTCGAGGCGGCAACCTGAGAAGTACGCCCCGGCGGGCGAGCACAGGTAGACGAGGAGCGTCGCGAGTTGCTCCTCGGTGGTCTCGAGCCCGGGCGCGATGGCGGTCGCGGTGACGCCGTAGCGCGCCCACTCGACCGACAGGGTGCGGGCGAGGTTCTCGAGCGCGGCCTGCTCCACCGGCGCGCCACGCGGCGCCAGCAGCACGATCCTGCCGCCGCGGGCGGGGATGAAGACCTCCGCGGCGATTGCTTGGACCGCGCTCCACTCGCGCTCGAGCAGGGCGCTGTCCCGCAGCTCCTCGCTCACCGCTGCGGCGCAGACGAGCACGTCGACTGGCCCTGGGGGAGCCTGGTCATCGAGTTCTGCGACCGTTGCGCCGAGCGCCCGGAGCGCGTCTCGCACCGGATCGGAGACCGGCCCCGCGAGCGCGATCGAGCGGCCCTCGAGCAGGCCTTGGCGGAAGATCTGCATGAGCTGCGAGACGCTAGCGCGTGGGAGTAGGATCGCGCGGTGGCGATGGTGTCTTACGCCCACGGCGCCTGCGACGAGCCGTTGCTCGGCGAGACGATCGGCCGCAACCTCGAGCGGACCGTGGCGCGCGTGCCGGACGCGGAAGCGCTCGTGTCCGCTCAGCAGGGCGTGCGCTACACGTATTCAGAGTTCGGCGAAGCGGTAGACCGGCTGGCCACGGGGATGGCGCGCGCGGGGCTCGAGAAGGGCGACCGGGTCGGCGTGTGGGGGCCCAACGTCGCGGAGTGGGCGCTGACCCAGTACGCCACCGCCAAGCTCGGGGTGATTCTCGTCAACATCAACCCCGCCTACCGCGTGTCCGAGCTGCACTACGCGCTCGGCCAGTCGGCCTGCCGCTGGCTGATCGCCGCGCAGGAGTGCCGCGGATCCGATTTCCGCGCGATGCTCGGCGAGGTCCGGGACGAGCTGCCTTCGCTGGAACGCGGGGTGTTCTTCGACACCGCTGAGTGGGACGAGCTCGCTTCGGGCGAGATCGACGCCGAGCGCCTGGAGGCGGTCGCGGCCGAACTCGACTTCGACGATCCGATCAACATCCAGTACACCAGCGGCACCACCGGCTTTCCGAAGGGCGCGACGCTCACCCACCACAACATCCTCAATAACGGACACTTCACCGCGGGGCTGCTCCGCTACGGGCCCGAGGACAGGGTCTGCATCCCGGTGCCGCTCTACCACTGCTTCGGGATGGTGCTCGGCAATCTCGCCTGCACCTGCCGGGGGGCCTGCATGGTGTATCCGGCGCCGGTCTTCGAGCCCGTGGCGACACTCGAGGCGTGCGCCGCCGAGCGCTGCACGAGCCTCTACGGGGTGCCCACGATGTTCATCGCCCAGCTCGGCCATGAGCGGTTCGCGGAATTTGACCTGAGCTCGTTGCGGACCGGGATCATGGCCGGCTCGCCCTGCCCGATCGAGGTCATGAAGCAGGTCAACAACGAGATGGGGATCCGCCAGATCGGGATCGCGTTCGGGATGACCGAGACCTCGCCCGTCTCCACCCAGGTGCGGATCGACGACACGCTCGAGCATCGCTGCGAGACCGTAGGCCAGGCGATGCCCCACACCGAGATCAAGATCATCGACCCCGTGTCCGGCCGGACCATGCCGCGCGGCGAGCCCGGCGAGTTCTGTGCTCGCGGCTACCTCGTGATGCGTGGTTACTGGAACGACCCCGAGCGCACCGCGGAGGTGATCGACCCCGGTCGCTGGATGCACACCGGTGACCTCGCGACGATGGACGACGAGGGCTACATCCGCGTGGTCGGCCGGATCAAGGACATGGTGATCCGCGGCGGCGAGAACGTCTACCCGAGGGAGATCGAGGAGTTCCTCTACACCCACCCCCAGATCGCCGACGTGCAGGTGATCGGCGTGCCCGACCAACGCTACGGCGAGGAGCTGATGGCCTGGGTCGTGCCGAGGCCGGGCACCGCGCTCGAGGCCGAGCAGGTCCGCGAGTTCTGCCGCGGCCGGATCGCCCACTTCAAGATCCCTCGCTATGTGAAGTTCGTCGACTCCTTCCCCATGACGGTCACGGGCAAGGTGCAGAAGTTCAAGATGCGCGAGCAGGCGATTGCTGAGCTCGGACTGGAGCAGGTTGCGGCGGTGACGACCGCTTGATATACAGCGGAGGTTGGTAGGTAAACACTGAACCTCTAGGGGGGAAGATGCACTTCCGTGCTCGTAAGTTGGTCACGGCTGTGGCCGTAGTGTCGACGCTGGGACTGGCGGCGCCCGCGGCGGCGTTCGCGGCCTACGGGTCGATCGCGGTTCACCTCTTCGCGCACAAGACCGCGTGGGGTAAGGCAGCGGGTTACCCGACCAAAAGAGCCGCAAAGCGCAAGGCGACAAGAGAGTGCGAGAAGTTCGCTCCGACGTGCCACTGGGTGTTGTGGGTCAGGAACTCCAGGTGCGGCGCGGTCAATAGAAGCGGCGGGAAGCTCTACGTCGCATTCGCCAATAGTGAGGCAAAGGCAGAGTCGAAGATACGCGCCGCGCACCCCAACTCGCAGTTCATCGCCGCGGTCTGCGGTAACCACACCTAGCAGCCGGATGAGCAGACGACGCGGGTCCGGCTAGCCGCCGGGCCCGCGCTTCGCCTTGAGCTCCGCATGCAGCGCGCGGATCCGCTCGAGGATCACGTCGGCCGCTTGCTGCTGGAGCTCGCGCCCCGGGACTGCGCTGCGCTCAAAGCGGAATGGAAGCCCGTACTGAATCGTGATGCGCGGGACCCGCAGCCGCTTCCAGTTGCGAACCTGATGGGAGCCGAGCACCGCGACCGGCACGACCGGGGCGCCCGACTCGAGCGCCAGTCGCCCGATCCCGGGGCGAGCCTGCTCCCCGACAGCGCCGGTGCGCGAGCGGCCGCCCTCGCAGTACATGACGATCGCCCCGCCCCTCGCCAGCACGGCGAACGCGGTGGTGAAGGCCTCCTCGTCATGGTGGCCGCGCCGGACTGGGAAGACGCCTCCGTGGCTGAAGATCCACTCTCCGACCCCGGTGAACAGCTGCGACTTGGCCATGAACTGAACCCGGCGGCGGATGAAGCCGGCGACGAAGAAGTGGTCCATGAACGAGGCATGGTTCGGAGCGAGGATCACCGGGCCGCTCGGGACGCGCTCTGAATTGAACGCGCGCGCGCGGAAGGTGATGAGCGCGTGCATGACGGTGAGCATGCGCACCACCTCATAGACCTTGGCCTCGGGCTCGCGCGTGCGCACGCGCTCGTGGAAGGGCGCGAAGTACTCGGCCGGCCGCGGGTCCTTGTAGACCTGCGGCTTGAGCTCGACATCCGCGGGCATCTAGGCTCAGCCTACGGGTTGGCCCAGCCGCGCGCGTGCCTAAGCGCTCGGTGCCAGCCGCCGAGCAACTCGTCCCGCTCGTCCTGGCTCATCCCCGGCTCGTATCGGGCGCGCTCGGCGAAGCTGCGCTGCACCTGGTCGATCGTCCACAGCCCGATGCCCACCCCCGCCAGGTAGGCCGCCCCGAGCGCCGTGGTCTCCGGAATTGCCGGCAGGATCACCGGCACCCCGAGCACGTCGGACTGGAACTGCATCAGCCAGGCGTTGACGGTGGCGCCGCCGTCGGCGCGCAGCTCCGGCAGCTGCTCGCCGCTGACCGCCGTCATGGCGTTGATCGCGTCCACCGTCTGGTAGGCGATCGACTCGAGCGCCGCCCGGGCCAGGTGGGCCTTGGTCGACCCGCGCGTGAGGCCCACGATCGTGCCGCGGGCGTACGGGTCCCAGTGCGGCGAGCCCAGGCCGGTGAGCGCCGGCACGAAGTAGACGCCGTCGTTCGTCTCGATGGAGAGCGCGAGGGCTTCCGTCTCGTCGGCGGTGGCGATGACCCCCAGGCCGTCGCGCAGCCACTGCACCGCCGCGCCGGTGACGAAGATCGAGGCCTCGAGCGCGTAAGACAGCCGCGCGCCGACGCCCCAGGCGACCGTGGCGAGCAGCCCCGGCGCCGGGCGGGGCGGTTTGTAGCCGGCGTTCTGGAGCACGAACGAGCCCGTGCCGTAGGTGTTCTTGCCCTCGCCGGGATCGACGCAGGCCTGCCCGAACAGCGCCGCCTGCTGGTCGCCCGCCACCCCGGCGACGGGCACCGCGTGCCCGTGGAGCGCGTCGGGCCTGGTCATGGCGAGCTCGCCACAGCTGGGGCCGATTTTCGGCAGCGCTGCTTCGGGCACGCCGAAGAGCTCGAGCAGCTCAGGGTCCCAGCGGTGCTTGTTGAGGTCGTAGAGCATGGTGCGCGAGGCGTTGCTCGGGTCGGTGATCGCCTCACCGCAGAGCTTGAAGATCAGCCACGCGTCCACGGTCCCGAACGTGGCTCGTCCGTTGTTTGCGCGCTCGCTCAGCCCGTGAATGTTGGTGAGCAGCCACTCGATCTTGGTGGCGGAGAAGTAGGGATCGAGCACCAGGCCCGTGCGCTCTCTGATCAGCGGCTCGAGCCCCTGTGTGCGCAGCTGGTCGCAGCGCGCGGAGGTGCGGCGGTCCTGCCAGACGATCGCCCTGTGAAGCGGTTCTCCCGTGACCGGGTCCCACACGCAGACGGTCTCGCGCTGATTGGTGATGCCGACGGCCTGCAGTTCGCCAGGCGTTAGCCCGGCGTCCTGGAGCGCCTCACCGGCGACCGCGTGCGTCACCTCCCAGATCTCGGCGGTGTCGTGCTCGACCCACCCGGGGCGCGGAAAGTGCTGGCTGAACTCCCTGTAGGAGCGGCCGATCGGCTCGGCGTCCTGGTCGAAGACGATGCAGGTGGTGCCGGTGGTCCCCTGGTCGATGGCGAGGATCATGGGCTGTTGAGGCTATTGCGCGAGCGCCGCCCGGGGCGAACGGACTGTGTGGGTGTCTCTGTTGGATATATCCCGCGAACAGCGCGGGATATATCCAACACATTCGGGGCTGCGCCGCCCGCGCGTAGGCGCAGGCCTGTCGTTACAGAGCGCCCGTCGCCCTGCGCCTCGGCCACTTTTACACACCGATTAGACCTTGTCCATTCGCTCTAACCGGAGCGCAATCCTGTTTCCAGCGCCAGCTTCCCTGGCATCCTGAGGCCATGGCGACAAATGAGAGCACCTTCCCGACGCTCGACCTGAACGACGGCAACTCCATTCCCCAGCTTGGGTTCGGGGTCTTCGAGGTCGAGCCGCAGGAAACCACTGATGCGGTCCTCCACGCGCTGAAGACGGGCTACCGCCTCGTCGATACGGCCGCCATGTACGGCAACGAGGCCGAAGTGGCGCAGGCGATTGCCGCGAGCGGTGTGGACCGCGCCGAAGTGTTCGTCACCACCAAGGTGTGGAACGACGACCATGGCCACAGCCGAACGCTGGAAGCGTTCGATGGCAGCCTGGCGCGGCTCGGAAGTGACTGGATCGACCTGTACCTGATCCACTGGCCGGCGCCGGCGCAGGGAAGGTACGTGGAGAGCTGGCAGGCCCTGTGCGAGCTCAAGGAAGCCGGCCGCGGCCGCTCCATCGGCGTCTCCAACTTCCTCGTCGAACACCTCGAGCGCATCATCGACGCGACCGGCGTGGCACCCGCGGTCAACCAGATCGAGCTGCATCCGCGCCTTGCGCAGCAGGAGTTGCGCGACTTCCACCGCGACCACGGGATCGTGACCGAATCCTGGAGCCCGCTGGGGCGCGGTGCGCTACTGGGCGACCCGGTGGTCGAACAGATCGCGGCCGCGACGGGGCGCACCCCCGCGCAGGTGCTGTTGCGCTGGAACGTGCAACTCGGATGCGTGGTGATCCCCCGCTCGGTGAGGCCGCAGCGGATCGAGGAAAACGCAAGCATCTTCGATTTCGAGCTGTCGGACGAGCAGATGGCCGCGATCGCGCAACTCGACCGCGGCGAGCGCATCGGGCCGGATCCAGCGCGCTTCGGATAGCCGATGACGCTGGTCGGTCGGATAGCCTGCCGTCGAATCAGCAGGAGGAGCGTCAGTTGCCCATAGTCGAAGCTCACATCACCGGCACGATCTGGAAGATCGAGGTGCAGGTCGGCGACCAGGTCGCTGAAGGCGACACGGTCGTGATCCTCGAATCGATGAAGATGGAGATGCCGGTGGAGGCGGAGGACCCGGGCGTGGTCGCCGAGATTCGCTGCCAGGAGGGCCAGTCCGTGTCCGAGGGCGATCCGCTGGTCGTGCTCGAGTAGCCGTGGCGCCCGCTGAGGGCAGCTCAGCCCAGCAGGGCCGGCTCCACATCGAAGAGCCGGCCCCGCACGTCGCGCGACTGACAATCTCGAACCCCGGCAAGCGGGGCGCACTCGACCACGCGATTCTCGACGCCTTCGCGACAACGCTGCCGCGCCTTGAGGCGCGGTGCGTGATCGTGACCGGCGAAGGGTCGACCTTCTCGGCCGGCTACGACATCGGGCACCTCCCGAGCGCGGGGTCGGCGGAGGAAGCCGAGAAGCTCGTCGCCCACCCGTTCACCGCCGCGCTGGAGGCGCTCGAGGCCTACCCCTACCCCACCATCGCCGCGCTCAACGGCCACGCCATCGGCGGCGGACTCGAGCTGGCGCTGGCGTGCGACCTGCGCATCGCGGCGTCCACGATCGCGCTCGCGATGCCGCCCGCGAAGCTCGGGCTGATCTACTCGCATACCGGGATCCGGAAGTTCATCGAGACCGTGGGGGCGCCGCGGACGCGCGAGCTGTTCCTGATGGGGCGGCGGATCGACGCCCGTACGGCGCGCGAATGGGGGCTCGTCAACGGCGTCGCGGAGCCGGCGCAGCTGGCGAGCCAGGCCCTGGCACTGGCGGAGGAGGCCGCCGCCAATGCCCCGCTTGCCCAGGCCGGCAACAAACGCGTGATCCGCGCCGTGCTGGATGCCCGGGCGGAGCTCGACCCGGCGGTCGAGGACGAACTGATCGCCCTGCGCCAGGCGTGCTTCTCCTCGGAGGACTTCCGCGAGGGCGTGCGGGCCTTCGCCGAGAAGCGCCCGCCGCACTGGCAGGGCAGCTAAAGCCGCCGCGCTGCAGGGCCGCGACCCGTCCGCCCCGGCGCCTACAGTCCGGGCGCAGATGCCGCCGCTGATCACACGGGCGCAGGCGCTCCGGCTCGGCGAGCTCGAGGACCCGCTCGAGATCGAGGCGCTGGTCGAGCGGGCCTGGCGGGCGAGGCTTGAGCGCTTCGCCGACGCCACTGACATGTGCTCGCTGGTCAACGCCAAGTCCGGCGGCTGCGCCGAGGATTGTGGCTTCTGCGCCCAGTCGCGCTACGCCGAGGCGGAGACGCCGATGCATCCGCTGATGGAGCCCGAGCAGATCCTCGAGCACGCGCGCGCCGCGGAGGCCGCGGGCGCTCACCGGTTCTGCATGGTGACCCAAGGCCAGGGGCTCTCCGGGCGAGAGTTCGAGAAGGTCCTGGCCGGCGCTCGGCTCGTCGCGCAGCACACCAACCTCAAGCGCTGCGTGTCCGTCGGCCACATATCGAAGGAGCGGGCGCGGGCGCTCAAGGCGGCGGGGGTGCAGCGCGTGCATCACAACGTCGAGACGGCGCGCTCGTACTACCCCGAGGTCTCCACGACGGTGCGCTACGAGGGCAGGCTGAGAACGATCGATGCGGTGCGCGAGGCCGGCCTGGAGACCTGCGTCGGCGGCATCCTCAACCTGGGCGAGACCCGCGAACAGCGGGTCGAGATGGCATTCGAGCTGGCGCGCATCAATCCGACCAGCGTGCCGATCAACCTGCTGAACCCGCGGCCGGGCACGAAATTCGGCGAGCGCTCGCTGCTTGACCCGTGGGAAGCCGTCAAGTGGGTCGCGATCTTCCGGCTGATCCTGCCCGAGGCGCTCTTCCGGCTCTGCGGCGGCAGGACCGAGAATCTCGGCGACTTTCAGGCGCTGGCGGTGAAGGCGGGGCTCAACGGCGTGATGATGGGCAACTTTCTGACCACGCTCGGCAACGCCCCGGAGGAGGACCGGGCGATGTTCGAGCAGCTTGGCCTGAACATCGCGCGCCACGCGGACAACGGCGCGAATCCACGGCCCGACAACCGCTCGGGCTGGCTGCAGGGGGAGACGCCCGACGTCGTCTCAGAGGCGCTGGCGTCAAAACCCGAAGCTGAGCTGCGCGTGCGCTTGTGGGACCCGTCCAAGCAGCTGCGCTTCGCGCGCAAGCGCAAGGCGCGGCCGCGCGCGGAGGCCACTGGGGGGACGGCCCCACCGCTGGAAGGGCGGCCCGCGTGATCGAGCTCGAGGCGCGGCTGGCGGAGCTCGAAGCGCTCGGCTTGCGGCGCCGCACTCGGCTTGTGTTCGGTCCCCAGGGTCCGCGTGTGGTGCTAGACGGCAAGCCCGTCCTGCTGCTGTGCTCGAACAACTATCTCGGCTTGGCCGACCATCCGCGCGTGCGCGCCGCCGCGGCGGAAGCGGCGATGCGCTGGGGGGCCGGCGCCGGCGCTTCGCGGCTGATCTCGGGGACGATGACCCCGCACCGGCGGCTGGAGGAGCGGCTGGCGGCCTTCAAGGGCCGCGAGGCGGCGCTCCTGTTCGGGTCGGGCTACCTCGCCAACACGGGCGCGATCGCTGCCCTGGCGCGGCCGGGCGACGTGGTCTTCTCAGACGAGCTCAACCACGCCTCGATCATCGACGGATGCCGGCTGTCGCGCGCCGAGACGTTCGTCTATGACCATTGCGACACAGAGCACCTGGAGTGGGGCATCGCGCGGGCCGAGGGCCGCGGCGCGCTGATCGTGACCGATGCGCTGTTCTCCATGGACGGCGACCTCGCGCCGCTGGAAGACCTGGTCGAGATCGCCCAGCACCACGACCTCCGGCTGCTCGTCGACGAGGCGCACTCGACCGGCACCATGGGCCCCGGCGGGCGCGGCGCCCTGGCCGAGGTGGGCTTGGAGGAGGAGGTCGACGTGATCGTCGGCACGCTCGGCAAAGCGCTCGGCTCCTACGGTGCGTTCGTCGCGTGCGAGCGCACGATGGCCCGCTATCTGATCAACGCCGCGCGCACATTCATCTTCTCCACCGCCCCCTCTCCCCCCTCGGTCGCAGCCGCGCTGGCCGCGCTCGAGCTGCTCGAGCAGCGGCCGCATCGGGTGACCAAGCTGCGCGCGAATGCGGCCGCGCTGCGGGGCGAGCTCGGGCGCGAGGGATTTGCCATGCCCGACTCAGGCAGCCACATCCTGCCGCTCCTGATCGGCGACGCGGCGCTGGCGCTCGAGATCTGCGAGGCGGCACTCGAGCGGGGCGTCTTCGCCCAGGCGATCCGGCCGCCCACGGTACCGCCGTCGACTTCGCGGCTGCGCCTGAGCGTGATGGCGTCGCACGGCGAGGCTGAGTTGCGCGCGGCGGCGCGTGCCCTCGCCCAGGCGGCGCGAGCGAGAGGAGTCGATCCTCGCGCGCTCGGCGCCGGGCCGCGCCACGAGCAGCACGAGCTCGAGCTCGACGAGCGCCTCGCCGAAGCCGCGTGAGAGGCGTCTTTGTCACCGGCACCGACACCGGCGCGGGCAAGACCGTGCTCGCGGCGGCGATCACCGCCAGCGCCCGTGCCCATGGCATCGATGTCATCGGGCTGAAGCCCGTAATCACGGGACTCGACGAACCGACTCCGCGCGCCTGGCCGGCCGATCACGAACTGCTCGCGCGCGCGGGTGAAGCGACCGCCGAGGAGGTCGCGATCCTGGCCTACCGGCCTCCGGTCTCGCCCCATCTGGCAGCGCAGCTCGCGGGCGAGCCGATCGATCCGGCAGACCTGGAAGCCCAGATCCGCGCCGCCGCCCGCGGCCACGAGCTCGCTGTGGTCGAGGGTGTCGGCGGCTTGCTCGTGCCACTCGCCGACGGGTACGACGTGCGGGACCTGGCGCACGCCCTGCAGCTGCCCGTGCTGATCGCCGCCCGCCCGGGGCTCGGCACGATCAGCCACACGCTGCTCACCCTGGAAGCGGCCCGCAGGGCCGATCTCGAGGTGCTGGCCGTGGTGCTCACGCCGTGGCCCGAGGCGCCGGGCGAGGTCGAACGCTCGAACCGCGCCACGATCGAGACCCTGGGCGAAGTCGCGGTCGAGCTGCTGCCTGTAATCGAACGCGCCGAACCTGACTTGCTTGCCCAGGCGGCCGCCTCGCTCCCCTGGCCGAGCTGGTTGCGCCGGGCGCCCGCCTTGGCGGTCGCCG
>JAVKSP010000076.1:0-14835 GCA_039583645.1 Solirubrobacteraceae bacterium
GGCCCAGGCCTTGCGCGCGCGGGCGCTCAGGCTGGCCGAGCGCGGCGCGCGCGCATATGCGGAAGCGCTTCAGAAGCTCGAAGACGCGCGCAGGGGAACGACCGGGGACTCCGAGGAGGCCCGCGATTGGCAACTGGGTCGTGTAGTCCAGGAGGCCGCCGAGGCGCCGTTCGAGCTCGCCGCCTGCGGCCTTGACATCGCGCAGCTGGCGCAGATGATCGCCGGCCACGCGGTCGGGGAGGTGCGGGCTGACGCGGTGGTAGCGGCGCAGCTCGGCGCGGCCGCGTCGGCTGCCGGCGCTCACCTGGTCGGGATCAACCTGGTTGTGGGGGGCGATCGCGCTCCTGCCAAGGCCGCACACGAGATCGCGGTGGCCGCGGCCTCGGCAGCGAGTGCCAGCGTCTCGGAGTAACGGAGTCGTGGAGCGAAGGGAAGAATCCAGCGCCGCCGCCCGTCATGAGTGAAGCGCTATGACACCACTCACGGAAGAACGGCTCGCAGAGCTCATCGCAGCGCTCCCAGCGGCGCCGGCTGCGTGGGTGCAGGCCGCAATCGAGCTCCCTCACGCCCGCGCGACGATCGAAGATCTGATCGCACAAGCGCTCAGCGACCAAGCTCGACGCGAGGCGATCTTCGCTGACCTCGAGGCGGCGTTGCGCGACGCAGGGGTCGAACCCCGGCGACGCCACGTTGCCGAGTTGCGAGCACGTCTCGGCGCTGCCCGCAGTGGGTGAGATCGGGCTGACTGACCGGCATCCGCGCAGCGCGTCCCTGTCGCGGTGGTTTGCGCCCTACAGGTCGGCGCTCGCCACCCGCGACGTGCGATTGTTGCTAAGCGCGCTGCTGGTCTCTGCTACCGGCAGCTGGGCTTACAACGTGGCGCTGTTCGCCTACGTCTTCGACCGCACCCACTCGCTCGCTTGGGTGGGGGCGACCGGCCTGGTGCGGTTTCTGCCGTCGCTCGTGGCGAGCACTTACGCAGGCGTGATTGCCGAGCGGAGCGACCGCATCCGCCTGCTGATGGGGTCCGATGTGATGTCACTGCTGTTCCAGGGCGCGCTAGTGGCCGTGGCGATCACGAGCGCCCCCGTCGCGCTTGCGCTCGTCTTAGCGGCTCTGACCTCGGTCACCGCGAGCGTCTATCCACCGACGGTCGCGGCCACGATCCCGTCTCTCGTGCACGAGGACGATCTCGTTGCCGCCAATGCGCTCAACGGCACGATCGACAACCTGGTGGTCATCGCCGGTCCCGCGGTCGGCGCGGCGCTCTTGCTGGTCTCCTCGCCCGCGTGGGTGTTCGGCATCAATGCGGCCAGTTTTGGCGCCGGCGCGCTGCTCGTCTCCCGCATCCGAACCCGCACCCGGCCGGTGGATCTCAGTGAGCAAAGAACCGCCGGACCGCTCCAGCAGCTCATGGTCGGGGTGCGCACGATCCTCGAGCTGCCGGCGGCCCGCACGCTGGTCGCTTTCAGCGCGCTCGTCAGCTTCGTCTACGGGACCGACACCGTTTTGTTCGTGGGCGTCTCGGCCCACCGCCTCGGCACGGGCGCAAAGGGATTCGGCTACCTGCTCGCGGGCCTCGGCATCGGCGGGGTACTGATGGCGGCCGCAGTTGACCGGCTCGCCCGCTCGCGCCGTCTGGCGCCGATCATCATCCTGGGCACGGCGGGCTACTGCCTGCCCACAGCCTTGCTCACGGTGATTCACAGCCCCGAGCTCGCCTTCGTGGTGCAGGTGCTGCGAGGCGCCTCCACGCTCGTGGTCGACGTGCTCGCGGTGACCGCCTTGCAGCGCGCCGTTCCCTCCGATCTGCTGGGGCGGGTCTTTGGCGTCTTCTTCGCCTTCATCCTGGGCGCGATCTCGCTCGGCACGCTGATCACGCCACTGGTGGTCAACGGTTTCAGCCTCAACGTCGGCCTCCTGGCGATGGCCCTTGGGCCGACCACGCTCGGCCTGCTCGGCTGGCCCGCGCTGGCGGCGATTGACCGCGAGTCGGCCGAGCGTGCCCAGGCGCTGGCGCCGCGCGTGACCCTGCTCGAGCAGCTCCAGATCTTCGCCACCGCCTCGCGACCGGTACTCGAGCGCCTGGCGGCGGCCGCGACCGAGGTCGACTTCCCGGGCGGTACCGTGATCGTCGCCGAGGGCGATCCGGCCGGCGCGTTGTACGTGCTGGCCGCGGGAGACGTTGAGGTGACAGCGCGGGGAGAGGGCGGTGGTCCCGAGCACTACCTGCGCACGATGAGCGCGCCGAGCTACTTCGGCGAAATCGGCGTCTTGGAGCGGATCCCGCGCACGGCCACCGTGAGTGCGCTCACCCACTGCGACTGCCTGTCGATCGAAGGCTCCGCGTTGCTCGACGCACTGAACTCAACGCCACCCTCGACCTCGCTGATGGAGAACGCACGAATCCGGCTGGCGGTCACCCACCCGTCGGCCGAGCTCGCCTACACCTCTGCGCGAGAGTAGCCCCGGCCGCACTGGACTGTGGGCGCGAGGGCGTCTGTGGCGCCGCGTAACCTCGGCCTGAATGTCAGGTCGCTGCGTTGCCCACCTCGACATGGACGCCTTCTACGTCTCCGTCGAGCTACGACGGCGGCCAGAGCTGCGCGGCCAGCCGGTGATCGTCGCGGGCAGCGGTCCCCGCGCCGTCGTCACCACCGCCTCGTATGAGGCGAGGCGCTTCGGCGTCGGATCCGCCATGCCGGCCTCCCAAGCGCGCCGGCTGTGCCCGCAGGGCATTCTCCTGGCGCCCGATTTCCCCCACTATCGCGAGGTCTCGCGTGAAGTCATGGCCGTGGTGCGCAGCCACGTCGAGCACGTCTCCGTGGTGGGGCTGGACGAGGCCTACCTCGAGCTCACCGGACTGCCGGCACCCCACGCGACGATGCGCATGCTGCGCGCCGAGATCGAGCTGGCCACCGGTCTCAGCTGCTCGATCGGCATCGGGCCCTCAAAGCTTGTCGCCAAGGTCGCCTCAGACGCGGAGAAGCCGCGGGGCTTCGTCGTGCTCACGCGCGAGCAGGCGTGCGCGCGCTTTGCGTCCTCGCCGCCGGAGCTGGTGCCGGGGATTGGACCCAAGACCGCCGCGCGCCTGAAGGCGATCGGCATCGACACGTTGGGGCGGCTCGCCACCGCGTCGGCCGACGAGCTCATGACGCGCTTTGGGCCGCGGCTTGGAGCGGACCTAAGGCGCCGCGCCCGGTTCGAGGACGATTCACCGCTGGTGAGGGAACCCAAGGTCGTCTCAGAGTCGCGCGAGCTCACCTTCGACTACGACATCAGCGACCTCGGCGAGCTCGAACGCGTGCTCGCGCGCCTCGTCGAGCGCCTCTGCGCGGGCCTGGTCGCAAGCGGCCGCGGCGGTCGGACGGTCGGCATCAAGGTCCGGCTGGACGACTTCTCGACCCACACGCGGGCGCGCACACTGCCCGAACCCATTGCCGCCGCCGACCAGGTGGGCCCGGTCGCGCTCGAGCTGCTGCGCCGCTTTGCGCCGCTGCGACCGGTGCGATTGCTGGGGGTGCGGGTGGCGGGTCTGGAGCCCTCCTGCGGCGAGGGGCAGATGCAGTTGGTTGCGCGCTAGCGCGGGACGCGACCGGCAGAGGGCTAGAGCCTCTCCTGCTCAAACGCCTTCGCGATCTTGAGATAACCCGAAGTGTTGGCGTGTACGTCGGGACCCCGGGGCGCAGAGGCACACATCCATGTCTTCTCGCAGATCAGCACTACCGGGACCGGGACCTGATGGCCCCGGTAGGACCGCGTCTTCGACAGCGATTCGTAGGTATGAAACGAGTCGGCGACGTCGGCCACCTCAAATGCCGCAGTGTGAAAGGCGGAGGCGATTTCGTGGTTTGCCCGCTTGATGAGCTTCTGAGAGAGAGCCGCCTGCTGGTGGCCGCGGCTGTCGGCAAGCCAGTCCGCCAGGAGAGGGTCGTAATACGTCATGCCGACGAGCGGCACCTTCGAGCCGGCGGCCTTGCGCAGCTTGGCGGCGATCTTCGGCATGTCCTGGTGGACCAGGGTGTCGGCCGCCTTGAAGCACGACCGGTGAATCTGAGTGGGCGTGTAGCAGCCCCTGAAGTCGTCGGCCCCGAGGTCGATCGTGACAAACGCGATGTGACCCTTGTGCCTGTGCAGGAACTGGACTGCGGTGCCCAGCTGGCTACCGGCCGCGTAGTGGCATCCTCCGCCCCGCAGCATCTCGGTGGTCGTCTCGCCGGGGCATCCGAGGTTCACGAAGTGGAGGTTCTTGAATTTCGGCTTCTCCGCGGCGAACAGATCATTCGTGTAGCCCTTGCTGGTGGGGCCCGTCTTCCCCTGCGCATTGGGCTGAGACCCACGCGAGAGCGAATCGCCAAGCGCCAGGTAGTACTCGCGCGGGGCCTTTTTCACGGCGTGCGCGCTCGCGCCCATGGGGGCGACGCAGAAGAGCGCCGCCAGGACAGCGCCGGCTAACTTGATCCGTATTGAGCTGCCTTCGATGACGCTCCGAGCCCTCCCCCGGCTCTGTGGGGACGCTAGTTTACGCCGGTGGAGCGGGTCGTACAGCGGGGCGGAGTCTCCCTGGCGCTCGAGGATGCAGGTGAGGGCCAGGCGGTGGTCCTGCTGCACGGGCTCACCGCCACGCGGCGCTACGTCGTGATGGGTTCGCGTGCGCTCGAGCGCTCGCAACACCGGGTGATCGCCTATGACGCGCGGGGTCACGGCCGCTCGTCGCCGGCTCCGGACACGACCGCCTACGACTACGACAGCCTGGGGGAAGACCTCGTGGCGGTGCTCGATGAGCTGGCGGTCAAGAGAGCGGTGCTCGCCGGCGCCTCGATGGGCGCACACACGGCGCTATGGCTGGCGCTCAACCAGCCCGGGCGGGTGGCGGGCCTGGTTGTCATAACGCCGGGCTACGACCCCCAGACCTTCGATGACCCGGAACGCCTCGAGCGCTGGGACGCGCTTGCCGACGGCCTGCGCGAAGGCGGTGTCGAGGGGTTCATCAGCGCGTACGGGGAACCGCGGGTGGCGCCAGCCTGGCGGGAGACGGTGCTCAAGGTGATACGGCAGCGCATGTCGCAGCACGAGCACCCGGAGGGGGTGGCGGATGCCCTGCGCGTGGTGCCGCGCGCGCGGCCCTTTGGGGGACTCGAGGAGCTGCGCCACATCGACGTGCCGACGGCGGTGGTGGCAAGCGCGGACGAGCCCGACCCGGAGCACCCGCAAGCACTCGGCGCGGCGTACGCGCAGGCGATCCCAGGAGCAAGGCTCGTCACCGACCAGCCCGGAAAGTCGCCCATCGCCTGGCAGGGCAGCCAGCTATCGAAGGTGATCGCGTCGGTCGCCGCCGAGGCTACACCGCTGTAGTATTTGCCCCGTGCTGATGGTGATCGGGGCTGTGGTGGTTCTGCTCGGCGTGATCGTGGGCTGGTTCACGCTTGCCGGCAGCGGGATCCACACGCGTCCTTACCGCCGCCACGACGCGCCCGGAGCGGACCGCTTCAAGGGCGAGAGCCCGCTGGACTCGCCGTGGCAGATGAATGAATGGAGCCGCGGCACCTCGAGCAGCCGCCGCCGTCGCCGGTAATTGTGCTCGAGCGCGGTTGCGGATGGCGCTGAGCGTCCGAGGGGTGGAAGTGAATCGCCATCGACGCCGTCAAGGGGAGGGCCCGAAAGCGCGCATTCAATGCTCGATAAGCGGGCTTATGTCTACCCCCGAGCGAGGAAGCGGTAGGGGCGCCTGCGAACCGGAGCATGTGTTCTCTCTCACACAGGCCGCCACCCCCAAGCGAAAGTATTCCTAGCCAGGAGACGCCAGTGGCTGCGCGAGCGACCCTACCGCCAGGACCGCGATTTCCGGCGCTGATCCAGTTCGCCGGCTGGTGGACGCGCCCGCTCGCATTCCTGGAGCGCTGTCGATCGCTCTATGGGCCCCGGTTCACGATCCGGGTGCCGATGACACCGCCGTTCGTGATGATCACGGATCCCGGCGAGATCAAGGAGATCTTCACGGCGCCGCCAGAGGTGCTCGCGCCGGGTCGCGGCGCGCGCGTGCTGGCACCCGTGGTCGGCACGAACTCGGTGATTCTGCTCGACGGCCGGGCGCACATGGAGCAGCGCCGGCTGATGCTGCCGGCGTTTCACGGCGAGCGGATCGCCCGGCTCGCGGGGCTCGTAAGCGCGGTCACCGAACGGGAGATCGCGAGTTGGCCGACGGACCGTCCGCTTGAGGTTCACCCGCGACTCCAGCGGCTCACGCTCGAGATCATTCTGCGGGCGGTGTTCGGGCTCGATCCTGGACCGCGGCTCGACAGCCTCAGAGAGCGGCTCGAGTCGATGCTCGCCTTCGGTGACAACCCGATCAGCCTGATGCCGCCGCCCTCGCTCGAGGGCAAGACCGCATCTGTGCTCAAGCGCGTCGGGCCGTTCGCCGGCTTCTGGCGCACGCGTGTCGAAGCGGACGAGCTCGTCTTCGAGCAGATCGACGAGCGCCGCCGCGAGCAGCGACAGCACGCCGAGCAACACGAGAGCCGCGGCGACGTGCTGGCGATGCTGCTCGATGCCTGCCACGAGGACGGCTCGCCGATGTCGTCCGAGGAACTGCGCGACGAGCTCTTGACGCTGCTGGTCGCCGGCCACGAGACCACTGCCTCGTCGCTGGCCTGGGCCTTCCAGTGCCTGAGCCAGTCTCCCCAGACGTTATGGAAACTGCGCGCCGAGCTGGACGCCGGCGACGACGAGGAGCGGTATCTGCTCGCGACGATCCACGAGACGCTCCGCCATCGGCCGGTGCTGCCAAACGCCGCGCCGCGCTTCGTGCTGGCGCCGATCACCGTCGGGGGCTTCCCCTATCCCCCGGGAGTGGCCCTGGTGGCCAACAGCTACCTGCTGCACCACGATCCAGCGATCTACCCGGACCCGTACGTGTTCCGGCCCGAACGCTTCCTCGACAACCCACCGGGGACCTATACGTGGATCCCGTTCGGCGGTGGAAGGCGCCGTTGCCTAGGCGCCAGCTTCGCGCTGCTCGAGATGAAACTGGTACTGCGCGCGGTGCTGCGCTCGCGCGAGCTCGAGCCGGTCGCCGGACGCATGGAGCTGCCGCGCCGCCGGAACATCACGGTCACGCCGGGGCTGGGAAGTGTGGCGGCACTGCCAAAACGCAGGCCGGCACCCACGCCGGTTCTCGCCGGTACGCTCGCCTCTGAGGAGGGGTGAGGTGGCCGTAGAGCCCCAGCCACGCATCGCCCTGCCGCTGGTTTCAAGCGAGACGGCGGGGCTAAAGGCCCCCGCGGCCACTTTTGATGGCGAGGCGCTCTCGCGCATGCTCAAGCGGCGCTTCAGCATCGTGCTGCCGGTGATCAACCTGGTCGAGGCGGTCCTCACCTACGTGTTCATCACCTACGTGGTGCCGCTGCCGGGCCAGTTGCAGCCCCATGCCGATCGCAGCACCGCAATCGCGATGGGGGTCGTGACGATCCTCGCCTGGGTCACCTTCGAACTCCTGGGTCGGCACACCTTTGCGCCCGTAAAGCGCTGGCTGCTGCGCGGCGACGCACCGAGCGAGGTGGAGCGAAACCGTGTCGTGCGCGTACCGGCGCTGCAGGCGGCGCAGACCTTCGCTGTGTGGTCGGCGGTGGCCGCAGGGTTCGGCGTCTTCTCCGCGCTGGCCCTGGATGACTCAGCGGCGGCAGGCGCGCTGGTGGCCGCGATGGTCGCCATCGGCGGCCTGGTCGCCTCGGCGCTGACCTACCTCGCGGTCGAGCGAATCATGCGCCCGGTCACGGCGCACGCGCTCGCGCACGCCACCCCGGAGTGCCCGCTGGTGCCCGGCATCGCCGCGCGCATCTACCTGGCCTGGGAGTTCGGCACCGCCGTTGCGGTCTGGGGCATCGCCGTGGCCGCGATCGCGTTCCTCGCCGGCGCCAAGATCAGCCCGCACAAGCTGGCCGTCACCGTGATCTTCCTCGCCGGGATCGCATCGTGCGTGGGCGTCGTGACGCTGCTGATCGCGATCCGCTCTGTCGCTGACCCGGTGCAGGCGGTCAGGCGCGCCATGGCCGACGTCGAGGAGGGCCGGACCGACGTGACCGTGCCCGTCGATGACGGCGGCGAGGTGGGCCTCTTGCAAGCGGGCTTCAACCGCATGGTGGCCGGGCTGCGCGAGCGCGACCTCGTCCAGGATCTGTTCGGACGTCACGTGGGCGAGGAGGTCGCCCGTTCCGCGCTCGACCGCGGTGTCGAACTGGGCGGCGAGCTGCGCGATGCGGCCGTGCTGTTCGTCGACGTGATCGGCTCGACCCCGTTCGCCTTCGCGCACGACCCGCGCGCGGTGGTGCAGACGCTCAACCGTCTCTTCGGCATCGCCGACGAGGTCGTCACGGTGCACGGCGGTTGGGTCAACAAGTTCGAGGGCGACTGCGCGTTGTGCGTGTTCGGTGCGCCCACCGAGCATCCCGACGCCGCGGGGGCGGCGCTGGCCGCTGGTCGTGAGCTCAAACGCCGGCTCGAGCGCGAGCTCGACGGGCTCGAGGCCGCGATCGGCATCTCCGCCGGAAAGGTCGTCGCGGGCAACGTCGGGACCGCGCGCCGCTACGAGTACACCGTGATCGGCGACCCCGTCAACGAGGCGGCCCGCCTGACCGAGCTGGCCAAGACCAGCCCCTCGCGCCTGCTCGCCTCGGAGTCGATCATGAGCCGCGCACGGGCCAGCGAGGCGAGCCGCTGGCGGCTGGGCGAGCCCGTCCAGCTGCGTGGACGCGACGCCGCCACACGGGTCGCCGTACCCACGTAGCTGTCTAGCCTCCCTCTACACTCACGGCAAGGATGCCTCCGAAGCAGCGGATGATGCGGGTCGAACAGCACGGCTCGCTGCAAGCGATGCAACAGCTCGAGTCCCGCTCAGACGAGGAGCTGGAGTCCGAGACCCGTTATAAGGCTGCAGCCCAGGCGATCCTGGGTGCCCGCGCGGCCGAGCGCTACGACGCCAAACGCGCCCGGGGCCACTTCCAGAAGGCGATCGCCGCGGCACGCCCGCAGGAGCGCCTTCAGCTACGGCGGATGGCCGACGCGTCGCTGGCCCTGGCGGAGCGCCGCGCGGACGATCTCAAGCGGGCGACCGAAAGGCTCGGTGTCGAGTCCCCGACCACGCGGCAGCTGCGCGGCCTGAAGCTGGTGGGAATGATCGCCCCGCCCGCCAGCGCGGGCATGCTCGCGCGCGTCCGCGGCATCCTGCTGCTGGTGTTGCTGATCGCGGTCGTGTTCGGGGTCGCGTTCGGGATCGTCAGCGGAATCGCGCTGGCTTTCGGGGGGCTCTCGCTGGATCCGCGCATCTTCTACGCGATCGTGCTCGTCCTGATCGCCTTCGGCGTGCTCGCATACACCGGGCGACGGCGACAGCGACGCGCCAAAGCCGAGAAGGAACAGCAGCTAGCGGCGCGCACGCGCTGAGACCGCACACACCGTGTGCGGCCGCTACACGCTCGCGACTCCGAGCCCCGCCGACATCAGGGCGCGTTTTCCCGTCGGCGAGTCCGTCGAGATCGCGCCCCGCTACAACATCGCGCCCGGCGACGAGGTGCTCGCAGCCACCACCGATCGTGCTAACGCCCCCCGCGGTGAGCTCCTGCGCTGGGGACTGGTCCCGTCGTTTGCGAAGTCTCCGGCGACGGGCCTCAAGATGATCAACGCGCGCGTCGAGACCGTCGCGCGCCGACCCGCCTACAGAAGGGCGTTCGAGCGCTACCGCTGCCTGATCATTGCCGACGGCTTCTACGAATGGCAGGCCGTACCGGGCGGGCCCAAACAGGCCTTTCACATCACCCGCGGCGACCGCGAGCCGTTTGCCTTCGCCGGGCTGTGGTCGATCTGGGGCCCGCCGGAGGGCGCGCGCCTGCGCACCTGCGCGATCCTCACCACGGCTTCCAACCCGGCGATCGCGGGCCTGCACGATCGCATGCCGGTGATCCTCGCGCCCGAGCACGAAACCGCCTGGCTCGACGCCGCGACTCCGCCTGACGTGCTCTATGAGCTGGCGACCGGTCTGGCCGCCGACGAGACCGCGCTGCAGGCGGTCGGGCCCGCGGTCAACGACGCCCGCTACGACGGGCCCGAGTGCCTCGCCCCGCCCGAGAGCGAGCAGCGCGCGCTGTTCTGAGCAGACCGATGACCCTCTCCCCCCTGCTCGATCGCTACGCCCACGTGCTCCTCGACCTCGACGGCTGCGTGTGGGTCGGCGAGCAGCCCACCCCCGGCGCGGTCGAGGCGATCGCCGCACTGCGGGCAGCGGGGAAGTCAGTCGCCTACCTGACAAACGACCCGCGGCGCTCGCCGGAGGAGTACGTCCGCAAGCTGTGGAACGTGGGCATCCAGGCCTCGCTGGGCGAGGTGGTGACGGTGGGCGCCGCGATACAGCACGTGCTCGCCCAGGGCCGCTCGCGCACCTCGACCTACGTCATCGGTGCTCCCGCGATCTTCCGCCATGTCGCCGACGCCGGCATGCGCATCGTCAACGGCACCCAGCGTGCCCCGCACGCGGAGCTGGTGGTTGTGGCGGGGCACGATGACCTGCATTTCGACGAGCTGCGCACGGCCACTCAGGCCGTGCTGCGCGGCGCGGAGATGGTCGCCGCCGGACGCGACCGCACGTTCCCGCGCGAGGACGGCCCCTGGCCCGGAACCGGCGCGATCGTGGCGGCGCTGGAATATGCCACGGGCCGGCAGGCGCGCATCGTCGGCAAGCCGCAGCCGCAGATGTTCCACACCGCGCTCGACCGGCTCGGACCTGGAAGCGCGCTGATGGTGGGCGACAGAATCGACTCGGACCTGGCCGGAGCAGCCGCTGCCCAACTCGACGCCGCGATCGTGCTGAGCGGCGTGAGCACGCGCGCCGAGGCCGAGGCGGCCGGCGATCCAAAGCCCGTGGCGATCGCAGATACCCTGCATGCCCTGGTGACCGCGGCATGACGCTGCTCGGGACGAAGATCGTTGCCGCGCGGGCGGTGGGCGGTCTCGCGCGCCGGGCCGGCCGCGGTGGCGGCACGAGCCTCCCCGGCAAGCTGCTGATGGGACTCGAGCCCCACGCGATCTCAGAGCTGGCGAGCCGGCTGCCGCAGGGGTCCGCCGTCGTCTCGGCCACCAACGGCAAGACCACCACCGCCGCGATGACTGCATCGGTGCTCGAGCGGGCGGGGCTGCGCCTCGTGCACAACCGGGCCGGGGCGAACATGGCGGGTGGAGTGGCGTCCGCGCTGCTCGCCGCAGCCCGTCGGGGGGGCGCGATCGACGCTCAGTTCGGCCTCTTCGAGGTAGACGAGTTCTGGCTCGAGCAGATGGTCTCCGAGCTGTCCCCGCGCGCCATCCTGCTCTCGAATCTGTTCCGGGATCAGCTCGACCGCTACGGCGAGCTCGAGACGATCGCGGACCGCTGGGCCTCGGTGGCGGCGGCGCTTCCGGCCTCGACCACGCTCGTGCTGAACGCCGACGACCCGCTGGTCGCTGACCTCGGCAGGGGGCTGCCCGACAGCGGGGCCGGCGCCAGACGCGTCAGCTATTTCGGGATCGAGGACGCCGCGCTCGCCGGCCAGACGCTCGAACACGCCGCCGACTCCAAGCACTGCCGCCGCTGCGGCGCCGCCTACAACTACGAAGCGATCTATCTCGGCCACCTGGGGCGCTATCGCTGCGAGAACTGCGGCCAGCAGCGGCCTGCGCCCTCGCTCGCCGCCGAGCGGATCGAGCTGCGAGGAACACGCTCCGCCCGCTTCACACTGCGCACTCCGGACGGCTCGGCCGCCGTCACGCTGCCCCTCCCGGGGCTCTATAACGTCTACAACGCGCTCGGCGCTGCGGCGTTGTGCTTGGAGCTGGGGATCGGCCTCGACGCGGTCGCGACCGGCCTGGAGGCTGTCAAGGCGGCGTTCGGCCGCGCCGAGCGGATCACGATCGGGTCCGTCGAGCTCCAGGTCCTGCTGATGAAGAATCCCGCCGGCGCGAACGAGATCATGCGCACGCTCACGCTCGAGGGTGGCCAGCTCGACCTCCTCGGCGTGCTGAACGACGGCATCGCCGACGGGCGCGACGTCTCCTGGATCTGGGACGCGGACTTTGAGCTGCTGGTGGGGAGCACCCGTCGCATCACCTGCGCGGGCACGCGGGCCGCCGAGCTCGCGGTGCGGCTCAAGTACGCGGGCCTGCCCGAGGATCGCATGATGGTGGTGCCCGCGCTGCCCAACGCGCTCGACGCCGCGCTCGCCTCCGCCTCCTTCTCGGACCGCCCACTGTTCGTGCTTCCCACCTACACCGCTCTGCTTGAGCTGCGCGAGGAGCTCGCCGCGCGCGGCTACAGCGAGCCTTTCTGGCGATGAACGACGTCATCTGGCACGAGCTCGAATGCGGCTCCTACACGGAGGACCTGCAGCTGTGGCGGGAGCTGGCGGAGACCGAGGGCTCCCCCATCCTGGAACTCGGCGCCGGCAGCGGCAGGGTCTCGCTCGACCTGGCGCGCCGCGGACACGAGGTCACGGCGCTCGACGACAATCCGGCTCTGCTCGAGCAGCTCGAGCGCCGCGCCGAGGGGCTCGCGGTCGACACCGCGCTCGCGGACGCGCGTGCCTTCCAGCTTGAAAAGCGGTTCGCGCTCTGCCTGGTGCCGATGCAGACGATCCAGCTCCTGGGCGGAGCACCGGGCCGCGCCAGGCTGCTCGCGGCAGCGCGCGCACATCTGCGCCCCGGAGGGCTGCTGGCGGCCGCCATCAGCGCCGAGCTCCCCGAGTACGAGGTGGCCGCGGACAGCCCGGCCCCCGTGCCCGACATGTGCGAGCGCGATGGGGCCCTGTACTGCAGTCACCCGACCGCGATCTACGCCGCGAGCGAAGGCTTCGTGCTCGAGCGCCGGCGCGAGATCGTAGCGCGTTCGGGGGAGCGCACCGTGGCCCACGACCGCATCCTGCTCGACCGCCTCAAGCCGCTCGAGCTCGAGCGCGAAGGCGCGTCTTCGGGCTTCACGCCGGCCGGCCGGGTCGCCGTCCCGGCGACCGCGGACTACGCCGGCAGCGAGGTGGTGATGCTGCGTGCCTGAGAGCTCCCCCCAGCTGCGCGTGCTCGCCCTGTACCCCGAGCTGATGAACATCTACGCCGACCGCGGCAATCTGCTGCTGTTAGAGCGTCGCTGCGCCTGGCGCGGGATCGGCTTCTCGCTGCGCTCAGCGAGCCTGGGCGACGCGCTCGATCCCGCCGCGGCCGACCTCTATTACATCGGCGGCGGCCAGGACCGCGACCAGCGGCTGTGCGCCCACGACCTCGCCGAGCACAAGCGCTCAGCGCTGCACGAGGTGGCGCAGCGAGGTGCGGTGATCCTGGCCGTCTGCGGTGGCTACCAGCTGCTCGGTCACTCCTACCAACTGGGCGGGGAAACCCTGCCGGGGGCGGGCCTGCTCGATCTGCACACCGTCCGCAGCGAGGATGGCGCGGACGGAAAGGGGCCAGAACGGCTGATCGGCAACGTCGCGATCGAGGTCGAGCTCGAGCGCTGCCCGGGACCGCAGGTCCTGGCGGGCTTCGAGAACCACGGCGGACGCACGTATCTGGGCGCCTCTGCCCGCGCGCTCGGCAAGGTGATCCGCGGTTACGGCAACAACGGCGAGGACGGGCTGGAGGGCGCGCGCGCCGGCTCGGTGATCGGCACCTATCTGCACGGGCCGCTGCTGCCGAAGAACGTCTGGTTCGCGGACTGGCTGATCGCGACCGCGCTCGGTCTGGAGCAACCGCTGGAGCCGCTCGACGACCGCTTGGAGGGAGCGGCGCACGCCACGGCCAGGCGGGCGGCCGGACTCTAGATGCGCGAGATCCCGGCCAAGGCGGTGGGAGCGATGCTGACCGCGGCACTCGCGGCGCTGGCGGCGGGGTGCGGCGGCGGCGGCCCCCATCAGGCCTCGGCCGCGACCGGCCCGAGCACCCAGAGCACCACCACCGCACAGCTGCCAGGCAGCGGGCGCCCCGCCATCACCGTGGGTGACAAGAACACGCCCGAGCAGTTCGTGCTCGGCGAGCTCTACGAGCAGGCACTCGCCGCGCGCGGCTTCCCGGTCTCGCTCAACCGCAACATCGGCCCGACCGGCGTGACCATCCACGCCATGCGGCAGGGCACACTCGATCTGTACCCCGAATACATCGACGCGTGGAACCAGGACGTCGCGCATGACACGACCAAGTTCAGGAGCTTCCACGGCGCCTATCAGGCGGGTCAGCAATACGCGCTGTCGCACGGCTTCGAGTTGCTGAAGCCGACCCCGTTTGGGAACACACCCGCGATCGTGGTGACCGACTACTTCGCGCGCACCCACGGCCTCAGGCAGATCGCCGATCTCGGCCCGTTCTCGTCCGCGCTGACGGTAGGTGGGCCGCTGCAGTTCAAAGCGAGCGGACTGCCGGCGCTCGAGCGCGTCTACAACCTGCCCCCACCGATCTACAAGGTGCTGCCGGTCGGCGGTCAGTACGACGCGCTTGACACCGGCGCCGTGCAGGCGGCGGAGGTCAACCTGACCGACGGCTCGCTCGCCACCGGCGACTACCGGGTGCTGGTCGATCCCAAGCGCGTACTCGGGTGGGGCAACGTCGTCCCGGTGGTCACGCAGAAGGTGCTGAAGGCAGAGGGCCCCACGTTCGTGGCCACCATCAATGCCGTGAGCGCGCTGCTGACGCTACCTACGATGCGCGAGCTCAACGAGCAGGTTGACCAGCACCTCGACCCCGCCGCGGTGGCCACCCAGTTCCTGGAGACCCACGGCATGATCCCGGCGGGCCAGGGTTCCTGATTATTGGGCCGGCGCACATGTGCGCCGGCCCCGG
>JAVKSP010000077.1:0-14257 GCA_039583645.1 Solirubrobacteraceae bacterium
AGGTACGCCTGGCGGTTCTGCATCGCGATGACTGCCTTGCGCAGGTTGACGTTGTTAAACGGCGGCACCTGCGTGTTCAGCGCCGCGTAGTAGATACCAAGCGGCGCAATTGAGAGCTGCGTCTTGTGGCTCGAGTAGGCCGACTGCAGAATCGGCGCAGGCGGACCGTCGGCCATCAGCAGGTTCTTGCTGTCGAGCGTCTGGCGCGCGGCGACTGTGGGGTCGTTGCCGGCGCTCCAGACGATCTTGTCGGCGTACGCCGGACGCACGCCGTCCACCGACTTGACCCAGTTCGGGTTGCGGACCAGGGTCAGGCTGCGACCTGCGCTGTAGCTCTTGATCATGTACGGACCGGTGAACACCTGCTGCGTGGGATTGCTGTCCCACGCCGACGGGGCGCTCTTGTCAGCCTTGACCAGCGGCGGGTAGTTGGCGGGCATCGCCGCCGTCCCCGGCAGCGTCAGCGCCTTGGCCATCGTGCCGCCGAACGGCTTGGTCAGGTGGAACACGATGGTCGTGTTGTTCGGGGTGCTGATGCCCGGGATCGGGCGGTCACCCACGGCCGTCTTCGCGCCGACGATCGGGAAGTAGCCGGCTGCATAGCCGTTCTCCACGTTCGAGTTGTACATGCGCTCGAACCCGAAGGCGACGTCCTTGGAGGTGATGGTGCGGTTGACCGGCGGGCTGAACTTCCAGTTCGGCTTGATGTGCACGGTCACCGTCTTGCCCCCGTTGGTTACGCTCGGGGGTCCCTTCGCCAGCAGCGGCACCGGGTTCGTCGGGCTGGTCGGCGTGAACGTGTACAGCGGCGACTGCGTGACGTACACGACCAGGTAATCGATCTGGAAGTAGGAGGCCTGGGGATCCAGGTGCTCCCACCCCTCGTTTGAGATCACATGCAAGGTCCCGCCACTGTGCTGACTTGAGCTCGGCTTCGTGTTCGCGAGGCCTTTGAGCGATAGGCCGCTGCCGCTGGTCGTGCCGCCACCGCCGCTCGACCCGCACGCGGCTACGACGATCGCGCACGCGATTGCTACCGCGGGCACGAGCGCCAATCGAATCGGACGCATCTAGTCCTCTTCCTCCTTCGTAGGTGTATGACTCGTTATGTAGTGGATTTGCAAGGTCAAGTTCATCGTCCGGTCTTCGGGTTCAGGGCGTCTTGGAGGCCGTCGCCGACCAGGTTGAACGCAAGCACGGTGATCATGAGCGCGACCCCCGGGAAGACCATGTACCACCAGGCGCTGGTGTAGCTGGACGCGTCGGCGATCATCTGTCCCCAGCTTGCGGTCGGCGGCTGCACGCCCACGCCCAGGTATGAGAGCGCTGCCTCGTACAAGATGTTGGTGGGGAGGATCAGCGACGAGTAGACGATGATCGGCGCGACCAGGTTGGGCAAGAGCTCCTTCGCCATGATGCGCCGGTTGGATGCTCCCAGCCCCCGCGCCGCTTCGACGAACTCCTTCTCCCGCACGGACAGCGCCTGCCCGCGCACGATGCGGCCGATGTAGGGCCACGACGACAGTGCAATCACGACGATCAGGGTCACGCGCCCCGGAGTGATCAGTCCGCCGAGACATCCGCGGCCGAGCGAGCATGCCGAGGCAAGGCCGATCGCCAAAAGCAGAATCGGGAACGCCAGCACCACGTCCATCAGTCGCCCGAGCAGCGAGTCGACCCACCCGCGGAAGAACCCGGCGACGACTCCGATCGTCACGCCGATCAGTACCGCGGCTCCAGTGGCGATAAACGCGACCTCGAGCGAGACCTGAGACCCGTAGATCGTCCGCGCGAGGATGTCGCGCCCCAGCTCGTCGGTACCGAACGGGTGAGCGGAGCTTGGGCCCAGCGGCGTTCCGAAGATGGTGCGAGCGCTCGTCGCCTGGTCGGGACCCGTTACCCCGATCAAACTGACGACCACCGGCGCCAGAACCGCAACCAGGATCAGGAGCACGATGAAGATGGCCGACGCCACAGCCACGCGGTCGGCGCGGAAGCGCCGCCAGAACAACTGCCAGGGCGTGCGAGCCTCGATCTCGCCGCCGACGAGCTCGATCGATTCGACGACGCCCTCGGGGGATTCGAGTCCCGCTTCGGCCGGAACTACGCTCATCCCTGAGTGGCCCCCTTAGCTGTACCGATGCCCATCCTCTAGCCCCGCTCAGCTACCTCGCGCGCCATTAACGTCCTCTCAGAGGGAGGGGTGTCATGTGAGCGACGAAGGCCAGCAACTGTGATCCCAGCAGCGCGTTGCGCCGTACCGGGTTCCGCCTCGGTAGCTGGATCCCTCCTCCACAGTGCGCGGATTATCACACTCGGGGTGCCCTTGTCATTTCTGTTTAACCGAGGCCCAATGTTCTCGGCGCCGGCCAAACGTCCCTCGTGGTCACTTCTGGCAGCCCGCTCCGACGCGATCGCTCGATCTACCCTCTGTCACTCCAGCCCTCGTAGCTCAATGGATAGAGCACGCGCCTCCTAAGCGCGGGATGCAGGTTCGATTCCTGCCGGGGGCACTGGCCGATGGCCAGCCAAAATCGCATGAACGGCGCCATCTACCGCTTCGACCCCGACGCGCCCCCTTACTCCGATTTCACCCCGGGCGAGCTACGCGATCTGGTGGTCGGCAACCAGGGCCGCCTGCTCGACCCGCGGCGGCACGCCGGTCACTATCACGGCCGTCGCTCCGGAGCTCGGAGCCTTCGAGCTCGAGCAAGCCGCGGCGAAGTTCGACCGCGAGCTGGTCATCGGCTGTGACTCCAGCGCCCGCGACCAGACCCGCAGCCGGATTCAGGCCGTGCGCCGAGCGCTGCGAGCAAACCAGTTCGCGCCAGGCGGGCGCGGGAGCCCGTCGATATCGAGCAGCACATCGCGACGCGGCGGGGCGATGAACAGCTCTAGGAGCGGTCGGGTCGCTCCGGGTAGATCTCGTCGATCGTGGTCAGCGCGACGAAAGGTGCGGCGGCCGCCTGCTCGATCGCGGCCGCGCCCCCGGTCAGCCGATCGCAGATCGCCAGCACACCGCACACGGAATGCCCCTCGGCGCGCACAGCCTCGAGCGCGCGAATCGTCGAGCCGCCGGTCGTGACCACGTCCTCGACCACCATCAGGCGGTCATGCGGCTCAAGCAGCGGACCTTCGATGCGGCGGGAGAGGCCGTGCTGCTTGACCTCCTTGCGCACGAAGAAGGCCTTCACGCGGGCGCCGCCTGCCAGGGCCGCGCAGGCGATTGGGTCCGCGCCCATCGTCATCCCGCCGACAGCTGTCGCCTCCCACGCCTGCGCCTGATCGGCGACGAGCTCCGCCAACGCCGTGAAGCCCGCCGGGCGCAGGATCGCGCGCTTGGCGTCCACCAGGTATTGGCCGGTGCGTCCGCTGGTGAGCTCAACTTCGCCGATCACAAGCGCGTGTTCGCGCAATTCGGCGATGAGCCGTGCGCGTGCGCCGTCGAGCCCCATCACACCCCCGCCGGTGCCGGCCGGCGCATCGAGAGTGGGCCGGTGAGCGCCGTGATGGCCAGCAGCGAGCCCGCCATCAGCGCGAGGATGGCGCCGCTGCTCCAGTGCAGCTGGTTGATTCCGAGCGCCAGCGAGTTGTTCACCGAGTGGAGTGCCATGCAGGGGTACAGCGAGCGGGTCCTCCATCGCACCAGGCACAGCACGAAGCCTAAAAACCCGAGCGGCACGAGGTACTTCGCGGGCGCCGAACCCACGTGCGCGAGCCCGAACACGATTCCTGTCAGCACCGCTGCCAGCAGCGTGCCTGCGTCGCGCCCGGCGATGGGGATCCGCCACTGCCGCAGCGCGCCGAAGAAGAAGCCGCGGAAGAAGGTCTCCTCAGCAATCGGCGCGACCACGCACACGAACAGCGCCGTTCCGACCAGCGCGGCGGTGCCCTTGCCGACGAGCTCGCTCGGCAGCTTCTCGCTTCCGTGCAGGTGCAGCAGCGCCGCATAAACTGCGGTGCCGACGTAGTACACGATCCCCGCGGCGAAGAAGGCAGCCAAGCCAAGGCGCAGCGGTATGCGGCGAAAGCCAAAGTCGGCGGCACGCAGGCGTCCCCGCAGGCGCGCAAAGTAGATCGCCACCGCGAGCAGCGAGAGATCGAAGACGATCGAGTCGGTGAGCGCGACCGCGGTGCTGGGGTGGGACGGGTTGGCGGAGGCGCCCCCGATTGCGGCCACGATCGAGGCCGCGAAGAGCCCGAGCACGAACCCCGCGATGAGCGCGGCCGGCGCGGTCCACGGTTGCCAGTTGCTGCGCTCGCCGGTGTCCTCTGGCGTCGTCACCGGAGGAAGGTTAAGGCGACCGGTGGGAGGGATTGCCGGGATCGAGGGTGGGCCGTGGCGAGAGCGGCCAGACGGACGGGAGCTCTGCCAGTGTCGAGATCGTCCTCACCCCGGGCGGCCCCGGGCTGCCGTCGCGGCGTACCAGCACCGCGGGGATGCCGGCGGCGCGGGCGCCCGCGACGTCCTCGGCAAGACTGTCGCCCACGTGCAGCGCGGCTTCGGGGGGGACCTCCGCGAGCCCCAGTGCCGGCGAGAAGATCTGGGGCGAGGGCTTGCGCGCCCCGGCCGAGGCGGAGGTGACGACGCCGTCGAGCAGCGGGGCGAGACCGAGCTGTGCGAGCACGCCAGCAAGCGAGATGTCCCAGTTGGAGACGACAACTACGCGGGCACCCGCCTGCCGAGCTGCCCGCAATGCGGGACGGGCGTCGTCGAATGCCTTGAAGCGCAGCGCGTCTAACAGAATTTCCTCGACCACGCGGAGCTCGAGTGCGCGGGCGCGGGGCGGAAGCGCTGCGCGGAGCACAGCGGCGCAGCGGCGCCGCAGGCGGGCGAGACTCGCGTGATCGCGAGCCTCGTCGAGGTGGGCGCGGTAATAGACGATCTCGGCGGCGATCGCGTGCTCCGCTTCCGCGGCCGTGATTCGGAGACCGGTGCGCCGCGCCAGTTCGCGGCGCAGCGAGGGCGCGGGAGGCTCGAGTTCAACGAGCGTCCCGAGTGCGTCAAATAGCACCGCCGCCGGCGTTGCGCCGGCAGGAGGCTGGTGCGCTGAGCCGAACAACCTTGCGGGTAAACTAGCCTCGTTTCCGCTTCGCTGATGGCTTTGCAGCCGCGCGCAGCGACACCGCGACCATTGCTTTTATGAGCCGACGCGAACGAAAGCGGCGCCGTGACCGCCGCCGCGGACATCCCCTCAGGCGCACGATCGTCGTCTCGGCGCTCGTGTTCCTCGGCGGGCTCGGGATCGCGGTGGGCGCGGCTGTCGGCTGGGTCGCCTCGGTCGCCAATTCGGCCCCCAACCTCAGCCAGCTGAAACCGCGCACGCCTGGGCAGCTGTCGAAGGTCTACGCGGGCAACGGCCAGCTGATGGGCTACATCAACTCGTCGGTGCTGCGCACCCCGGTCAGTGGCTCGCAGATCCCGCAGACGCTCAAGAACGCCACGGTCGCGATCGAGGACCGCCGCTTCTGGCACCACGGCGCGCTCGACTACACCGGCATCGTGCGAGCCGCGATCAAGGACGTGCTGAGCGGCGGCGGCTCGCTGCAGGGAGCCTCCACGCTGACGATGCAGCTGGTCGACAACCTCTACCTCCATGGGGTCACGCACAACCTGCAGTACAAGATCAAGCAGGCCAAGCTGGCGCAGGAGCTGTACAGCAAGCACAGCAAGAACTGGATCCTCGACAGCTACATGAACGATGTGCCTTACGGCACCGTCTACCACCAGACGGCGTACGGAGTCGCTGCGGCCTCCCAGATGTTCTTCGCCAAGCCGGTGTCAAAGCTCGATCTGGCCCAGGAGGCATTGCTGGCGGGGTTGCCCCAGGCGCCCACCTCGTACAACCCGTTCGAGTTCCCGAGCCTGGCCCGCGCGCGTCGCCACAACGTCCTGCAGGCGATGGTCCAGTCGCACTACATCACGCAGGCGCAGGCCAACAAAGCCAACGCTGAGCCGCTCGAGGTCCGCCACAGCCTGGCCTTCGATCGTCGCAAGTATCAGTACGCGTTCGACTACATCGTTCAGGAGTTGGACCAGCGCTTCTGCCCGGGCCACACGCCGACCACGCCGTGCCCGGCCGTCGACCAGGGCGGGCTGAAGATCTACTCGACGATCCAGCCGCACGACATGGTTCTCGCGCAGCAGGCGGTGCTCGCCCACGAAGGCGGGCCCGGGCAGCCCGCGGCGGCGCTCGCCGCGGTCGACCCGGGTACGGGCGACCTCGTCGCGATCGCCAACACCTCGAGCTATCAGAAGTCGAGTTTCGACTACGCGACGCAGGCGCACCGGCAGCCGGGCTCGTCCTTCAAGGTCTTCGCGCTGATGACCCTGATTCACGACTACGACGGGGATCCGAGCAAGACCTTCTACAACTCGCACTTCCTCGCAGCGGGGTGGCTCCCCAGCGATCCGACGTGGTCCGTCCACACAGCTGAGCTCACCTACCAGGGCCGCATCAGCATCACACGGGCCACGATCATTTCCGATAACACGGTCTTTGCCCAGCTCGCGGTCGATTTGGGGATGGACAAGTTCGATCGCATGGCGCATGCGATGGGGATCGTCTCGAAGCTGACCGGCAACCCCGCCGAGGTGATCGGCGGTCTCACCTACGGCGTGACGCCGCTCGAGATGGCCGACGCCTACTCGACGCTCGCGGCCGGCGGCATCCACGCGCCGGTGCGGGCAATCTCGAAGGTGGTTTTCCCGAACGGTCGCACGGTCTACTTCACCGCCCCTCGCCACCGCGTGTTCAGCTACGGCGAGTCCTATGCGGCCACCAAGGTGCTCGAGGGCGTGATCACGCAAGGCACAGGCACAGCGGCGGGTTACGGCTGTCCTGCCGCCGGCAAGACGGGCACGGCGGAAAACCTCGCCAACGCCTGGTTCGTCGGCTACACGCCCAAACTCGCGACCGCCGTGTGGGTCGGCTATCCACAGGGGAACATCGGCATGCCGAATGGATTTGGCGGCACGCTTGCGGCCCCCATCTGGCACGACTTCATGCAGGCCGCGTCGGGCGGGTATTGCGGCGACTTCGCGCCGCCGACGACCCCCTGGACAGGGGTTCAGTTCAAGGGGCCGCATTCGGTCTCCAGCGCCTCCCCGCCGCACCCGACGGCTTCGACTCCCTCGGCCACGGTGCCGGCTCCGGGCGCGTTCTCGAGCCCGCCCCAGGGATCACCTCCGCCCGTCGTTCCCGGCGGCCCGCAGCCCAATCCGAAGAAGACCGGCAAACCGCCGGGCCCAGGCAACGGCGGCCCGCCCAAGAAGCACGGATAGGTGAGAACGCTGAAGCGCTGCTAGCTTCTGCGAGCGCATGGCCAAGGAAGAAAAGGTCGAGTTGGAGGGCGAGGTCGTCGAGGCCCTGCCCAACGCGATGTTCCGCGTCAAGCTCGACAACATGGACCGCGTGGTGCTCGGACATGTGGCCGGCAAGATGCGGCGCTTCCGGATCCGCATCCTTCCCGGGGATCGGGTCCGAGTCGAGCTCTCGCCGTATGACCTCGACAGAGCGCGGATCGTCTACCGGCATAAGTGACCGCTGCGTGAGTCCGAGCTCATAGCGGCGATTGAGGCTCTCCTCGAGCCTCAAAACGACAATCCCAACCTCATCCGCGGCATGGGTGACGACGCGGCCGTGACCCGCGGCAGGGGGTATGCGGTCACCTCGACGGACATGATGGTCGAGGGGGTTCATTTCCGCCGGGAGCAACTCAGCGCGCGCGAGATCGGGCACCGCGCGCTGGCCGCGGCCCTGTCGGATCTGGCAGCGATGGGCGCAGATCCAGGCGAGGCCTACCTCGCGCTCGGTCTGCCTCAGGGCACGGAGCTGGCCGCGGTGCGGGAGTTGATCAAGGGCGCCCACGCGCTGGGCGCGAGCCATGGCATGGCCATCGCGGGCGGTGATGTCACGCGCGCGCCGGCGCTCAGCATCTGCTTCACGGTCGTCGGCTGGGCGGACGACCCCGGAGCGCTGGTGGCGCGTGACGGGGCCCGCGCAGGGGATCTGGTCGGCGTGAGCGGCCCATTGGGCGCCGCGGGCGCGGGTCTGGCGCTGCTCGAGGGCCGCGCCGAGGTGCCCGAGGAGCGCGTTGCCTGCGCGCTGCGTGCGGGTTACGCCCAGCCCGAGCCCCGCACCCGCGAGGGTCGGGCGCTCGCGCGAGCCGGCGCTCACGCGATGATCGATCTCTCCGATGGTCTCGCCACCGACGCCGGCCATCTCGCGCGGGCAAGCCAGGCAAGGCTCGAGTTCTCGCTGCAAGCCCTGCCGCTTGCGCCGGGCGTGATCGAAGTTGCGCGGCAGCTCGACATCGATCCAGGCATCTTCGCCGCGACCGCAGGCGAGGACTACGAGCTGTGCGTGTGCGTGCCGCCGAGCGCCAGGATGCCGGCCGAGCAGGCCGCCGCGCTGACCTGGGTGGGCCGGGTGGCTGCAGGGCCGGCGGAGGCGGCGTTCGTCGATGCCCCGACGCAGCTAGCGGGCTATGAACACGTCCTTTAGCCCCCTCCAGAAGAGGGCCCACGCACGATTGCCGGCCCCAGCGGCACCACACGCCGTATGCGCGCAAACACGACGATGCGCTGAGCCGCCGAGTAGAGCGGGTTGCAGGCCGAGAGCACGAGCCGGCCATAGCCGTGGTTCTTGATGATCCACCACGAGGTCGGAGTCACGATCTGTATGCGTTGCACCGCATATTCGAAGCGGGCGTAGCGCAGCCTGAGGAAGATCCTGTCGCCCCGCTTGAACTCGTTGAGATGGCGGAACGGCGCCAGGTAGGTCGTGCGGTGACCGGCGATCGCGGTCGTCTGCCCTAAACCGGGGAAGGCCGTCTGGGGGTAGTGGCCCGGCCCGCGCTGGAGGCTCGATTCGTCGGTGCCCTGCACGACCGTGTACTGCTCCCCCAGCCGGGGGAACGTGATCGTGCCGATCGCCTCACCGGGCTTCGCCACGCGCGCCTCCTGCCGTGCCAGGAACGCGACCCGTTGCTGCGATGCCCTGAGCCGAGCGAGCGCCTGAAGGTCGAGTCGCGAGAGCGGCGCGGTACCGTAGCCGAGCAGGCGCCGGTCGAGGTTGCTCTGCTCGATCAGGGCGATCGCGGCGCTCAGCGGCTCTTGCCACAGCAGCGTGGCACCGGCATCGGCCAGCATCAGCAGGCCCGAGATCACCAGCACCAGCGACAGGTCTCTGAACAGCCGGGCGCCTAGCCGTCGTGGTGGCCGCGGCGTCCGTGGACCGGCCCAGCCGCGTTGCGCCAGCCACGGCTGGGTGCGCGTCGTGGTCACCGGCGCAGGGCGGGAGGCGACAGCGCCGACTCAGTGCCGCCGAGCGAGCCTGGACCAGCGTAGGTGACGGGTCCGCGCACCGTGATCGGGGTAACGGGGGGCGTCCGGTCGACCTTGGCCATGAGGATCGCGACAGCATTTGCGACCGCGCTGATCGCAACAGCCAGCGCCAGGCACATCAGGACCGCGGTCGGTAGGCCCAGCTGACCGCCGGCGACCATCAGCAGCCCGGTCCAGATCAGCGCACCCGGGCCGAGTCCGAGCGTCACGGCGTAATAGGCGACAACCGCGAGCGGCAGCGCGAACCCGAGCGCCAGCATCGCCACGCGCAGGGCGCGCCCGAGCCGCGCCGCCGGCGCGAGCGCGACCAGCCAGAGGTGCAGCGCCGGCACCAGCAACAGCGCCGCAAATGGGTTGACGACCCACGCCACGAGCGCGAGCGCACAGGCGAGGATCAGCGTCGCCGCGACCGCACCCGGGTCCCCGAGCGCCTCGCGCCGGTGTTTGCCGTTCGGTGCGCCGCTCCCATTTCCGTTGGCCTCGGCGCTGATCTGGGGCCGTGCGCGGCCGGCGCCGTCGCGGCCCACCAGCGCCCGCACCAGACCGCGCCTGTAGAGCCATGCGAAGGAACCGATGACCAGCACCGCGAGGCAGGCCACGGTCGCGATTCCGCCGCCGCCCAGGGGGAAGGTTCGAGCACCGACGGGCCCTGCCGGCGCGTTGAGCAGGCCTGTCGCGCCGAGCAGGCGTGTGATCACGACCACCGCGATGAAGGGAAGCGCGCACACGCCGATCCACAGCAAGCGCCGTGCCACCAGGTGGCCGCGGCGGCGGGCGCGGGCGAAGCCGTCGAGCGTGGTCGCCGCGGCCGGCAGGATCAGCATCAGAACGAGGAGCTCGATCACCCACTCGGGCACGAGCTTGCCGCCGAGCGTCATGTAGGTCGAGGGGGCGGGGATGGACTGGCTGCCGTCGACGGCGTTGGCCGCCCATAGCGCGGCCCGGCCCACACGCGTCTCGCGCGAGATGCTGATCCGTTCATCCGCTGGCGCCGCCGTCGAGCCCGATGTGGAGATCGTCACCGCCGGGATCCCGCGCGCGTTGAACGGCGCCTGCTCGGTCAGCGCAAAGGGGAACGCCAGGTGGGCCAGTTCGCCGAGCAGGCTCGGGCTCCCCGCCGAGAGCCCGGCCTGCGAGCGCAGCGCCGAGGCGACCGTGCTCTGCAGCAGCGGGGGGGCGAGCGCTGTCGAGTCGGACCAGGGCACCACCAGTGGCCGCCGCACCTTGGCGCCGGCCGTGTCGCCGAGCGCGATCACCGCCTCAAGCGGCCGCCCCAGCCCCGCGGCGAGCTTGGCTGCGCCGGCAGCGCCGGGCGAACCTGTGGTCGAGGCGATCACAAGCGTGTGCCTGAGGGTTTCCCCGGACAGCACGCGCGCGAGTTCGAGCAGCACGCCGGTGCCTGATTGCTCGGCCAGCGCGGGCGAGCCCATCGCGTCGCGGTGGGCGACGAGCACGATCGCGGCATTGGACAGGCCCTGCTGCACGCCGATCACGTTGAACATGCGACGCCGGCCCGTCGGCGTCGCGGCGCTGAACCACTGCTTTTGCACGTGGTAGCCATCCGAACGCAGCCGTGCCGCAATCACGCTGCCCAGTGCGCCGTCCTGCACCGAGCCCGCCCGTCGCCGCGGGTAGCCGTACGCGAGCGACTCCGTGTTGTTGTAGGCGTTCTGGCCGTTGAAGGCGTCGGGCGCGAGGGTCGTGCTCAGAGGCCCCGCCTGTCCCTGCAACGCAAACGCGAACACGATCACGGCAAACACCACCGCGACCAAGCCCGTGCGGTAGATCCGCGGATCGAGCATCGGCGTGAAGAGGTTAACGGGATGTATGGCGGCGGGGGGTGGCGCACTACCCTTTGGGCTGGCGTGCCAGACCAACCAGCGCGAATCCTGCTCGTGGACGATGAGCAGTCGATCCAGACGCTCCTCTCATATCCGTTGCGTAAGGAGGGTTATGACGTCGTGCAGGCCACCGACGGCCGGCAGGCGCTCGACCGCTTCGACGAACAGGCCTTCGACCTGGTGGTGCTCGATTTGATGCTGCCCAAGGTCGACGGCCTCGAGGTCTGCCGCCGGCTGCGGTCCAAGAGCGCCGTCCCGATCATCATGCTGACCGCCAAGTCCGAGGAGATCGACAAGGTGGTCGGCCTCGAGCTCGGCGCCGACGACTACATCACCAAGCCCTTCTCGATGCGTGAGTTCGCGAGCCGCGTCAAGGCGGCGCTGCGCCGGGTCGACATGTCGCGTCCGGTGCAGACCGCGCCCGACGAGGCGCCGCTCGTGATCTCGCAGCTGCGCATCGACTTCCCCAAGCGCAGCGTGCGGGTGCGGGGCGGCGATGCCCAGCTCACCTTCGTCGAGTTCGAGATCCTCGCGGCCCTGGCACGAAGCCCGGGTCGGGTGTTCACGCGCGACATGCTGCTGGCGCGCGTTTGGGGCGACGCCGCCTACCGCGACCCGCGCACGATCGACGTCCACATCCGCCATTTGCGGGAGAAGATCGAGCGCGACCCCAAGGATCCCGAGTACCTGTTCACGGTGCGGGGCGTGGGCTACCGCTTCCGCGACACCGACGGCAACTGAGCGCTAGCCCCCGATGAGATCCCTGCGCAACCGCCTCGCGCTGGTGTTCTTCGCGATCACGCTGCTGGCGATCGCGGCCCTGTACGTGTACGTGGCGCCGGGGCTGGGCTCGCGTCTGCTCGGCGAGAAGCTGAGCTCGCTCGCCCAGGTGGCCCGCAGCGAGTCGGGACGGATCGCTCAAACCGTCGGTGGCTCGCAGCCGCAGCGGGTCGTCAGGTCCCGCGTCGACGCCGCGGCGCTGCGCTCAGGCGATCGAGTGGCGCTGCTGCTGGTCAACCGGGTCAACGGCTCCCCCCAGCTCTCCCCGGTCGCGAAATCGACCTCGACGGCCCCGTCCGTCGTGCTGGCCTACCGGGCGCTGCGCAGCGGCAGGCTCGAGACCGCGACCGAAAACACCTCGGCCCGCACGCTCGCCGAGGCGGCCTATCCGGTCTCCAACGGCCACGCCGTGATCGTCTATTACACCCCGGTCTCAGACGTGATCCACAACGTCTCGATCGTCCGTCACGAGATCCTCGTGGCGGGCGGAATCGCGCTGCTGTTCGCGCTGGTGGGCGGCTATCTGGTCGCGCGCTGGCTCTCTCAGCGCGTCAAGCGGCTCGAGCGCGCGGCTGAGCGCGTCGCGGCGGGCGAGTTCGGGCACCCCATCCAGGTCGACTCGAGCGACGAGCTCGGCCAGCTGGCGCTCACCTTCAACGACATGCAGCGCCAGCTCGCGCAGCTGGAGTCGGCGCGCGAGAAGTTCATCGCGACGGCCTCGCACGAGCTGCGCACGCCGATCTTCTCGCTGGGGGGATTCGTCGAGCTGCTCGAGGACGAGGACCTGGACTCGGACACCAGACGCCGCTTCCTCGAGCAAGTGCATGTCCAGGTCGAGCGGCTACGCAAGCTGTCGGTCGACCTGCTCGATCTGTCAAAGCTGGAGGCCGGCTCGCTCGAGCTGCGCGAGGAAGAGGTGGACCTGGGTGAGCTCACGCGCTCGGTCTCGGGCGAGTTCGAGCCCTCGCTGGCGCAGCACGATTCGCACATTGAGCTGCACCTCCCCCGCACGCTCGACGCCCAGTGCGATCCTGTGCGGGTGGCCCAGATCGTGCGCATCCTGATCGACAACGCGCTCACTCACACCCCCGCCGGCACCCGCATCGTGGTCACCGCACGTCGCTTCAACGGCCGGGTGATACTGGCGGTCCGCGACAACGGCGAGGGCATCGACCAGGGCGCCCTGCAGCGCATCTTTGAGCCCTTCTACACCGCAGACGACGCCCAGGGGTCGGGGCTCGGCCTGGCGATCGCCTCCGAGCTGGCGGAGCGCATGGCCGGTCGCCTGACGGTGGATTCGGCGCCGGGCGACACTGTCTTCACGCTCGAACTGCCGGTGTGATCCTCGAACTGGCGCTCGCCATCCGCGAACGCGTGCTCCCGTACCTCGGGGCGCCCGCAAGCCGCGCTCCGCTGCGCGGCGGGGCGGGCGGCGATGTCACCTTTGCCGTCGACGCGGTGGCCGAGTCCGCACTCTCAGAGCTCGTGGCGGAGTGGGCGCCGGGGGTCGCGTTCTATTCCGAGGACCGCGGCCTGGTCGCGCCACCCGGTGCGACAGAGGTCCTGGTGGTCGACCCGATCGACGGCACGCGGCCGGCGATGGCCGGGCTGGAGTCGGCCTGCGTGGCGGTCGCGCTGGCGCCGCTGCGCGACGGTGAGCCCACGATGGCCGACGTGCGCGCGGGGTGCGTGGTCGAGATCAAATCGGGGGACTGGTTTGAGGCGCGCCGGGGCGAGGGGGTGCGGGCGGCCCGGGCGCTGGCGCCCAGCTCCCAGACCGATGTCTCGCAAATGTTCTGGGCCTACGGCTTCCGCGGCCGGCCGGTGCGCCCGACGGTCGAGGTGCTGGCGGAGCTGATCGACGCATCCTCGGTGGGCGGGGGCACGTTCGAACTGGGCTCACAGGCCTTCAACATGACCCGCATCGCCACCGGGCAGCTCGACGCGGTGGTCGAGGTGGGCTCGCGCCTGGTGGACGAGATTCCAGGCATGCGCAATGAATTCGAGCGGGTGGGGGGCGGCCAGATCCTCAACAACTCCCCCTACGACCTGGCCGCGCCGTGGTTGATCCTGACCGAGGCGGGAGGCGTCGTGAGCGACGGCTGGGGCGCCCCGCTCGACGGCCACCGCCTGCTCGGCGCCGGCCACGAGTACCAGATGTCATCGATCTCGGCCGCGAATTCCGAGCTTCACGCCCAGCTGGTGAGAGCGGTGGATGAGGGAGTTATGCGGGCGAGAGGCAAATATTCATAGGATTGGCCGGCGCACATGTGCGCCGGCCCCGGTC
>JAVKSP010000078.1:0-13683 GCA_039583645.1 Solirubrobacteraceae bacterium
TCGCTCGCACCGCGCAGGACCGGTTCTCATGGCCCCAGCTGACATTGACAGGGGCGAACCAGCCCGGCACGAGCCGCTTGTAGGAGTTGATCGTGGGATTGAGCAGCAGCGAGGCGGCTGGCAGGTGGTCGAGCACGCCGGCGATGGCGGCGGCGAAGAGCGGGGGCAGCTCGGCGTCGCCGGATGCGCCCGTGGCGTCGCCGGATGCGCCCGCGAACGAGTTCGCCCCCTCCGACCAGCACGACAGGTGCACGTGGCCGCTCGAGCCCTCCTCCCCGGGGGCGGTCTTGGCGAGGAAGCTGGCGTGAAGCCCCATCGACGCCGCGACCTCCTTGACGGCCAGCTTCGTGAAGGCGGCGTCGTCGGCAGCCCGCAGCCCGTCGTGGGCGACCGTGTTGAGCTCGAGCAACCCCGGTCCCGCCTCGGTGTGGACGGCCGAGATCTCGACGCCGAGCGCCGCGAGCGCGGGCAGCAGCGCGGCGACGAAGCGCTCAAAGCGAGCGATCTCCCCCATGCTGTAGCTGAGGCCGCTCGACAGGGGCCTGCCCTCCCCGTCGCGAACCCGGATCTCGTACTCGAAGGCGGCGAGCGTCTCGTGGCCCTGCGCCGCCATCTGCTCGACCGCGCCGCGCAACGCCTCGCGCGAGGAGAGCTCGCAGCGGCTGCCGTCCGGCCACCAGGGAGTGCACAGGCAGATCCGCCATCCCGGCAGCCACGACAGCTCACGCAGCGTGTCGGGATCGGGGCGCACAACCAGATCGCCGGCGCCGGAGCGGATCCCGAAGCTCTCGTAGGTCGTGATCGGCTCGTCGGTCGGGTCGAGCGCGAGCAGCAGGTCGGTCATGACGGTGCCGTGTTCGAGCGCGCTCTCGAACGCCGTCGGCCGCAACGCCTTGCCCCGGACCGAGCCGTGCATGTCGGGCAGCCCGAGTAGCACGAACTCGGCCCCGGCGGGGCTCTCGGCGCCCACGGCCGCCGCGAGTTCCGAAAGCGAGGAGGTCACGCCGCCGCCCCGGTGAGCGCGTGCTTCACCTTCCGCTCGACCTCCCCGACGCTGGCGGCGAAACGCTCCACCATCTCGGAGAGCTCCGCGTCGGTGGCGGTGAACGCCGGCGCCAGCAGGGTCTGATCTCCCGTGTAGCGGTCGGGGTTCGAGTGCGTCGAGGTCACGAGCACGCCGTGCTCGAAGGCGACCTGATCGACCAGCGCGGCGGCGTCGAGTTCGTCGGGCAGCAGCGACTCGCCGTCGCGGGGATCGACGAACTCCACCCCCAGCAAGAAGCCCCGGCCGCGCACCTCGCGCACGATCTCCGAGCCCCGCAGCGCGCGGGAGAGCTCCTCCCGCAGCGAGGGTCCACGGTCACAGACGCGCCGCACGAGGTCCCGCTCCACGAGGGCGTCGAGCACCGCCAGCCCGACCGCGCACGGCAACGGAGCGCCGTCCCAGGTGTGGCCATGCTCGAAGTTGCGCGAGCCGGCAGCGAGCGCGTCGTAAACGTGCTGCGTGCAAAGCGTGGCGGAAAGCGGTGCGTATCCGGCGCCCAGCCCCTTGCCGCCGGTGATGATGTCGGGCGCAAGCGGCAGCTGGTCGGCGGCAAACCAGCTTCCCGTGCGGCCCATGCCGGTCACCACCTCGTCGAAGCAGATCAAGAAGCCGTGGCGCTCGCGCCGCTGCGCGAGCCCTTCCCAGAACGCGTCCGGCGCCGTGTAGCCCGGCAGCGCCGCCGCGCTCACCGGCTCGCACATGAAGGCCGCGACCGTGTCGGGCCCGGACTCCTCGATCAGGCGATCGAGCTCCTGCAAGGCCGCCTCGCCCGAGGGGTCGAAGCGCCACGTGGCGGGGGCGATGTGCAGGTGGCCGGGGAGATAGTCGTCGTAGGGTTGCTGCAGGCTGCGCCTGCCGGTCAGCGCCAGCGCGCCGAACAGCGCCCCATGGTAGGCCTGGCCCGGGGAGATGATCCGCCAGCGGTTGGGCTGGCCACGGTCGACGTGGTACTGGCGGATCAGCCGCAACGCGGTCTCGTTGGCTTCAGAACCGCCCGAGGTGAAGCGCACGCGGGCCATCTCCGGGGCCGCGACCTCGAGCAACCGGTCGGCCAGCCGCTCCTGCGGCTCGTTGGTGAAGTGGTGGTTGTAGAGGTAGGAGATGCGGCGTGCCTGCTCGCGCGCCGCCTCCACGATCGTGAGCTCGCCGTGCCCGAGGCAGGCCACCATCGCCCCGCCCGAACAGGCGTCCAGCACCTGAAAGCCCTCATCGGTGTAGAGCCGCACGCCTTCGCCGCGCACGATGTTGGGATAGGGCAGGTCGAGCAGGCGCGGGAAGACGTGGGTGGCGGAAGCCTCGATCATGCCTGGAGTCTCCTGCGAATCGCGTTCAGGATCGCGAGCACGCTGAGCTCGCTGGCAGCAACGTGCAGGTCCATCGCCTTCTCCGCGCCGTCGCCGTCGCGGGCGTGGATGGCCTGCGCGATCGCCTCGTGCTCGCCGGACAGACGGCGGTGCCAGGTGTCTGACTCGGGCAGCAGGCTCATGGCGTCGTTGAGGCGCAGCCGCACGTCCTCGATCGCTCCCAGCAGGTAGCGGTTGCGGGTGGCGCGGGCGATCGCAAGGTGAAACTCGGTGTCGTGTCGCATGTAATCCGCCTCGCTGGCGGCGCCCGCCATGCACTCGATCGCGCGCGACATCGCGGTGAGGTCCTCGCGATGTCGGGTGCGCGCCGCCTCGCGCGCGACGCGCGGCTCGACCAACCGCCGGTAGGCCAGCACCTCCTCGAGCTCGCCCCGCTGGCGCAGGACGCGCAGCATGAGCTCGTCAAGCGCGCCGGCGTCGTGCGCCGGAGTGGCCACGAACGTCCCCCCTCGCCGCCCGCGCCGCGTCTCGACCAGGCGATCGGCCTCGAGGAGGCGCAGGGCGTGCTGAATGGTCGGCCGGCCGACGCCGAAGGTCGCCGCGAGCTCACGCTCCGAGGGCAGCGACTCACCCGGCGCGATCAGCCGCAGGGCGATGTGACGCTGCACCTGCTCGGCCACGTACTCGTGCGCGCGCAGCTGCTGGATGGGGGCGAAGCGCAGCGCCGGGCGATCCCGGTTATTCGAGACCTCAACGGCCACGCACGACCTCCTTGGAAGCGCGCTCGAGGAAGCCGTCGAACAGCCGCCAGGCCGCGGCGCGCGTTTCCTCTGCGCGCCGGTAGGTCTCGTCGAGCAGCAGGTCGGGGTCCACGCCCTCCTGGTCGAGCTCGTGGCGGTAGGCCCGCACCCAGGCGTCCATGATCTCGGGAGTCACCTCGGGGTGGAACTGGACGCCGAGGCTGCGCCCGATCGTGTACGCCTGCGGTCCCACCGCGCTGTCGGCGACCAGGCGCGCGCCGGGAGGCAGCGTGAACGTGTCGAAGTGCCATTGGAACCAGGGCCCGTCGCTGACCAGCCCTCGTTCCTGGCTTCGCACCGGCAGCCACCCGATCTCGGCGATCTCGCTGCGGAACGACCTGCCGCCCAGCACCCGCGCGAGCAACTGGCCGCCGAAGCAGATCCCCAGCACCGGCACGTCCGCCTCGGCGGCGTCGAGCAGCAGCTGCTTCTCCATGTCCAGCCAGGGAATCGCGTCATCGAAGGCGGCGAACTCGGAGCCCAGCGAGACGACCATGTCGTACTCGCGTGGATCGATCCGCCGCTCCTCGGCGTCGATCCGGTAGGTGTCCTGGTCGGCCTCGCGCTCCTCCAGCCACTGGTGCACGTAGCCGCCGGGGGTGGGCTGCTCGTGCTGGATCACGAGCGCTTTCACAGCGCCCCCTCCACGTATTTGGCCACCGTCTGCACCGTGGCGGCGAAGCGCGCCACCATCTCGTCGAGCTCCTCGTCGCTGGCGGTGAAAGGCGGCGCGAACAGGCTCTGGTCGCCGGCGTAGCCGTCGCCGGTGGGCTGCGTGGAGAGGGTCACCAGCGCGTGCTCGTTGAGAGCCACGTCGTCGATCCTCGAGGCGACCCCCAGCTCGGCGGGGAGAAAGGACCTGCCGTCGCGCGGGTCGACGTACTCGACGCCGAGCAGGTAGCCGTGGCCGCGCACCTCCTTGACCATGGCGATCCCCGCCAGGGCATCGGCCAGCTGCCCGCATAACCGCGGGCCGCGCTGCGCGACTCGTTCGATCAGCCGTTCGCGCTTGAGCGCGTCGATCACGGCCAGGCCGACCGCGCACGGCAGCGGCGAGCCGTCCCAGGTGTGGCCGAGCGTGAAGCGGCGGGATCCCTCGGCGACCGCCTCGTACACGCGCGCGTGGCAGACCGCCGCTCCGATCGCGGCGTAGCCGGCGCCGAGGCCCTTGGCGGTGGCGATCACGTCGGGGGTGAAGGGCAGCTTGGCGGCCGCGAACCAACTGCCCGCGCGGCCCATGCCGGTCACGACCTCGTCGAGGCAGATCAAGAAGCCGTGGCGCTCGCGTCGCTCCGCGAGGCCCTCCCAGAAGCGCCGCGGCGGCGTGTAAGCGGGCAACGCGGCGGCACTGATCGCCTCACAGAAGAAGGCTGAGACGTTCTCTGGGCCCACCTGCTCGAGCGCCCGGTCCAGCGCCTGCAGTGCCTGCTCGCCGCTTGGATCGAACCGCCACGTGCTGGGCGGGATGTGGGGCTGCTCCTTGATGTAGGGGGTGAGCGGACCCTGCAGGCCGGCCCGGCCGGTGAGCGCGAGCGTGGCCATGGTGGGGCCGTGGTAGCCCTGGGCGGGCGAGATCACGCGCCAGCGCCGCGCCTCCCCGCGCTCGACGTGGTAGCTGCGCGCGAGCCGCAGCGCGCATTCGTTGGCCTCGGCGCCGCCGGTGACGAAGTGCACCCGCTCCATGCCCTCGGGCGCGACCGCGCACAACTCCTGCGCCAGCCGCTCCTGGGCGGCGTTGGTCAGCCGTTCGTTGTGCACGAAGGCCACCTTGCGCGCCTGCTCGTAGGCCGCCTCGATCAGGTCCTCGCGACCGTGGCCGAGCGTCAGCGCCATCGAGCCGCCGCTCATCGCGTCCAGGTAGCGGCGGCCGTCGGCATCCTGAGCCCACACTCCGTCACCGGAGACGATCAGCGGGTAGCGGCGGTCGAATTCGGGCGCAAGGACGCGGGTGGTATCGGTGGTGATGAGGTCGGTCACACGGCGGAGGGTCGGATATGGCGAGGCTTATGCGTTCGTTCTATCCGACCGTCAGCGAATGGTCTCGGATGAGGTCCTTATAGTTACCACAATGCTTGAGGTGATCGAGCCCGCCACCGAGCAGACGCTCGCCGAGCTGCCCCAGGCGGGCGTCGAGGAGACCGACGCCGCCGTCGCCCGCGCCAGGCAGGCGTTCCCCGCCTGGCGCGCGGTCACGCCGGCCGACCGCGCCAAGCTGCTGCGGGCGATCGGCGACGCGATCGCGGACAGAACCGAGCAGCTCGCTCGGCTCGAGGCGCGCAACGTGGGCAAGCCGATCGGTGACGCGCGCGGTGAGGTGGGGATGGTCGCCGAGACCTTCCACTACTACGCCGGCGCCCCCGAGCGGCTGTTAGGAGACACCATCCCGGTGGTCGGCGGCGTGGACATGACCTTCCGCGAGCCACTCGGCGTGGTGGGCCTGATCGTGCCGTGGAACTTCCCCCTTGCGATCGCGTGCTGGAAGATCGCCCCCGCCCTCGCCGCCGGCAACACCGTCGTGCTCAAGCCCGCCGAGCTGACGCCGCTGACCGCGCTCGAGCTGGAGAAGCTCGCGCTCGAGGCCGGCCTCCCCGAAGGCGTGCTGAACGTCGTCGTGGGTCCGGGTCGCGTGGTGGGCGAGCGGCTGGTCCAGCACCCCAACGTGGCCAAGATCGCCTTCACCGGCTCGACCGCTGTCGGCCGCCGCATCGGCGAGCTCGCGGCGCAGGAGATCAAGCGCGTCACGCTCGAGCTCGGCGGCAAGTCGGCCAACGTGGTCTTCGCCGACGCGGATCTCGAGGCGGCGGCCAAGGCGGCGCCGCTGGCCGTGTTCGGCAACGCCGGCCAGGACTGCTGCGCCCGCTCGCGCATTCTGGTGGAGCGCGTGGCGCTACAGCCCTTCCTGGCCGAGCTCGAGGCCGCTGTCAAGGCGCTGCGCGTCGGGGACCCGCTCGATCCCGAAACCGAGATGGGGCCGCTGATCTCCGCCGAGCAGCGCGAGAAGGTCGCCTCCTATGTGGACGACGGCGCACCGGTCGCCTTCCGCGGCCATGCCCCCGAGGGTCCGGGCTACTGGTTTGCGCCCACGGTCCTGTGCCCGGTCGCCAACGACGACCGCGCCGCCCGGGAGGAGATCTTCGGCCCTGTGGCGGCGGTGATCCCCTTCGACTCCGAGGAGGAGGCGATCCGGCTCGCCAACGACACCATCTACGGGCTCTCCGGGTCGATCTGGACCACGAACGGCGCCCGCGCGCTGCGCGTCGCGCGAGCGCTCGAGACGGGCGCGCTGTCGGTCAACTCCAACACCTCGGTACGCGTGACGACACCCTTCGGTGGCTTCAAGCAGTCAGGCGTCGGCCGCGAGCTCGGCCCCCACGCGCTCGAGCACTACACCGAACTGAAGAACGTCTTCATCGCCACCTAGGTGTGGATGCACGCTGAGAGGTGCGCCACCTAGCCGTGCGCGGGATATGCGTTGAACGTTTCGGCGGGCCCGAGGTGCTGGCGCTCGCCGAGGTCGCGCAGCCGCGCCCGCTGTCGACCGAGGTGCTGGTCGAGGTCCACGCCGCCGCGGTCAATCCGGTCGACTGCAAGACGCGCCGCGGCGAGGGCGTCGCCAGCTCGATCGGCTCGCCGCCCTTCGTGCTCGGCTGGGACGTTGCGGGCGTGGTCGTCTCGAGCGGCTACGGCGTGACTCGCTTCAGCCAGGGCGATCGCGTATTCGGGATGCCGCACTTCCCGCGCGCGGCCGGGGCGTATGCGGAGTACGTGGCTGCCCCGTCGCTGCATTTTGCGCGCATGCCCAACCGACTCGACTTCGTGCACGCGGCCGCGCTGCCGCTCGTGTCGCTGACCGCCTGGCAGTCGCTGTTCGATGCGGCGGTATTGCGTCCTGGCCAAAGCGTGCTCGTGCACGGCGCCACCGGCGGCGTGGGGCAGGTGGCCGCGCAGCTCGTCGCCGCCCACGGGGCGAGCGTGCTCACGACCTCGAGATCGAACCCCCTGACGGAGATCGACGTCGAAGTGGACGTGGTACTCGACCTCGTCGGCGGCGCGGACACGGCGGCGGCGATCGGGCACCTGCGCCACGGCGGCATCCTGCTCGCGGTCGCCGACGGCGCCGACGACGCCACTCGGGCCGCGGCAGAGAAGCGGGCGGTCGAGGTGCTCGAGCCACTGGTCGAGCCCGACGGGCGCAGGCTCGACCAGATCGCAAATGAAGTCACCGAGGGCAGGCTCGAGCTCGCGATCGAGGATGTCCTCCCGCTCGAGCAGGCCGCCGACGCGCACCGGCGCCTCGAGCGCGGCGGCGTGGGCGGCAAGCTCGTGCTCGAAGTTCGAGGTAACGCTCAAAACAGCGGCCGCAGCGCCGCGTACAGCGCGCGGTAGCGCGCGTGCGCGCGCACGTAAACCTCCTGGCGCTGTGGATCCGGCCGCAGGTGCTCGCGCCGCGCGCCCCGCATCCCCACAGCCGCTGCACGCGCGTCCGGAAAGAAGCCCGCCCCCACCGCCGCCAGCATGGCGGCGCCGCGGGCGGTAGTCTCGACGTCAGCGGGGCTCGTGACCGGCAGGCCCGTCACATCGGCACGAATCCGCAGCAGCAGTTCCGCGCGGGCGCCGCCGCCCACGCACACCAACTCAGTCGGCTCGAGCCCGGCCCCCCGCATCGCCCGCAGCACGTCCTCGAGCGCGAACGCGTTGCCCTCGAGCATCGCGCGGATCAGGTGCTCGCGACGGTGCGAGGCGGTCAGCCCGAACCACGCCGCACGCGCGTCGGCGTTCCACTCGGGAGCCATCGCACCCGCCAGCGCCGGCACCCAGATCACGCCGTCGGCGCCCGCCGACACCTTTGCCGCCGCCTCGTTGAGCGACTCAAAGCCGTCCTCGCCCCCGCCGAACTGATCGCGGAACCAGCGGTAGGCGCCGCCCGAGAGCCAGCCTGGGTTCTCGAGCAGCCAGTCGCCGTGGCTTGCGTGGGGATGTAGCTCGGTGACTGCCTCGGGATCGAGGGCGGGCTCAGCCACCATCGCGCAGACAGGCTCGGCGGTGCCGATCACATCGCACACGCTTCCCGGCTCGATCACCCCCGCCCCCAGCGTGGCCGCCATTTCATCGCCGCAGCCGAGCACCACCAGCGTCTCGGCGTCGAGGCCCGCGGCCTCGCGCAGCCACGGCGCGACGGGCCCCAGGACCTCGTGCGCGGGGCGGATCGGGGCCAGCTTCTCGGACTCGACGCCAAAGCCCTCGCAGGCCTCCTGGGACCACTCGCCGTGCTCGAGATCGAGCAGCATCGTCGAGGAAGCGTTTGAGGGATCGACGGCCAGCTCGCCGGCGCACCTCCAGGCAACGAAGGAGCCCGGCAGCAAATACCAGCGCGCCCGGGCGTGTTCTTCCGGGCGCCGCTCACGCAGCCAGGCGATCTTGGCCGCCACGTGGCCGGGGTCGAGGTTGCAGCCGGTCAGCTCGCGTAGGCGCTCGCGGCTCACGCCGGCCCGCGCGCACTGCGCCCCCGCACGGCGGTCCATCCAGATCAGCGCTGGCGCCGTCGGTGAGCCGTCATCGGCGGCGGCCACGAGCCCATCGAGCTGCGAGCCGAACGCGATCGCACGCAGCGGGCATCCGGCAGTCGCACGGCGCACCTCGGCCAGCGCTGTGGCGACCGCCTCGAGCCACTGCGATGGATCCTGCTCCGCCCACCCGGGGTGGGGAAACGAGATCGCATAAGGCACGTAGCTCGTGGCGAGCAGCGTGCCGTCCGGGGCGACCGCCTGCGCGCAGGTGCCCTGCGAGCCGACGTCGATGCCGACGGCGAGCTCCTCACTCACCGGCGATCTCGCCCGGCCCACGGCGGTAGACGCTGATCTGAAACGCGCCCGCGAGGTGATGCTCGAGCGAGACCAGCACCACCTCCCCCAGCACCGTGCTGTCGACCTGGAACAGCGTGATCAACAGCGACCCCGGCGCAACCCTGAGCCGCTTGGCGGTCTCGGCCGAGGCCACCGTCGGCGAGATCGTGGCCACGCCGTGGTGCACCGCGAGGCCCTGCGCGCTCAGCGCCGCGTACAGCGACCCGTCCCCCAGCGCCGAGAGCTCCGACGGGTCGAGCAGCTCCTCCCGGCACCAGTCGACGCTTTCCACCACGCGCCGCCCACTGGCGGTGCGCACCCGGTGGAGCACGCTCAGCGGCGTGCCGGCTTCGATCCCGAAGGCGCCCGCCACGTCCGCCGGCGCGGGCTCCCGCGCCGCCCTGGCGGCGACCGTGCCGGGATCAAGGCCGGTGGCGGCGATCAGGTCCGAGACGCCGAAGTTCTGGCTCAGGTCGTTGTGCAGCAGCGGGCGGTCGGTGACGAATGTGCCCGAGCCGTGCATCCGGCGCAGCAGCCCGTCGGCCTCCAGCAGCGTGATGGCCGAGCGCAGCGAACTGCGTGACACCCCCAGCGTGCGCGCCAGCTGCGGCTCGCTCGGCAGCCTCGAGCCGGCCGAGAACTCGCCGGCCTCGAGCCGCTCGCGCAGCTCATCGGCGATGCGGTGCCGCAGCGACGAACGGGCGGTCGACATCGCTACGGCCTGACCACGATCTTCAGCACCCGCCCGGCGCGAATGCGGGTGAACGCTTCGGCCGCACCGTCGAGTGAGACGACGTCGGAGATCACCTCGCGCAGTCCGCCGACGTCCGCCGCCAGCATGTCGAGCGCGTGCACCTGGTCGCGGTGGCGGGAGGCGTAGGAGCCGTGCACCTGGACCTCCTGATAATGCAGCACGTTGGAGGGGAAGTTGATGTGCGTGGTGCCTTTCGGCAGGCCGCCGAAGAACAGTACGCGGCCGCGGGGCGCCGCCATCTCCATGGCCTGCTCCTGGGCCCGATCGCTCGAGCAGGCGACGATCACCACGTCGGCGCCGAGCTGCGCGGTTGCGCTCCTGACCGCCTCGATCGCGTCGGACCGCGAGACGTCGATGTAGGTCATCCGCTCGTCGCCGAGGATCCCGCGCGCCAGCTCGAGCCGTTCCGGCGCGCTCTCGAGCAGCAGCACCGCTCCCGCGCCCTCGAGCCGCGAGATCGCAGCGTGCGCGGTACCCACCGGCCCGGCGCCGATCACCGCGACGGTGTCGTCGAGTGAGACGGCGATGTCCTTGTGGCCGCAGATGGCGTCAGACAGCGGATCGGCGAACGTCGCCTCGTCGTCGGAGAGCTCGCGCGGGATGTGAAAGAGGTTCTTGAGCGCGATCTCGGGGATCGCGACCAGCTCGGCGTAGGCGCCCTGGTAGTCAAAGCCCATCAGCTCGTGTCTCACGCACAGGTGCTCGTTGCCGCTGCGGCACATGCGACAGCGCCCGCACCACAGCGTCGAGATGCAGTGCACGTGGTCGCCCCCACCGATCCCCGCCTGCTCCATCTCCCTGCGGGCGTCGGGCCCGACCTCGAGCACCTCGCCGCTGATCTCGTGTCCCAGCACCCACGGCGGCGAGATGCGGCGGTCGCCGTTGAAGAAAGCGCGCACGTCGGTGCCGCAGATCCCGCAGGCGGTGACGCGCAGAAGCACCCCGTCGGGCGGGCAGACGGCGTCCTGCACCTCCCCCACCCTCATCCGTTCGGGACCCTCCCAGATCGCTGCGCGCATGGACCTCCTGAAACTATTGCCGTTCGCCTGCGCGGACGCTAATGTACCTCAAGTTGTCAGACAACTTTGGGATGTGGGTGAGTGACTGAGTTCATCTTCATGCTCACGCGTGAGGACCGCACAATCGCGGACGCCCGCCGCGTATACGCCGCCGTCGCCGACAGCGGCATCACCCAGGTGGGGTGCAAGGACGTGGGGCTACCCCGGGGGGAGCTCCAAGCCCTGCTGGACGACATCAGGGCAAACGGCCACACCAGCTATCTCGAGGTGGTCTCCGAGACCGAGGCGGCCACGCTCGCCTCGGCGCGTGTGGCCGCCGACCTGCGTCCCGATTGCCTTATCGGCGGCACGCTGATCGAGCCCGTGCAGGAGATCATCGCCGGCTCGGGCGTCCGCTTCTTTCCGTACGTGGGCGGCGTTGTTGGCCATCCCTGCCTGCTGCGCGGCACGATCGACGAGATCGCACAGGATGCCCGCCGCGCCGAGCTGCTGGGCGTCGAGGGCATCAACCTACTCGCCTACCGCTACGACGGCGACGTCGACGCCATGGTCGAAGCCGTGCTCGACGCCGTCTCCATCCCTGTGATCGCGGCCGGGTCGGTCGACTCGGTGCAGCGGATCCAGTCACTTTCCGAGCGCGGCGTGTGGGCCTTCACGATCGGCACCGCGGCGCTCGACGGCGTGTTCGTTCCGGGAGCGCCGCTGCCGGCGCAGCTGCGCTGTGTCCTGGACGCTTTGAGTGGAGTTAGGAGCTGATGCCGATGAGAGAAGATGAGCGTCGCCTGCGAGTCGATCTGGCGAACCTGGCCGCCTCGGAGCAGGGGCGGCGGCTGTTGCAGCTCGGCCTGCGCGGGATCGAGCGCGGCGAGCGCGACGTGACCGCGGGCTGCTGGGTGAAGCGGGGCGACGCGGGCTGCCTCTTTCAGCACGCCTACTGGGAGGGCGTGCGCGAGGGCGTATTCGCCGACCAGGGGCGTCCGGGCGATTGGATCGGCAGCTTCGTCGGACCGCACGACTACGGCATCGTGATTCGCGCGATCGAGGCTTTTGACCGGCTTGCGCGGTCGTCCTACGCGGACGTCGAGCCGCGCACGGTACTTCCAGGCCGCCTACGACTGAGACAGAACGATTGGAATCAGGCCGTGGAGCAACTGCTGCTGGAGACGCTCCACGCCAGCGAAGGAGAACCCCTGACCGCCACGCAGGTGCCGGCGGCCGTCTAGCGACCGAGGAGGACTGAGGTGACCACAGGACTCGAAGAGCACCACGAGGGCATGCTCCCCGTGGTCGATAGCGTCGATGTCTCCAAGCGCGACGACGTCTTCAAGCTGAAGCCAGGGGCCGTGGGCCTGATCGGCGTGCTGTTCCTAACTGTGACGGGTTCCGCGCCGATCTCGGCGATGCTGTTCAACACCCCGATCTCGGTCGGCTACGGCAATGGCATCGGGACCCCGGCGGGCTTCATCGTCGCCACGATCGTGCTCACGATCTTCGGCGTGGCATATGTGGCCATGGCGCGGAAGGTCACAACGGCGGGCGGTTTCTACAGCTTCATCAGCCACGGGCTGAATCGCGAGCTCGGCATGTCCGCCGGGTTCGCGATGGTGGCCGCCTACAGCGTGTTCGAGGTCTCGCTGGTCGGCGGCTTTGCCTACTTCGCCCAGCTCAAGGCGGCCTCCTACGGCCTGCACCTCCAGTGGTACTGGTTCGGTTTCTTCATGATCGCGCTGATCGCGGTGCTGACGTTCTTCGACGTCAAGCTCTCCGCCCGGCTGCTGGGCATCGCGCTTTTGTGCGAGGTGATCTCGCTGCTCGTCTTCGACGGCTTTATGTTCACCCAGGCCTCGAGCAACGTCAACTTCAACGCGATCAACCCAGCCAAGGCTTTCAACAGCCTGCCGGTCCTCCACTCCGGCGGAACGACACTCGCCGCCGGCGCCGCCGGCATCGGCATCTTCTTCGCCTTCTGGTCCTGGGTGGGTTGGGAGATGGCACCCAACTACGGCGAGGAATCCCGGAATCCGAAGAAGAACGTACCGCGCGCGATGTACATCTCGGTCATCGGGCTCGGCATCTTCTACACCCTGACCTCTTGGGCTGGGCTCACCGGCTACCACTCCATCACGGCCGCCGCCAACGTCGCCCAGACCAACGCCGCCAACTTCTACTTCCTCCCAGCCCACCACTTCGCGGGCTCCTTCCTGAGGGGCGCGCTGAGTTGGTTCATCATCACCGGTTCGTTCGCCTGCGGGATGGCGTTCCACAACACGACCGCGCGCTACATGTATTCCCTCGGCCGGGAGCGCGTGCTGCCGACAATCCTCGGCCGCACCCATCAGAAGTTCAAGAGCGCACATATTTCGTCCACGACCCAGTCGGGGATTGCCGCGTTGATCCTCTTGGCGTTCGTGCTATTCGCAAAGGCCAACCCGAAGCTGGGGGCCGGCGACTCGATCGGCTACCTGCAGGTCTATGGCCTGATGGCTGTCATGGGGGTCGTCTCGATCCTCGCCATCCAGTCACTCGTCTCAATCGCGATCTTCAACTACTTCCGAACGCACCACAAGGCCGACCACCATTGGTGGACAACGATCACCGCGCCGATCATCGCGACTGTCACCCAGGCATACGTGCTGTACCTGGCGATCAAGAACCTGAACTTCCTGGGTGGCGGCTACAGCTATGCCAAATGGCTAGTGTGGGGCGACCTCGCGATCTGGGTCGCCGGTCTCGGCTACGCCTTCTACCTGAAGCGCAACAACCGCGCCAAGTTCGAGACCGTCGGGCGCATGATCAACCAGGGACTCGACACGGCGGACGCAGACCCGCAGTCCATTCGAGCCTGAACATCAAGTTATTGCCCGGGGCGCATGCGCCCTGGGCCCGGTCCGCACATGTGCGGACCGGCGGGCGCGCAC
>JAVKSP010000079.1:0-13548 GCA_039583645.1 Solirubrobacteraceae bacterium
AGCGAAATAGCCTCCCGAGCCGCCTGCGCCAATGCGCTTGTGGGGTCGTTGGTGATCGCGAGTCCATGCCCGCCCGCCTGCTGCAGCGCTCGCAGCGTCTGCACGATCTCAGGCGTCGCCCCCGACTGGCTAACTGCGACCACAAGCTGCCCGCTGTAGTCGACGTCAATCCTGTACAGGGTGTGAAGGCTCGGCGCCACGAGCGAAACGGGCTTGCCGGTAGCTGCCTCGAGCAGGTAACGCCCGTACATCGCCGCGTGGTCAGAGGACCCGCGGGCAACCACGGTGATGCCGTTCAGCGGAGAGGGCGTGACTGCCCGCACACGCGCAGCGATCTCCCCGCTGCGCGAGATCAAGGCCCGGAGCCGCTCGGGCTGCTCGGCCATCTCGCCCGCCATCTGGACCCCGGTCATGAGGCGCGGATGTTCACGTAGTCGTGCGATCCTCGGGTCGCCGGCGCCCGAGAATCGCCAGCGTCTCTTGCTCGCTTGGCCACTTCGAACCATTCTCCCAGTACATGCGGATCGTCTCTGCCGCCTCCCCGGGGGCAGCGGGCCTGAGGCGCGGTTATACCCGCAACGCTTCGGTCGGGCTGAGCCGCGCCGCTTTTGCGGCTGGGTAGAGCCCTGCAACGGCCCCGATCACGAGTCCCGCCAGGGGTGCCGCCACGAGTACGTAGAGCGGGATCGAGAACGGTTCGTGCTGGGTCACCGAGTAGACCTCGGTGGCCCCCGCTCCGAGCGCCAGCCCCGCCACCCCACCCAAGAGGGCGAGCAGTGCCGACTCGGTCAGGAACTGAGAGGAGATGTGACGCCGGGTGGCGCCCAGCGCACGGCGCAGACCGATCTCGCCGCGACGCTCGAGCACGGAGATCACCATGATGTTCGCGATCCCGATCGCTCCCACAAGCAGTGCGACCGCGCCCAGGCCGAGTAGCAGCGTCTTGAACTGGCCCTTGGCGGCGGCGCGCGCTTTCAGGGCGTCCGAGGGTCGCGTCACCTGCACGCCGCTCGAGTTCTGCGGGTCGGCGGTAGCCGGGAGCAGATTGCCGACCTGCGGCACGCTGTTCACGTTTGCCCGCACGTAGATCTCCGACGGATTGGGCAGCTGCTGGAACAGCCGCTCGGCCACCGGCAGCGAGATGAATACGGTCGAGTCGAGACTCGAGTCGAGCACCGCGGGCTTGAGGATTCCCACCACCTGAAACCAGCTGTTGCCGAGATACACCAGCGCGTGCCCACCCACCCGCGTGATGTCCAGGATCTTGGCCGCCTCAGCGCCAAGCACCACCTCTGGATAGCGAGCGCTGACACGGTCCAGGAAATGACCAGAGGCCATCGAGGTCCCCACCACCGGGGGGAGATTGTCGGCCGCCGCGTCGACGCCTATCCCCCCGGTCTCCGCGGCTGGCACGTACGGGGTTCGGTACACGTTTGCGTTCGTGAGCTGATAGACCGGCGCAGCGCTATCGACGTGCTGCATGTGCTCGATCATCGGCACGGCGGTCGTCGGCAGAACCTCGTTCTGACCCAGGAACGTCTGGCCGGGGGTGACGGTCAGCAGGTTGGTGCCGAGGCGGTCGATCAGGTTGAGCAGGTTGGCCTGAGCCGATGCCGAGACGCCCACAACGGCGACCATGGCGCCGATCCCGATCGCGATTCCGAGCGCCGAAAGCGCCGCCCGCAACCGTCGCGTGCGCAACCCCTGTAGCGCCACTCCGAACAGTTCGTGCGGCGCCAGCCGGGCCTTCTGGCTGCGGCCGGCACCCGGGAGCGTGGCGACGGATGCACTCATGAGCATTCGTCGGCGACAAGCTCGCCGTCCTGCATCTTCAGACGGCGCGCAAAGGTTTCCGCGATCGCCGGGTTGTGGGTGATCAGCACCAGCGTGGCGCCGTCGGAGGCGAGCTCGTGCAGCAGGGCGACCACCTCGCCGCCTGACTTCGAGTCGAGGTTGCCGGTGGGCTCGTCGGCGAGGATGATCAGCGGCCGCTTGGCGATCGCGCGGGCGATCGCGACCCGCTGGCGCTCGCCGCCGGACAGCTGCTTGGGCTTGTGGGTGATGCGATTCTCAAGCCCCACTCGACCGAGTGCGGACCTGGCTGCCTCGCGTCGCTGTTTCAGCGGCAGCCCGGTGTAGAGCATCCCGTTGGCGACGTTGTCCAGGGCCGTCATCGATTCCTGTAGGTGAAAGTCCTGGAATACGAATCCGATCTGGTGCGCACGCAGCCCCGCGAGTTGACCGTCCGAGGCCTTGCCGACCTGGTAGCCGGCGACGTTGACCTCGCCTCCCGTGGGCCGCTCGAGCGTGCCCATGATCGTCAGCATGGTCGTCTTGCCAGACCCGGAAGGACCCAACACCGCCACCTGATCGCCGTCCGGGATCTCAACATCGACGTCGCGCAGTGCGACGACGCCGCCCGCGTACTGCTTGGAGACCTGGTTGAGCGTGAGCACGCCGCCTAGCCCTGGGAGTCGGTGACCTGCAGTCCGGAATGGATGCCGCTGCCCGAGATCTGCACGTAGCCGGCGGCAAACAGGCCCACCCTCACCGGAATCACCTTGTGCGGCGCGGCGGCCTCCTGGACCGCATAGCCGCCGCCCGCGGTCGCCAGCAGCGCCGTGACGGGCACCGACAGCACATGCTTCGCGCTCGCCTGGGCGAAGTTGACGCTGACAGCCGCCTGATCGAGGCCCGCACCCTTGTGGTGTCCGTGCAGGGCGACAGTGACCGGAACCGTCGACGAGCCGCTGCTCGAGCTGCTCGACGAGCTGCTGCTGCTGCTGCTGGAAGAGCCGGTGTCTCCGCCGCTCGAGCTGCTCGAGCTCTGAGCCACCGGGCTCACGGCGATGATCTTGCCGTTCACCGTGTTGCCCGCCGGCATCTCGACGGTCACCTTCTCGCCAACTTTGGCCTCACTCTGCTTGCTCGCGTCGAGGTCGACCGTCGCGACGAGCTGCGTCGAGCTCGTCTGCATGATCGCCGTGGCGCTGCCGCTACTGCTCGGAGTTCCCGAGCTCGAGGAGCTGCTGGACGACGAACTCGAGCTCGAGCTCGAGCCACTACCGCCGCCGGAACCAACCGTTGTGTCGAGCGTGTTGACCAGCTGGGCGCCGGGAAGGAACACGACCTGACCCAACGTCAGCTCTCCGGTCTCGGTCATATCGTGGGCAGCCTGCAGCTGCTCGACGCCGAGCGTCGTGGCGTACTGCCACTCGCCGTTCTCGACGATCGAGCCGCGTTCGTAACCCAGCTTGACGAGGTCGCGATTGAGCTCCTTGATGTCGGAACCGGGTGTGTCCGCAGCGCTCAGGTTCCGGTAGGCCGGCGTCGTCCCGTTCATCAGCAGCACGGGTTGGTCGTCGACCTTAAAGAACGCGTGACCCGGCTTGACCACCTGGCCGACCTGAGGCAGCCATGTGATGGTGCCGCTCAAGCTGTTGTAGACGGTCTGGGGGTTGTTGTAGCTGAGCGTTCCCGACTCGGTATCGGTCTCAACCAGGTTGCGGCGGCCCACCGTCGTCGCGCCCGCGGGGTCGGGCGAGTGGCTGGCGGCTTGCGCCGAGCCGTGCCGGGCGACGATGACCACGACGATCACCGCGGCAGCGACCAGCACGAGCGCCCCGGCACCCCCGGCGATCCGCGCCCAGCGCCAGCTGCGTGAGATCAGACGAAAACCGGTGTTAGGCACGGCTCCTCCTAAAAGAGAGTGCGGGCATCGTGTCGCGAGTTCTAGGGAGCACCGAGTAACACGGCCGTAACGCTGTTACGCGACTGTTATCTGCGCGCGCCCCGCGTCACGGCGCCGGCACACCGCAGGCCTGGGCAGCGCGACGGAACGCCGGCGCCTTGGGATCGAACGGCTGTGAGAAGGCGAACACCATGCCGCGCAGCACGATCACGGATGCCGCGCCCTTGGGAGTGGTGAGCGCCGGGTCGGGAAAGTTCGGCTCACCGTGGCTGCGCATGCACTGTGCGAAGCGCAGCGCGTGCTGCTTGAGAGCCTCGGACGTCTTCGGAAAGCCGGGGCTGCCAGGCTGGAACCTCGAGCATGCTTTTTGCGCCGCCTGGAACGAGGGTGACTGAGGATTGATCCCGGTGCCGTTGAGGTCGAGGTTGCCGTTCTGAGCGTCCGGGAAGTTCGGCACGCCGTGCGAGCGCATGCAGTCCGAGAACTTCAGGTCACGCGAGAACGAGGCCAGATGCGAGCCGCTCGAGGAGCCGCCGCAGCCCGCGAGCGCCAACAAGAGGACGCCGCCGAGGAAGAGCTTGCGCATCTCGGCGCCAGGTGTACGGGCCCGCCAATAACACGGTCGTAACGCCGTTACGTCGCTGTTACGCGAGAGCGAGCATCCTCAGTGTCCGACGCCGGCGCGGGCCAACATCCCCCGCACCGGCGTCGCCAGCCCAAAAACCAAACGGTGCGCGCTTCAATCAAGCCATGAGGGTCCTAGTGGTGGAAGACCATCCGAGGCTCGCCGACACGGTTGCGGCGGTCTTGCGGCGCGAGGGCATGGCCGTCGATGTCGCCTTCGACGGTCGCGAGGCGCTCGAGCGCGCCCGCCTGGTGGGCTACGACGTGGTCGTGCTCGATCGCGATCTCCCCAACGTGCACGGAGACGAGGTCTGCCGGTCGCTCGCGAACGGCGGCGAGACCGCCGTGCTGATGCTGACCGCCGCCGCGAGCATCGAGGATCGCGTCACCGGTCTGGGCATCGGCGCCGACGACTATCTGCCGAAGCCCTTCCACATCGCGGAGCTGGTGGCACGCGTCCGGGCGCTGGCCCGCCGCTCGCGGCGCGCTCTTCCACCCACGCTCGTCTACGAGGACCTCGAGCTCGACCCGGCTCAGCGCAAGGTCACGAGGTCGGGCAGCCCCATCACGCTCAGCCCCAAGGAGTTCGCGGTGCTCGAGGTCCTGCTCGGGGCCAGGGGCGCGGTCGTCTCGAGCGAACAGCTGCTCGAGCGAGCGTGGGACGACGCGGTCGACCCGTTCTCTAACGTGGTGCGGATGACGGTCAGCCGGCTGAGGGCCAAGCTCGGCGATCCATCCGTGATCGAGACCGTGACACCGGTCGGCTACCGCATCGGCGAGCACCACGATGCTGCGTAGAACTCTGCACAACATGTTCCATCCGAAGACCACCGTGCGGTGGCGCCTGACGCTGCTCTACGGCGGCCTCTTCCTCCTCTCCGGCGCGGCGTTGCTCGCGATCACCTACACGCTGGTGGCCCATGCACCCACGACGCCCCCGAGGGCCTACTTCAACATCGGCGTCCCGCCCGGTGGACCGGTGAAGCCCCCGCCCAATACAAAGTTTCAGATCCCCGCAGGCGGCGCCGGGGCAGTTCGCCGACCCGTCCCATCGAACGTCCGCAGAGTTCTCGCGACCCGCGGCGGGTACAGGTTCTTCGAGCAGGTCGGGACCAACCAGCGGATCACCGATCTCCACCACATCATCGTCGAGTCCGGCATCGCGTTGGGCATCATGGCGATCATCTCCGGGCTCTTGGGCTGGCTGGTCGCGGGCCGTGTGCTGCGCCCGCTGCGCACGATGACCGCCACAACCCAGCAGATATCGGAGGAGAACCTGCACGAGCGGTTGGCGATGCGCGGACCGCGCGATGAGCTCAGGCAGCTGGCCGACACGATCGACGGCCTGCTCGCGCGCTTGGAGGCGGCATTCGAAGCCGAGCGGAGGTTCGTCGCCAACGCCTCGCATGAGCTGCGCACGCCGCTCACCGCTGCCCGCGCCATGCTCGAGATGGTCCTCAGCGATCCCGACGCCACGGTCGACACGTTCAGGAGAACCTGCAAGCAGGTGCTCGAGGAGGGCGAGCAGCAGGAGCAGCTGATCGACGCGCTCTTGGCCCTGGCGCAAGGCCAGCGGGGCATCGACCGTCGCGAGCCAATCGACCTCGCGCACATAACGGCAGACGCCATCAAGACCCACGAGTTGGAGGCGGCGGCACGCGGCCTCAAAATCACGAGCTCGCTCAAGGCCGCGCCGATCTCGGGCGACCGCCGGCTCATCGGACGGCTGGTCTCGAACCTGGTCGAGAACGCGATCCGCCACAACAACGCCGACGGCCAGATCGAAGTTGCGGTCAGACCAGACGGCGAAGCCGCACTGCTACAGGTTGCCAACGACGGACCGGCCATCCCTGAAGGCGAGATCGAACGCCTGACACAGCCCTTCCAGCGCCTGGTACCCGATCGCACGAGCTACCGCGACGGGCTCGGGCTGGGTCTCTCGGTCGTCGCCGCAATCGTCAGGGCCCACGACGCGACGCTCGCGATCGAGCCGCGTCAGGCGGGTGGACTCACGGTTGGCGTGCGCTTCCCGCTGAGGCCCTCGGCTCCGCTCGCCGAACCAGCGCCGGTACTCGCCGCCACCTGAAGCTCGAGCCGAGGCGGCTCCCGCCGCAACGGCGAGGCCGCCACCGTCACCAGCGCCAGCGCCGCGGCCCACCCGCAGGCCACAGCCACGGTCACGCCCGCCCCGGCGTGCTGGAACAGGAAGCCAACCGCAAGCGGCCCCAGCCACGCCAGCGACATCGTCACGAGCGCCGCGGCGGCCTGCACCCTGCCCAGCAGGTGCTCCGGCGTCACCGCGACGCGTTGTCCGGAGACCAGCGAGTTGGACATCGGCGTGGGCAGCTCGCAGGCCGCCACGACCAGTCCGATCAGCAGCGCGTCGTGTGCGATGAACAGCAGCGGCACGACGCACGCCATCAGCCACGCCTCCGCGACCAGCGCGCTGCGGGGCCGCATCAGTCGCCGCAGCGGACCCGCGATGAAGGCGCCGAGCAAACCTCCGCCCCCGACGATCGCGAACATCACGCCGACCTCACCCGAGCTGGCGCCGTAGCGCTTTGCGAGCAGGATCGCGAGCAGGTACAAGCCGGTGAACAGCGGGTTGCCCAGGGCGAACAGCAGCGCAGCGGTGCGGTAAAACGGCGCCCGCCACAACCACAGGAATCCGTCGGCCAGGCCACCGAAACGGCCGGCGGGCGGCACAACCCCTCGCTCAGCCGGCTTGAATCGGGTTGCGGCAACGGTGGCCATCGACGCGCCATAGGAGATGGCGTCGGCCACGAACGGAAGGGCCCGCGCCGCAGCGAACAGCACCCCGCCCAGGGGTGGGCCAATGATGCTGGCAGCGAACACCCGCGCTTCGTTCTGCGCGACTGCGTCAGGAAGCTGTGGGGGGTCCACGACGCGCGGGAGCACGCCTCGCTCGCACACGTATCTAAGCGTGAAGAAGGAGCCGTCGAAAAACGCCACGGCGGCGATCTGCAGGAACGAAGGACGCCCCAGCCACAGGGCGACCGGGATGCTGGCAAGCAACAGCGCCCGCACGACGTCGGAGCCGATCATCAGCCGCTTGCGGTCAAACCGGTCGGCCGCCATTCCCGCCGGCACGGCCGCGACCGCCACCGGCACCCACCTCGCCAGCCCGACGATCCCCGCCTTGGCGGCGGAGCCGGTGAGCGCCAATACCAGCAGCGGGAAGGCGACGTTCGAGGCTTGGGAGCCCAGCAGCGACAGCGCCTCGCCGCTCCAGAGCAGCATGAAGTCGCGGTTTCTGGCTAGCGGAATGCGCTGCACACGCCCGACCATACGCGAGCCGGTGAACGCCTCACGCGCAGTTATCGTTTGCTCGCGTGTGGAATCCGGATTCTTCGTGGAACCCAGGTCCTTCGGCTCCTCCCCCGTACTTTTCGGAATCTGCGATCCGCGCGATCGAGGCCGTCACGGCGTTCAACGCACGCGTGACCCTCGCTCCCCGACGGCGCGGCCAAAAGCCCCAACACATCAAGGGCGAGCTGCTCGTCTCAGCCGATGCGATCGACTTCGTGGCGCGCGGGCGCGCCCGTGCCGTTCGCCTCGCCCATACGGAGCCGAGTATCAGAATGACGAAAGTCCGGCTCCGCCCGCCCTGGTCGAATACCTTCCTGCTCCTGGTAGACAACGGCTCTCCGGCGCGGTTGACGATCTCGGGTTTCGCTCGATCCCGCCTCCGGCGCGCCCTTCACGGCGCCCGCGTCATCGTGCATGAGGAGAGCGCTTCAGGGCCACCGCCGCTGCCCGACCGCACGCGCGGCGGACGGATTTTCTAGTCCGGACAGTTCAATCGATGACCAGCTGCGTGTCGCCGATCACGAGCCGGTCCCCGGCGTTCAGCCGGCAGCGGCCGACGCGGGCGCTGTTGACGAGCGTGCCATTGGTCGAATCGAGATCCTGAAGGATCCAGGCGCCGTCGCGAAAGACAAGGCGTGCATGGCGACGCGAAACAGCGGGACCCGCGAGCACGACGTCGCAGTCGGGATGGCGTCCGATCAAGAGATCATCCACGCCGCCGTTCCAGTCGAGCGCAAGCAAGACAGCGGAGGAGCGACGCGTCGCAAATACCCGGCGAAGTGTCACCTGCGCGCGTTCAAGCCCCGTCGCCCAAAGGCTCCGTGCCCTTCGCTTCGATAGGTCATCGACCAGGGTGGCGGGATCGATCAACGGGCGCGCGAACAGCAGCTCGAGACGGTGAACGAGGGTGTTCTCGCTGAGCACGCCCTCCGCATAGGCATCGTTAAGCGTCCGAGCCAGGCGCTGCCTCTGAAAGCCGGGCGGCAGCATCGGCTAAGTCTCTCGCACCGGATCGCCGGTGTCCACCGTATTGACGCGCGGCGCCCAGAGCTAGAGGATGCGCCGATGGAAGAGAGCGGCCTACAGGAGGGCTTCGCGGACCTCGGCGAGGTGCGGCTGCACTATGTCGAGGCCGGCGAGGGACCACTGGTTGTCCTGCTCCACGGCTTCCCCGAGTTCTGGTTCGGCTGGCGCTACCAGATCCCCGCGCTGGCCGCGGCGGGCTTTCGCGTCGTCGCGCCCGACATGCGCGGCTACAACCTCTCGTCGCGCCCGCAGGGCGTGACGGCATACGACACCGAGCGCCTCGCAGCCGATGTTCGCGGCCTGATCCATCACCTCGGGGCGCAATCCGCGTGCCTGGCAGGTCACGATTGGGGCGCCGCCGTGGCGTGGGTGACGGCAATGAACCACCCCGAGGTGGTGCGCCGGCTGGCGATTCTCAACGTGCCCCATCCGCGGCGGCTGCTCGCTGGGCTACGGCATCCCCGACAGCTCGCCAAGTCGTGGTACATGTTCGCCTTCCAGCTGCCGTGGCTGCCCGAGCGGATGGTGCGCGCTCAAAACTGGCGCCTTTTCCGCTATGGCTTCGAACACGACGCCCGCCCCGGTGCGTTCCCGCCGCAGGACATCGACCGCTACATCGAAGCCTGGTCGCAGCCCGGCGCGACGACGGCGATGATCAACTACTACCGGGCCATCTTCCGCCAGTCGCCAAAGCGAGCCGAGGCACGGATCCGCCGGGTCGAGGCGCCGACGCTCGTGATCTGGGGGCAGCGCGACCGCTATCTCACTCCCGAACTGGCCGAGCCCGATCGTCGCGACGTGCCGAACCTCGAGCGGGTGGTGCGCCTCCCCACCGCAACGCACTGGGTTCAGCATGACGAGCCCGAGCGGGTGAGCCAGCTTTTGATCGACTTCTTCGCTGGCAGATAGCCTCCAAGCATCGCCAGTACGCGCGTAGCCGAACCCGACGTGGCGGTCAGATTGCCGGCCGCGGCGCTTCCCGAGGCCCTCAGCGGCCTCCGTTTCCCGCTGCTCGTCTACCTCTCGACCCGCCTGTTGCTGGTGCTCGTCGCGGTGGCCGTGGCGGCGGTCACGCATCACCCACTCGCCTCGACCTTCGGCCATTGGGATGGCGTGTGGTACGGACGGCTGGCGCTGGGCGGCTACCCCGCGCATGTCCCCCACCACCCGAGCACGCTCGGCTTCTTCCCCCTCTTCCCGCTGGCGATGTGGGTCGTGATGCACGGGTTCGGAGTCTCCGCGGTGCTGGCGGGCACGCTGATCTCGGGCCTCGGCGGACTCGTCGCGACGGTGCTCGTGCAACGGCTCACCAGCGGCTGGTGGGGCGAGCGCAGCGGGCGCCGCGCGACGCTGCTGTTCTGCCTCTTCCCTGGGTCGGTGGTGTTCTCGATGGCCTACTCGGAGGGCCTCCTGATTCCCCTGGCGCTGGGTTGTCTGCTCGCGCTCGAGCGCCGGCGCTGGCTGCTGGCGGGCGTGCTAGCGGGGATTGCCACCGCCACCGCGGCCGACGCCGCCGCGCTGATCATCGTCTGTGCCGTCGCGGCGGCGAGGCACCTGCGCGATGACCGCCGGGCTCTCGTCGCGCCGCTACTGGCGAGCACCGGCATCGCGGCCTTCGCGATCTTCCTGTGGCAGTGGACCGGCACGCCCTTCGCGACGCTCCAGGCCCAGCGCTACGGCTGGCACGAGCGGCTTGACCCGATCGCGATGGTCCATCAGGCCACGCTGTTCGCGAGCCAGCTGTCCAAGCTCAACCTCGCCCACCCAACGCTCGACCTAAACCCTCTGGCCGCCCTGATCGGCACGGTCGTCCTGCTCGCGGGGATCGCGCTGCTCTTACGCCGGCCGCGGACGACCTCCCCCGAGGCGCTGACCTGGACGCTCGCGATCGGCGCGCTCGCGCTCTTCTCCGAGCACGTCGGCCCCAACGCGCGCATGCTGATCACCGCCTTCCCTGCGGTCCTGGTCTTCGCGCACCGCTCCAGGGTCCGCTCGTTCACCTGGCTGCTCGGCGTCAACGCCGTGCTGCTGGTGCTGATGAGCGCGCTGACCTTCACGGGCCACTCGCTCACACCGTAAACCCGCGCCCAGAAGGCCGCGCCGACGACCCCTGCTAAAATTGCTTGCTGTGAAGCAAGTAATCTCTCGGGAACAAGAAGAGACCACCGAAACCCCAGCCCGCCTGCGCTCGGTGATCGGGCGCCTGCACCGCCGCCTGCGTCCCACCGACGCGGGTGCTCAGGCCGGCCTCACCCCCACCCGCAGATCGCTGCTTCACACGATCGAGCGCCTCGGCCCGCTGCGCCTGAGCGAGCTTGCCGCCGAGGAGGGGATCAACCCGACGATGCTCTCGCGCATCGTCGCCGACCTCGCCGACAGCGGCGTGATCGACCGCCTCCAGGACCCGGACGACAAGCGAGCGGCTCTCGTCGCCATCACCAAGAAGGGCCGCAGGCTGATCGAGCGCATGCGCCGCGAGCGCACCGACGTTCTCAGCATGGCCCTCAAAAGTCTCAGCGACCAGGAGCGACGCACTCTCGCAAAAGCCCTGCCCGCGCTCGAGAAGCTCGCCGAGAGCCTCAAGGGGGCCCGCCGGTGAGTCCGATCGTGCGCGTCTCAAGGGTCACCTTCGCCGCCCTCCAGGTTCCCAATTACCGCCGCTACATCGGCGGCCAGTCGATCTCGCTGATCGGCACCTGGATGCAGATGACCGCGCAGTCGTGGCTGGTCTTCACGCTCACCCACTCGAGCACCTGGCTCGGCGTGATCATCGCGCTGCAGACCCTCCCCGTGCTGCTGCTCGCCCCCTACGGCGGCGTGATCGCCGACCGCATCGACAAGCGGCGGCTGATGATGATCCTGCAGAGCGCGATGGGCCTGCAGGCGCTGGCGCTCGGCCTGCTCACGCTCACCGGCGCGATACAGGTCTGGCAGATCGGCGTGCTGGCGGCCCTGCTCGGGCTCAACAACGCCTTCGAGAATCCCGCCCGTCAGTCGTTCATGCTCGAGCTGGTCGGCTCGGCGCATCTGCGCAACGCCGTCACGCTCAACTCGGTGCTGGTCAACGTGGCGCGGACGATCGGCCCGGCGATCGCCGGCATCGCGATCGCGACCGTGGGCGAGGGCGTCTGCTTCCTCGCCAATGCGGTCAGCTTCGTCGCGGTGGTCACCTCGCTGGCCACCATGAACCGCTCGGCGCTCGATCCCACCACGCCCGCTCCCCGCGCCCGCGGTCAGCTGCGCGAGGGCCTGCGCTACGTCCGCAAGACCAGAGAGCTCGCCCTGCCGCTGGCGATGATGGCGCTGGTCGGCTGCCTGACCTACGAGTTCCAGGTCTCGCTGCCGGTGATGGCATCGCGCGGGCTCCACGTCGGCGCCACCGGCTACGGCTTCATGACCGCAGCGATCGGCGTCGGCGGGCTGGTTGGCGGACTGCTGGTCGCTGCCAAGGGCAGGACCGGCGTGGCGCAGCTGACCGCCGCGGTGGTCGGCCTCGGCGTCGCCCTGTCGCTCGCCACGGTGGCCCCCACCCTGGGCTTTGCGGTGGCCGCGCTCGCGCTCGCCGGAGCCTCCAGCATCGCCTTCATGGCGACCGGCAACTCGACGCTGCAGTTGCGCGCGCAGCCCAACATGCGCGGCCGCGTGATGTCGTTGTGGTTCGTGGCCTTCCAGGGCTCGACCCCGATCGGCGCCCCCATCATCGGCTGGGTGATCGCGCTCGCCGGCGCCCGCGCCGGGCTCGGCGTGGGAGCGGTGACCTGCTTCGTGGCCGCCGTGATCGGGCTGCTCGCGCTGCGCGATCGCCACCCGGTCGCGGCCACGCGCGCGTTCGTGCGCCGTGTGGCTCTGGCCGACGACGTGACGATCGACTAGGTCGCGGCCCTCGCCAACGCCTGGCGCAGATCCTCGACCAGGTCAGACGGCTCCTCGACGCCGCAGCTGAGCCGCACGAGGTCCGCGGGCACCGCGGCGCTCGAGCCTTCGACCGACTGGTGCGTCATCGCCTGCGGGACCTCGATCAGCGACTCCACGCCGCCCAGCGACTCGGCCAGCGTGAACAGCCGCGTCGCGGCCGCCAGGTCAACCGCGCGCGGATGGCGGAAGCTGACCATGCCGCTGAACCCGGGCCAGCTCACGTCGCTCACGCCGTCAACAGACCGCAAAAACGAGCAGACCTCCGAGGCCGCCCGGGCGTGGGCGGGCATGCGCAGGTGCAGGGTGCGCAGGCCGCGGTGCACGAGGAAGCAGTCCAGCGGCCCCGGCACGGCGCCCACCGCGTTCTGCACGAAGCGCAGCCGCTCGTACCACTCCTCATCAGAAGCCACCACCACGCCTCCGACCACGTCCGAGTGGCCGCCCAGGTACTTGGTGGTCGAGTGCACGACGAAGTCGGCTCCGAACTCCAAAGGCCGCTGGTTGAACGGGGTGGCGAAGGTGCTGTCGACGGCCACCAACGCAGAGCGCTTCAACGCGAGCACCCCAGGAATGTCGACCACGTTCAAAAGCGGATTGGTCGGGCTCTCGACCCAGATCAGCCGGGTGTCGTCCCTCACGGCGCGCTCCAGCGCCCCCAGGTCCGTCTGGTCCACCAGATCGAAGCGCAACCCCCACCGCGCCAGCACCTTGTCGACCAGCCTGAAGGTGCCGCCGTACAGATCGGCGGGCAGGACCACGTGCGCGCCGGCCTCGCAGGCGACCGTGATCAGCGCGTGCTCGGCGGCGAGGCCCGAGGAGAAGCACACCGCACTCCCCCCCTCGAGCTCCCCCAGTGCGCGCTCCAAAGCAGCCCGCGTGGGGTTGGCGGAGCGGGCGTAGTCGTAGTCCTCGACGAACTCGGCCGGCCGCCGCTGGGCGTAGGTCGAGGTCTGGTGGATCGC
>JAVKSP010000080.1:0-13314 GCA_039583645.1 Solirubrobacteraceae bacterium
GGGTTGCTTGGTCTCCTGGTGCTGGACGGTCTGATGGTGCGCCAGATCTCGATCGCCGGCGCGACCCGCTCCGCACGATGACTTTGCGCGACAGCCACCGCCGGTCGTGAGACCCTGCTTCACCGGGAGCGGGACGAAGATCGCGCCCTGACGGGAGATCGCGCCGTCAACCCTGTACCTCCAAGTGAGAGATCGATGACCAGCCACTGCGCGAAGTCCGGCGTGCAAGCGCGACCTAGTTGAGTGTGGACGCAGCAGGACGACAGCGGTCGGCCGACGCTCAGGTGGCCGTATCGCATCCACGCGGTCAGGGACCGCGTCTCGCGTTGAGCCGACGCGAGGCCGCCGCCGCGCTCGGTATGAGCCTGAGCCATTTCCAGCGGCACGTGCAGCCGCAGCTGCGCTGCATCTACAGCGGTCACCTCAGGCTCTACCCGATCAACGAACTTGAGCGCTGGTTGGCAGAGAATGCTTGCGAAGGGGGCAGGGCAGCGTGATGATCCAAACCATGCCCAGAGACACCCGCACCCGCTACCAGGGCGTATTCGCTCGCCACCAGAAGCGCTGCCAGCTCGAGCAGGACGGCACGCGCTGCACCTGCAAACCCTCCTACTGGGCCAAGGTCTACGACCGCGCCCGGCAAAGGCCGGTCCCCACCCGCCGCTTCGCCACGGCCGAGGCTGCGCGCAACGCGTGCCCGGATCTGCAGGCGCGCCTTGACCGCGGCGAGACGCCCATACAGGCGCGCCCCCCGCGCCTTGGTGAGGCCCGCGAGAGATTCGTCGCAGCGGCGCGCGAAGGGCGGGCGCTCAACAAGCGCGGCCGCCGCTATAAGCCGCGCGCGATCGACAACATCGAGGAGGTGCTGCGCGTGCACGTCGAGCCCCGTCTGGGTCGGCGGCGCATCGCGGAGATCCGCCGCGGCGATGTGCAGCAGCTCGTGGACGACCTCACGCCAGCGATGTCGGGCAGCCGCATCCGCGCGGTCGTCAACGCGCTCCGCTCGCTCTACCGGTGGGCGCAGGACCGCGAGCTGGTCCAGCACGACCCGGCACATCGCGTCCGGCTGCCGGCGATGGCGCCAAAGCCGATCGAGCGTATTGCCTCGCCGGCCGAGTTCGCCGCGCTGGTCGGCACGCTGCCGCTCGACGACGCCCTACCGTACGCGCTTGCCGGCTACGGCATGGGGCGGCGCGCCCAGATCGTCCGGCTCCGCTGGTGCGAGGTCGACCTGACAGTGGGCGCGATCGAGTGGGGCGTCGAGTGGGAGGCCGCCAAGTACGACGCGTCGCACCGCGTGGTGCCGTGCGCGCCGCCGTTGCTCGCGCTACTGAAGCGTGCCTACATCGCCCAGGGGCGGCCAGACGGCGAGCAGCGCGTCTGCCCGTCCCGCTACAGCGCCACAGTGCTGCTGTCGAGCAGCGGCCTCGCCGAGCGCGCCCGCGAGCGCTGGGCCGCCGCGGAGCTTCGCCCGATAACCCTCCAGGAGTGTCGCCACAGCGCCGCCACCTGGCTCGACGCCGCCGGTGTCAGCCCGAAGGTGGCCTCGGTTGCTCATGGGTCACTCCGTGCCGCAGCGCCAGCCGGGGGCGGCCCAGATCACGCTCGAGCGCTACACGCACGCGCTTCCCCAGGACATCGAGCGTGCCCGAGAGCAGCTGGCCAACTACCTGGCCTTAGCCCAGGCGCAGACGGTCGCTCGATGACCCGTCGGTCCCTACGACGGTCCCTTCGGACCAATTCTGAGGCGTTTGCCCTGCTATTCGCAAGACGTGCAACGGTTTTCGAGACCGGCGCATTCAACCGCTCTGCCACCTCTCCGGTTGCCGCCACGAGGTTAGAGGACGGCGGTGGCCGCGCGGTCGCGCCGAGGGCGCGGTGAATCGCGCACCAGCGCAGGCGATCAAGTAGCTCCGTCGGATATCACCCGCGTATAGCGCAGGTGATATCCGACGCGTCTAGACAGTCCGCCCAAACCCCACTACTCGGGCGGTCTTGCCAGCCCGTGGGCGAAGGCGTAGCGCACAGCCTGCGCCCGGTCGCGCAGACCCGCCTTGCCGAATAGGTGGTTGATGTGTGACTTGACGGTCGTGGGGCTCACCACCAGGTGCTCGGCGATCTCGCCGTTGGTCAGGCCCTCGGCGATGAGCGCCAGCACCTCGGCCTCGCGCGGCGTGAGCCCGTCAGGCAGTCCGTCATCCCCGGCTCGCCCATCCACCCCAGGCCCTGCACGCCCGGCCTCGCCGGCGAGCGCCGCGACCACGTGGTGTTGGACGGCTGGGTCGAGTGCCGCCTCGCCGGCCGCGACGCCAAAGATCGCAGCGCGAATGTCCTCGGCGCTCGCGTCCTTGGTGAGGTAGCCGCGCGCTCCCGCCCGCAGCGCGGCGAGCACGCTCTCATCGTCGGCGTACGTCGTCAGGGCGATCACCTGCACCGAAGGCTCGTGCTCGCGCAGTCGCCGCGTTGCCTCGATGCCGTCGACCCGTGGCATGCGCAGGTCCATCAGCACCACCTGGGGGTGGCGCTCGCCGGCCAGTGTGCACGCCTCCTCGCCGTCCGCGGCCGTCCCCACGAGCTCGATTCCGTCGAGCAGCTCGAGCATCGTGGCCAGGCTTTCGCGCACGAGCCGCTGGTCGTCGGCCAGGAGGACGGAAACCGCTTCGCTCAAAGGACCGACCCCGCCCCGCTCAGACGTGCCGACCTCGCCTCGCTCATCGTGCGCTGCCGGCGCCGACCGGAACCGTGGCCGGCAGCGCCAGTTCGACGCGGAAGCCGGTTGCGGTCGGCTCTGCCACCAGGCGGCCACCCAAGAGCTCGGCACGCTCGCGCATGCCGGTCAGGCCGTAGCCGCCGGCCGCCGTCACGCCCACCGGCGGCGGCGCGCCGCCGGCGCTGCGGTCCTCCACCACCAGCACCGTCCGCTCGTCGTCGTAGCTCAGCACCACCTCGACCCGCTTCGGTGTCGCGTGGCGCCTGACGTTAGTGAGCGCCTCTTGGGCGGTGCGGTAGATCGCGAGCCGCACGTCGGGCGGGAGGGAGCGGGGTTCGCCGTGCACGATCAGCTCCGCCGGAACTCCGCTCTGCTCGGTAAACGCCGTGGTCAGCGCGCTCAGTCGCTCGGGACCGGGCAGCTCGTCGCCGCGGGCGGCGGCGATCGCCCGGCGCGCCTCCTCGAGGCCCCCGGCAGCAAGGTGGTGTGCCTGGTCCAGCGCGCGGACCACATCGACGTCGGCGCCGCGATCGCGCGCCAGCAGGCGCGAGCTCTCGAGCTGCAGGGCGAGCGCGGACAGGGTGTGCGCGAGCACGTCGTGCATCTCGCGCGCCAACCGGCCGCGCTCGGCCGCCGCCGCGGCGCGCGCCTCTGCCGCCTGCGAAGCCTCGAGTGCCCGGGCCTGGTCGCGCAGCCTGCGCATCATGCGCATGACGAAGAACCACGGCACCGCGCCGAGTAGGACGGAGAGAGCTGCACCCCCGTGACCCGCCGCTGTCGCGACGGCGCCGGTCGCAGCGAGTGACACCGTGAGCATCATCACTCCGGCCCCGCGCCGCAACCGCATCGCGGCGACGATCCCGACGAAGTAGGGCCCGGACTCCCAGATCCCCCTGGGCTGGAGGTTGGCGAGCACCGCCGAGGCCGCGGTCACGGTGAGCAGCAGAACGATGCAACGCCAGTCCTGCCCCTCGTCGCTCAGCCGAAACTTCGGGCGCACCGACGCCACCGCCGCCACCACGAGCGCGATCCCCGCGATTAGCACGACCAGCCCCCGGCCGTGCAGCGCGGGGAACGGCCTGGTCGTCGCCGTCGCCAAGATGAAGAGGGCCAGGTAGACCACGCCCAGCGAGCGCAGAATGAGCACCTCGATGGGAGCGCGAGCGTTGCGCTCGGGCGCGAAGTGGTTGCGCGTAAACCAGTGCGCGAAAGCTTTCAAAGCCATCGTCAGACGGAAACGATAAGCCCGCGGCGCAAGCCCGTCATCGGCCGCGGGGTGGATCCATCTCCACCCGCGGGTGGAGCGGGCAGTTCGGCCCCTAAGCCGATGACAGGGCGCATCGCGACGACTAGCTTGCGGGCATGCTCACGAACTCGCTCGAAGTCGCAGTGGCGGAGCAGCGCACGGCGACAAACAACACTGAAGATGCAGTCATCACCGTGCGCGCCTTGCACAAGCGCTACGACGACAAGGAAGCCGTGCGCGGCATCGACCTCGAGGTGGCGCGTGGTGAGATCTTCGCCTTCCTCGGCCCCAACGGCGCCGGGAAGACCACCACTGTCGAGATCCTCGAGGGCTTTCGCAGCGCAAGCTCTGGCACCGTCGAAGTCCTTGGTGCCGATCCGGCGCACGCGCCGGCCGCGTGGCGAGAGCGCATCGGCGTCGTGCTCCAGGAATCACAGCCCGAGCCTGGTCTCACCGTGCGCGAGTGCCTCGAGCTCTACTCGAGCTACTACCACGCGCCGCGAGGAGTGGACGAGACGCTCGAGCTGGTCGGTCTCGCCAAGCAGGCCGGTCAACGCGCCACCGCGCTCTCGGGAGGCCAGCGCCGGCGACTCGACGTTGCGCTGGCGCTGGCCGGCGACCCGGAGCTGATCTTCCTCGACGAGCCCACCACCGGCTTCGACCCCTCGGCGCGGCGGGCCGCGTGGAACGTGATCGCGGGTTTGCGCGAGCGCGGCAAGACCGTCTTTTTGACCACGCACTACATGGAAGAGGCCGAGCGCCTCGCTGATCGCATCGCGATCATCAGCGCCGGCCAGATAGTCGCGACCGGCACGCCCAAGACGCTCGGCGACCGCCATCTGTCGCGCGCGCGTATCACCTTCACGCCGCCGCCCGGCTGCGCCGAGCTGTCACCCGCCATGGCCGAGCGCGCGGAGGAACAGCCCAATGGCGCGGTCGTCATCCATAGCGCGACTGTCGCCGCCGATCTGCACGAGCTCACGAGCTGGGCGATCGAGCACGGCCTCGACCTCAACGACCTCGATGTCACACGCCCGACGCTCGAGGACATCTACCTCACCCTCACCCGCAGCCAGACCCCCACCGAGACAAGGAGCCAGACGTGACCGTACTACTGACCAGGTTGTTCGGTGCCTGGAGGCGAGCGCGCCGCACGCGGCCAGGCGCGCCCACGAAAAGCGCCGCCGCCCGCGGCCCGCTGGCGGTCCTGTTGATGCAGGTCCGCTTCGACCTGCTGGCGAGCTTCCGCAACCCGCGCGCGCGCTTCTTCACGTTCGTGTTCCCGATCGTGCTGCTCGTGATCCTGGCCGGCGTATTCGGCAACGGAATCACCCACGTCGACGGCGTGGCGGTTCACCTCTCGAAGTTCTACGTGCCCGGCATCCTGGCGATGTCGATCATCACGGTCGCCTACGCAGGGCTCGTCGTGACGGTCGCGAGCGCGCGCGAGACCGGCGTGCTCAAGCGTCGCCGCGCCACGCCCGTGTCGCCCGCGATCCTGCTTGGCGCGCAGGCCCTCTCGACGCTGGTCACGACCGCCGGCGTGACGGTCGTGTTGCTGGTGATCGGCCGTCTCGCCTACGGCGTCGCGCTGGCCCCCGGCGCGCTGATAGCGATTGCCTGCACCGTGATCGTGGGCACCTTGTCCTTCGCCTGCATCGGATATGCGCTGGCGGGCCTGATCGGCTCGGTGGACTCGGCCCAACCGATCGTGCAGGCGACGGTGATGCCGCTGTACTTCATCTCCGGTATCTGGATCCCGAACGTGAATCTCAGCCCGGCGCTGCGCTCGGTCGCCTCGGTGTTCCCGGTCGAGCACCTGGCGTCGGCCATGCACCTGGCCTCGGTGCGCTCGGGCCTCGGCGCGGCGCTGTCGCCTCACGACCTGCTGCTGCTGGCGATCTGGGGCGTGGGCGCCGCGGCAATCGCGGTGCGGCGCTTCAGCTGGCTGCCGAGCACGGCGACCGCGTGAACCCGAGCACGGCGACGGCGTAGCCCCGAGCTCAGCGCCGCGAAGCGAAGAACCGCTGAAGCAGCTCCGCACACTCGCCCGCGAGCAGACCGTGCTCGACCAGCGGCCGGTGGTTGTGCCTCGGCTCCCCGAGCACGTCGAGCACGCTGCCGGCCGCGCCGGCCTTGGGGTCAAGCGCGCCAAAGATCACCCGCGGTAGGCGCGCGAGCACGACCGCCCCGGCGCACATCGCGCAGGGCTCCAGGGTTACGTACATCACGGCGTCGAGCACGCGCCAGCTGTCGAGGGCCCGCGCAGCCTCGCGCAACGCGATGATCTCGGCGTGCGCCGTGGGGTCGGAGCGCAGCTCGCGTTCGTTGCAGCCCAAGCCGATCACCTCGCCTTCACGCACGATCACCGCTCCGATGGGAACGTCACCGTGCTCGAGCGCACGTGTCGCCTCGCGCAGCGCGAGGCGCATGAAGTACTCGTCGCGAGGGAAAAAGTGGGGGCTCACCCGCGCAGGGCGTCTACGCCAGCCGCGTGATCGCAATCACGATGCCCGCGAGCACGAACACCAGGATGAGCGCCTGCATCACGATCCAGTGACGGGGCATCGAGCGCACTTTTTCAGCGTAGCGTGGTCGCGAATCGCCATAATGGCGGTTGGAGATGCTGCAAGAGTCCCGAGCACCGTGGTCGGGGCCGGCGCGCGTACGCGTGCGCATCGTTGTGCTGCTCGCGACCCTCGCGGCGATTGCCGTGGTGGTCGTGGTCGCCGTGATCGTGCCGAGCTCCGGCGGCGGAGGTGGCAACTCGTCTTCGGTGCCCACGCTGCGCAGCTCCGCAACCGGCCTCGATGTAATCCCCTTCCCAGACACCCCGGATGCGTCGGCGCGCACGCGGATTCTGTTCCCCGCACTGGAGCCGCGTGAGATCAGGTCCGTCACGGTCACCGGCTCTCGCAGCGGCCGTCACGCCGGCCGCATCGAGGCTGTCGCGGGCAGGCGCGGAACCGCCTTTGTCCCCGCAGCCCCCTTCGCCCCGGGAGAGCGGGTGAGCGTGAGCGCGCATCTCAACTCGCCGGCCGCGGGAACCGCCTCGGGCGCCCCGGACGCGACCTACCTCGATTTCCACTTCTCGATCGGGGCCACCACTGCCAACAACACCCCCAACAACAGCTCCGGCGGCTCGAAGAAGTTCCCGACGCTGGTCCTCCACACCCAGCCCAAGCTCCACCCACCGGCGGTGAAGGTCACCGCGGACCCCGACAAGAGCTCCGGCGATCTGCTGGTCGACGCCGCCAACGGGATCCAGAACGGAGTGATGGTCCTGAACAGCGCCGGACAGCTGGTCTGGTTCAGGCCGACGAAAACGGCTGCCGCCAACGTCAACGTGCAGCGCTACCAGGGCCAGCCCGTGCTGACGTGGTGGCAGGGGCGCATCTTTGCCGGCTATGGGATCAAGGGCACGGACGTGGTCGTCAACAAGCACTACCAGACAGTCGCGACCGTGCACGCCGGCAACGGGTATCCAACGGACTTGCACGAGTTCCAGCTGACCCCGCAGGACACCGCCCTGCTGACCACATACGTGCCCGTCAAGGCCGACCTCAGTCCGGTTGGCGGGCCTTCCCACGGCACCGTGATCGACAGCATCGTGCAGGAGGTCGACGTCAAGACCGGCCAGGTCGTCTGGGAGTGGCACGCGCTGGGGCACCTGCCGCTGACTGCTTCGGAGATGGGCAAGCCCGATGGCAGCTACCCCTACGACTTCTTCCACATCAACTCGATCCAGCAGCTTCCCGGCGGAAACCTGCTCATCTCCGCACGCAACACCTGGGGGGTGTACGAGGTCAGCCGCACCACGGGCCAGATCCTGTGGACGCTCGGCGGCAAGCACTCCAGCTTCACGATGGGCAGCGGCACGAACTTCGAGTGGCAGCACGACGCGCGCATCCAGCCCAACGGGACGATGTCGCTGTTCGACGATGCCGACAACCCCAAGGAGGAGAGCCAGTCGCGGGTGCTGGTGCTCAAACTGGACACGGGCTTGATGCAGGCCTCCCTGGTCCACAGCTACACCCATTCGCCGGGCGTGCTCGCCAACAGCCAGGGCAGCGTCGAGGTTCTCCCCAACGGCAACCTGTTCGTGGGCTGGGGCGCCGATCCCGACTTCTCTGAATACACACCCAGCGGCACGCAGATCTTCAACGGCAGCTTCACGCCGCCGGTGACCTCTTATCGCGCGCGTCGCTCACCCTGGTACGGCACTCCCGCCACGCCTCCGGCAATCGCCGTCGTGCGCGGCGGCTCGGGCGGCCAGACCACCGTCTACGCGAGCTGGAATGGCGCCAGCGGCGTGGCGCGGTGGCAGCTGCTGGTGGGCACGAGCTCGTCCAACCTGCGACCGGTCGGCACCGTCGCGAGCGACGGGTTCGAGACGGCGATCCGCACCAATGCGAGCGGCCGCTACTTCGCGGTGCGTGCGCTGGGCTTCTCCGGCAAGGTGCTGGGCAGCTCGCGGGTCGTCTCGCGCTAGCCCACGCCCACCGCGACCCCGCCCGACCCCGCGCAGCTACAGTAGGCGCAGGCGGCCTGGGGGGCGCGGACGAAAGGAGCAGTTCCTATGCGCAAGCCAATTCTGGCCGTGGGGGCGGTGGCGCTCGCCATACCGGGCGTCGCGCTGGCGGCGTCTGGCCCGACGATCAAGGCCCACGTCAAGCCCAACACGCCCAAGGCGAAGTCGACGCTCAAGGTGTCGGCCAAGGGCCCCTTCAAGGAGACCGGGCTCCCCACCGCGATGCAGTTCAACCTGCAGAAGGGATTCGCATCGAGCGCCAAGTCGGTGACCGCGCTGTGCGACCCGACCATGGTCCCCCCCGTCGGCCCCAGCGGATGCCCCACCGCCAGCCAGATCGGCTCCGGCACGGCGACCGCCACGGTAAGCGGCAATCCAGGCTCGTTGCCGCTCACGATGTACCTGGGCACCAAGCAGCAGCCAACCGATATCGCCTCGGTGGTGCTCTCGGCGACGGAGGGTCCGCTAGCCGCAAACTCCGTCGGGCGCCTGTTCAAGACCTCGAGCGGCCAGCTCGAGCTGCTGTTCTCGGACTTCGGGGTCTTGTCCGGCCAGCCCGGGACGCTCCACAGCATCAAGTTCAACGCCCATGCCGTAAACGGCAAGGCGTCGCTGGTCAAGAACCCCAAGGCCTGCCCGAAGAGCCATCACTGGACGGGCACGTTCACGCTGTCGTTCACCAGCGGCACGGTCACGAAGAAGACCAAGCTGGCCTGCAAGGGCTAGCAAGCGATCCCGGAGGGCGGGGGGCGGCGTGAGGCCGCTCCCCTGTCTCCGGGGCTAGCCGATCTGCGCGAGCTGCGCAAAGCGCAGCGGCACGCCGCGCGCCACCACCAGCACCGGGCAAAGCGCATCCTCGATCGCGCGCTCGGAGCGGGCGGAGAGCACCACCGTGCCCAGGTGCGCCTCGCAGCGCGAGCCGATGACCAGCAGATCGACGTGCGCCGCATCGACTCTCAGCGGCGCGTCGAAGCGGTCGGCCAGCTCGCGCGCGGTCTGGAGCGCGGCGTCATCGTCCGGCGCCGCCAGCACGCCGACAGCGCGAATGCGCGATTCAAGCTGGGCATAGCCGGCGGGCGCGATCGCCACCGCCGGGACCCCGCCGTCGAGCAGCGCCCGGGCCGAGTGCTGGGGCGAGACGTGCCCGGCGGGCGTGCGGTAGTCCGAGCCGAAGACGACGACCGCGGCGTCCTCCTGTTGCGCCAGCCACTGCAGGCCCTCGGGGGTGGAGCCACTGAGGACCACGCGGCGCGCGACGTCCGGGTCCTCCAGCCACCAGGCCCCGCGCTCGAGCAGCGCCTCTGCGGCGACCGCGCGGAAGCGCTCGCGCGTGTGGCGCACGTAGGCGAGCACCAGATCCGCGCCCGCCCGGGCCAGCAGCGCTCCAAGCGCCAGCGCATCACGATCTCCGGACGTCCCGTCGTAGGAGATGATCGCCTTGGTGACCATGGCGTGCTCGGTCTTTCGCCGCCACGATCACAGGGCCTTCAATTTTTTCGGGTCCGCACATGTGCGGACCCGCCGGCCGGAACATGTTTCCGGCCGGGGCCGGCGCGCATGCGCGCCGGCCAACCCCGATTTGTCAGACCCTGAGGCGGGTGGCCAGCTCTTTGGGGCGCGGGTTGACCAGGATCGCCCGCGCCGCCCGCTCGAGTGGGCCACGCGCGAGCAGCCCGACCGAGCCGGGATCGACCGTCACGCCGTAGGTCACGCGCGTGCGGCCGGAGCCCAGGTCCTCGAGCTCCCAGTAGCCCTCGAGCGAGTTGAGATCTCCTTCGAGCTGGTGCCAGGAGAGGCGCGTGGGGCGCTCGTAGGCGAAGCGCACGCGGCTTTTCACCTTGCGCAGCTTCGCGTCTGAGAGCGTGTCGCAGACCAGCGCGCGTCCCTGCTCGTCGCGCTGCACCACGTCCATGCGCTCGAGCCCGTTCTGCCACTCGGGGGCGATCGCGACATCCTCGATCAGCGCCCAGCAGCGGTCGATCGGGGCGTCTACCTCTGCGGTGGCGGAGCCGGAGATGGGGGCCATGAACCCGATGCTATGTGAATGTGATAACTCCCGCGGATGAAGGAGATCCGAGGTGCCGCCAGCGCGGAGGTGGCGGCGCCGGCGGCGCGCAGCTACGAGCTCCTGGCCGCGGCCGAGCGCTATCGCGAGTGGAACGGGGAGCTGGTGCGCGAGCTCGACGTGCTCGACCGCGACCCGCTGCGTGTGCGCGCGGTCATCTACGTCAGGCAGAGCCCGTTTGCGAAGACCTTCGAGCTGCGGGTGGCGGTGCGCACGGAGCCGCCGCACGCGGTGCACATCGTGCGCATCCCGAACGAGCCAACCGACCCCGAGGCGCTCGAGCTGACCTGGCGGGTGGCGGCCGCCGCTGGGGGCTCACGGATCACGCTTCAGTTCGCCGCGGTGGTCTCGTTCGTGCCGGGCTTCGTGCCGCTGGGTGGTGTCGGCAACCTGATCGCCGACACGCTGCTCTCCTCCGCCGTCAGGGCGCTGGGCGCCTAGGCCGGATCGGCCGCGCCCCAGATCCCGGGCCCGCGCCGGTGCTCGTAGATCAGCGAGGTCTCGGCGTGCGCGACCGCGGGGTGGGTGGCGAGGTGGTCGACCACGAACTCCCGCAGGTCCTGTGGGTCAGACGCGGCGACCCACACCAGGTAGTCGGTGACGCCCGAGAGGTGGAAGACCATGAGCACGCCCGGGACCTCGCTGACCGCGCGGGTGAAGGCGTCGATCTGCTCGCGCGCATGAACCGCCAGGCGGACCGCGACGAGGGCTTGCAGCGGCCGGCCCAGAGCGGCGAGGTTGAGCTCGGCGTGGAAGCCGCGAATCACGCCGCGGTCGCGCAGCGAACGCAGCCTCGCGAGCGAGGTCGAGGGCGCGATCCCGACGCGCTCGGCGATGCGCTGGTTGGAGATGCGGGCGTCGGCCGCGACCGACTCGAGGATCGCCATGTCGACCGCGTCGATGGGGGACGGCGGATGATTCGGTGAGGCGTGCATGTCGGCAGCATATCTGCATTTCCTGCGATCGATTCGCTGATCTGCCGAATGATCTTCAGCGATTTGCGCGACCGCCGAATGATCGATCAGACTGTGCCCATGTCCGCCACCGCCGCAGTCCCCGTTGTGAAGAACTCCGTGCTGGAGACGATCGGCAACACGCCGCTGGTCAGGCTGCAGCGCATCGCCGCCGGGCTGCGCCCGCAGATCGTCGCCAAGCTCGAGGTGTTCAACCCGGGCGGCTCGATCAAGGACCGCATCGCCCCGCCGCTGATCGAGGCCGCCGAGCGCGACGGCAAGCTGCGCCCCGGCGGCACGATCGTCGAGCCGACCTCCGGCAACACCGGCACCGGGCTCGCGATCGCCGCGCGGCTGAAGGGCTACCGAGTAATCGCGGTGATGCCGGACAAGATGTCCAAGGAGAAGATCGACCTGTTGCGCGCCTACGGGGCGGAGGTGGTGGTCGCGCCGACCGACGTGCCGCCCGACTCCCCGCGCTCGTACTACCGCGTGGCGGACCGACTGACGGCGGAGATCCCGGGCGCGTTCCAGCCCAACCAGTACTTCAACCAGGCCAACCCGCAGGCCCACTACGAGTCGACCGGGCCCGAGCTGTGGGAGCAGACCGCCGGGCAGATCACCCACCTCGTGGTGGGGGTCGGGACGGGCGGCACGGTCACCGGCACCTCGCGCTACCTGCGCGAGCGGCGGCCCGACCTGGTGGTGGTGGGCGCCGACCCAGAGGGCTCGATCTACTCGGGCGGTGCCGACAACGTCCACCCGTACCTGGTCGAGGGGGTGGGTGAGGACTTCTGGCCCGAGACCTTCGATCGCACCGTGGTCGACCGCTGGGTTACGGTCTCGGACAAGGATGCGTTCCTGACTACGCGGCGGCTCGCGCAGGTCGAGGGGATCCTGGCGGGCGGCTCGGGGGGCCTTGCGGTACACGCGGCGCTCGAGTTCGCGGCCGAGATCGAGGACCCCGGGGCGCTGGTCGTGGTGATCATCCCCGACGGCGGCCGCTCCTATCTGTCGAAGATCTTCTCCGACAGCTGGATGCGCCAGTACGGGTTTTTGGAGCGCGACGCCAGGCTGCTGGTCGGCGACCTGCTCGCGCGCAAGGTGAAGGCGGGGGAGATCCCGCCGCTGGTATCGGTGGAGACTCATTTCCGCGTGCGTGACGCTGTCGCGCGGTTGCACGAGCATGGCGTCTCGCAACTGCCCGTCGTCTCGGCCCACGACCGCGCCACGGTGGTCGGCGCGATCTCCGAGCGCGGGCTGCTCAAGCGCGCGACCGAGGATCCGCGGCTGCTCGAGGCCGAGATCGTCGACGTGATGGAACCGCCGCTGGCGGCGGTCTCGGCGCACGATCCGGTCAGGGACGCGGTCGATCTGCTGGTGGGCGACCAGCAGGCGCTGCTGGTGATCGACGCCGGGACGCCGGTGGGAATCGTCACGCGCACCGATTTGCTGGAAGCGCTCGCCACGTGAGCCACGACTCCTTTGCCACGCGTGCGGTCCACGCGGGGCTCGAGCCCGATCCTTCCTTTGGCTCGGTCATCCCCGCGATCCACCAGACCTCGACCTACGCCCAGCGGCGGCCGGCGGAATTTGTCGAGGACTACGACTACGCCCGCTCCGCCAACCCCACGCGGGCTGCTTTGGAGCGCGCACTAGGGGAGCTCGAGGGGGGGAGTGCGGTGTGCTTCTCCTCGGGCCTCGCCGCCGAGCACGCGCTGATCACGGTCGTCTGCGAGGCCGGCGCGCACGTGGTCCTGCCCGCCGATCTGTACGGCGGCACCTTCAGGCTGGTCGACAAGGTGCTGG
>JAVKSP010000081.1:0-13300 GCA_039583645.1 Solirubrobacteraceae bacterium
GCCCTCGCCCGCGACGTCGCCGGCGGCTCCCGGCCCCGCTCCCAGCGCCGTGCCGTCAGGCGGCTGGGCGATCCCCGCCCCGATCGTGATGTGCGAATCGGGCGGTCAGAACCTGCCTCCCAATTCGGCCGGCGCCTCGGGCTATTACCAGATCATCCCGGGTACCTGGCGGCTCTACGGAGGCGCCGGGCCGGCCGCGTGGCTCGCCAGCAAGGCCGAGCAGGACGCCGTCGCCTCCCGCATCTGGGACGGCGGAAGGGGCGCATCGGCCTGGGTCTGCGCGCGCATCCTGGGCTACGCCTAGCGACGCTTTAGCGCCACGGCCTAAGCTGCACCGCCGTGAGTTGCCCGTCCGCGCTCGGCCGCGTGGAACCGCCTCGGTCCACGGTCGCCGGCCTGTTGGCTTCAAGACGTACGCGCATCGGCGTCGCCGTCGCGCTCGTCGTGCTGGCATTTGGCATACGCGTTTGGGAGGTCGAGCGAACTGCGCCCTACCGCCCGACGAACGACGCGCAGTCCTATTTCGCGCTCGCGCGTGAGATCACGCATACGGGCGACTACATCATCAGCCATGCCGCGGGTGCTGGCGCCGGAGGGACGATCGGGCCGACCACGTACTTTGCGCCCGGCTACCCATATTTTTTGGCCGCCGTCGACCTGATCGACGGCGACACCACCACAGGGGCCCAGGCCGTGACGGCCGCTCGGCTGGGAGGCGCCGCGCTCGGAGCGGTGTCTGTGGCCCTCATCGGACTGGTGGGTTTCGAGGCCTTTGGCGAGATCGTCGCGCTGGTCGCGATGCTGATCGCCAGCCTGTATCCGCCGCTGATCGAGCTCTCGGGAACCCCCTACTCCGAGAACCTCTTGATCGTCCTCACGCTGGCCGCAGCATGGACCGCCCTGCGGGCCCGGCGGGCGGAGCGCCCCCTTGCGTGGATCGCGGCGGCAGGGGTACTGACCGGCCTGACCGCCTTGACGCACCAGAACGGGGTGGTCATCGTGCTGCCGCTCATCGTCTGTGCGCTCGCCGTGGGCCACCGGTGGGCGGGGCAGGGGGAAAGGCGCCGGTGGAAAGCGCTGGTCGCGCCCGCGCTGCTGGTCGCTGCGACCGCGCTGACGATCGCGCCCTGGACGATCCGCAATGCCGTCGTTCTGCATCGCTTAATCCCGGTCTCGGACGAGACCGGCATTACGCTTGCGGGCACCTATAACCCGACCTCGGCGGCTGACCGCCAGATTCCGTACCGATGGCTCTGGTACGCAGTGGTGCCCGCGTACGCCCCGATCGCGCGCGCCTCGCCGCACCTGACCGAGCCCGGTCTCTCGGACCGCCTGACCAGCGCCGCCCTCCATTACATCGGCGATCACCCGCTGGCCCCGCTTGCGGTCGCCTACCACAACCTGCTCCGGCTGCTCGAGCTCGAAGGGTCGACGGCATGGCGCGATTCGACCGCTTCGATCGGACTTTCGGCCGGAACCGCCCGCATCGGCGTGCTCGGTTTCTGGGTCGTGGCGCTGCTCGCGGCCGCGGGCCTGTTCACGCGCCGGGCCCGCCGGGCGCCCCTCTGGCTTTGGGCGATCCCGATCCTGCTCGCCGTGAGCGTGCTGCTGGTCAACTCCGAGACGCCGCGGTTCAGGTCTCCGATCGATCCCTACCTGATACTGCTGGCCGCGTGCGCGCTCGTCTCGCTTGGGGAGCGAGTGGCCGCCTCCGCCGGCCGTCGGCGGCCGGCTGGAGCGCCTGCGTAGCTCTAACCCACGCGCCCGCGTAGCGTCAGCTCGCGCGCCCGCCCGGCGTCGGCCTGCGCGCAGAAGCCTGGCCTCAGCCCGCGCACTGGGCGTCTAGGCCGTGCGCCAGTCCTGAGTCGCCGCCAGCGCCGTGCGCCGCTGGCGGGTTGTTCGTGTCAGCGAATCGAAGTGGTCAAGCGCCGCCCCGGAGCCGAACGCGACGCAGGTCAGCGGCGACTCGGCGCTCGCGACGGGCATGCCGGTCTCGTCCGCGACCAGATCTCGAAAGCCCCGCACCAGTGTTCCGCCGCCCACGAGCAGGATGCCATCGCGGGCGATATCGCTGGCCAGCTCAGGCGCAGTCTCCTCGAGCGTGTCCCTGATCGCGCGCATGATCTCGCGCAGGGTGGGCGCAATTGCCTCGCGCACCTCCGCGCTCGAGAGCTCGATCTGGGTGGGGAGTCCCGTGAGCAGGTGACGACCCTTCACCTGAAGGGTCTGCTCGGACGCGAGCGGGATAGCTGAACCGATCGCGATCTTGATCGTCTCCGCCGTCCTCGAGCCAATCGCCAGCTTGTGCCTGGCGCGCAGGTAGTGGCTGATCGCATCATCCATCTCATAGCCGCCGACGCGTACGGAGCGATAGACCGCGATCCCGCCGAGCGTGATCACGGCCATCTCGCTGGTTCCGCCGCCCACATCGACGACCATGCGACCGACTGGCTCTTCGATCGACAGGCCGGCCCCGATCGCCGCCGCGATTGGCTCCTCGATCAGGTGGACCCGGCGCGCGCCCGCCGCGAGCGAGGCCTCCTCGACGGCGCGCTTCTCGACCTCGGTCACCCCCGATGGTGCGCACACGATCAGCCGCGGATAGGCCCGCCTGCGGTCCAGCACTTTGCGAATGAAGTAGCGCAGCATCGCCTCGGTCACCTCGAAGTCGGCGATCACGCCGTGGCGCAGCGGCCTGGTGGCGGAGATCGTGGCCGGCGTGCGGCCGATCATGCGCTCGGCGTCGGCGCCGACGGCGTGCACGGTGCCGGTGTCCAGGTCGGAGGCGACCACCGACGGCTCAGACACGACGATGCCCCTGCCCGCTACGTAGACGAGCGTATTCGCCGTGCCGAGATCGATCGCCATGTCGTTCACGCCGATGCTCGGCATCAGGTGGCGGCGGGAGGTCGCGTTCTGCAGGAGGGGTCGACGGAGCCTGATGGGCACAGCTTGCCAAAAAACCTGCTCAGGCTGTAATCGGTACCGCGATCGCGATGCGGTTCAGCCGGCGCCGAGCGCCGCGATCGCTGGGCTCAGACGGCGGCGAGCGCCGCGATCACTGGGCTCAGCGGGAAACGAGCGCTACTCGGATTTCGCGCAGTTTCGGCCGCACGGCGGGCAGCCTAATCCAGCACCGTCTGTGCGTCCAGTCGATTTGGTTCGCGGCACGGCCACCCTCAGGGCGTGGGCGCCACGGCTACCCTCAGGGCGTGATCCCTCGCTACACGCGCCCCGAGCTGGGGCGGATCTGGTCTGACCAGGCGCGCTTCGAGGCCATGCGCCAGGTGGAGGTCGCCGCCTGCGAGGAGCTGGAGGGGCCGACCGCAGCCGAGCTCGAAGCGGTCCGCGGGGCGAAGTTCACGGTCGAGGCGATCGCCGAGCGCGAGCGAGTGACCGATCACGACACGGCGGCGTTCGTAGATGTGCTCGCGGCATCGGCGGGACCCGCGGGCCGGTGGCTGCACTACGGGCTGACTTCGAGCGATGTGCTCGACACCGCGCTCGCGCTGCAGCTGCGCGCGGTGGCGGAGCTCGTCCTCCCCGATTCGAGGCGGCTGGTCGAGGTGCTCGCCGCGCGTGCACGCGAACACGCCCATACGCTGACCGTCGGCCGGACCCACGGCATCCATGCCGAGCCGACCACGTTCGGGATCAAGCTGGCCTCGTTCGCCTTCGAGGCCGATCGCAACGCCGACCGGCTCGAGCGCGCCTTCGCGCAGGCGTGCGTGGGGGCGCTCTCCGGCGCCGTCGGCACCTACGCTTCGACCTCACCGGGTTACGAGGTCCGAGTACTGGAGCGGCTGGGGCTCGAGTCTGAGCCCGTCTCGACGCAGGTGGTCGCGCGCGACCGTCACGCCGAGCTGCTGCAGGCGATAGCGCTTGCCGGCGCTGGTCTCGAGCGGCTCGCCACCGAGATCCGCCACCTCGCTCGCACCGAGGTCGCAGAGGTCCAGGAGCCGTTCGGGGCCGGCCAGAAGGGCTCGAGCGCGATGCCGCACAAGCGCAACCCGATCAAGTCAGAGCAGGTGGCAGGACTGGCGCGCGTGCTGAGGGCAAACGCCCAGGCCGCGCTCGAGGACGTGGCCCTCTGGCACGAGCGCGACATCTCACACTCTTCGGTCGAGCGGATCATCCTGCCCGACTCGACCACTCTGCTCGACCATCTTCAGCGCCGGGCGATCGCGTTGCTCGAGGGGATGGTCGTCGATGACGCGCGCATGCGCGAGAACCTCGAGCTGACCTATGGGGCACTTTTCTCGCAGCGTGTGCTGCTGGCCCTGGTGGAAGGTGGGATGACCAGAGACGAGGCCTACCGGATCGTGCAGCGCTTGGCCCGGCGCGCAATTGCCGAACGCGCGCCGCTGCGCGACTTGCTGGCGCGAGAGGAGGTCGCGGCGCGACTCGATCTCGACGCCGTCTTCGATTACCGGCCTTTCGTGCGCTATGCGGACGAGATCGTCGGCAGGCTCGATCGGATCGCGCCGCTCAGCGCCGCCGTCGGCGGTTGATGGGTGGCCGTCCAGATCAAACGCGTCTACGAAGCGGCCGCCAAGGGGGACGGCTACCGCGTGCTCATCGACCGGGTGTGGCCCCGCGGCGTCAGTCGCGAGCGGGCGGCGCTCGACGAGTGGGCCAAGGAGTTGGCGCCGAGCGCCGAGTTGCGGCGGTGGTTCGGTCACAAGCCGGAGCGTTTCGACGAGTTCCGGACGCGATATCGCGACGAGTTGCGCGCCCGTGAGGACGACGTCGCGGCGCTGCGCGCCCGAGCGCGCCAACAGGAAGTCACGCTCGTATTCGGTGCCCGCGACACCGAGCACAACAACGCGGTGGTGCTGGCGGAACTGCTCCGGGGTCGGTGATTCGGCGAGGCGTGAGCGAGGGATTCTTCGGCTCAGAGCGGGATCTGGGGCGCCGAGTCGTCGTAATCGATCGCTAGGATCGACCACGTGACCGTTGCGGCCTTCGTTGCCACGGTCGATGCCGCCCTCTCCGACCCCTAGGTGCCCATGACCGCTCTGACCAACCTGCCGCTCCTTGCCTCGGGCAAGGTGCGCGAAATCTACCAGCAGGGTGAGACGCTCCTGATCGTCGCCTCCGATCGGATCTCGACCTACGACGTTGTTCATCCCAACCCGATTCCCGGCAAGGGCGAGGTCCTGACCGGGCTCTCGGCGTTCTGGTTCGAGCACACAGGCGAGATCGTCCCCAACCACATGATCTCGGTGACCGACGGTGTCCCCGACGAAGCGCGCGGGCGCGGCATGGCCGTGCGCAAGCTCGAGATGCTCCCGGTGGAGTGCGTCGTGCGCGGATACCTGAGCGGCTCCGGGTGGAAGGACTATCAACGCACCGGCGGCGTATGTGGAATCGAGTTGCCCCGGGGCCTGCGCGAGTCCGACCGGCTGCCCGAGCCGATCTTCACGCCATCGACCAAGGCGACCGTCGGCCACGATGAGAACATCGACTTCGAGGGCGCTGTCTCGCTCATCGGAGACCGCGGGCTGGCCGAGCGGCTTCGCGACGCCTCGATTGCGGTCTACAGCCACGCAGCCGATCACGCCCGCGAGCGGGGGATCATCCTCGCCGACACCAAGTTCGAGTTCGGCCTCGACGACGAAGGCCGGCTGGTGCTGGGCGACGAGGTCTGCACGCCCGATTCGTCGCGCTTCTGGCCCGTCGACGGATATGAGCCAGGCCGCGCGCAGCCAAGCTTCGACAAGCAGTTCGTGCGCGACTGGGCCTCTTCCACGGGGTGGGACCGCAACCCGCCCGCGCCCGCGATTCCGGACGAGATCGTCGAGCGGACGCGGGAGAAGTACCTCGAAGCCTACGCGCGGATCACGGGGGAGCCGTTCGAGCAATGGCTCCGTCAAACGCGCGGCTGATGCGCGCCCGGGTCCTCGTACGGCCCAAGCAGGGCATCCTCGATCCGCAGGGCCAGACCGTCGAACGCGCGCTGAAGGCGCTCGGTTTTGACGGGGTGCGCAACGTGTCTGTCGGCCGGCTGATCGAGCTCGAGCTGGAAGATCCCACGGCGCTGCCCGAGATGTGCAACCGGCTGCTCGCCAACCCCCTGATCGAAGACTGGGAGATCGAGTGAAGTTCGGGGTCGTTCGCTTTCCGGGCTCCTGCGACGAAGTCGACGCGCTCGGCGCCGCCGCGCTGGCGGGCGAAGCGGTGATCCTGTGGCACGCTGAGCGCGACCTGCATGGTGTCGATGCCGTCGTCGTGCCCGGCGGCTTCTCCTACGGCGACTATCTGCGGGCCGGTGCGATTGCGCGCTTTGCGCCAGTGATGGAGGAGGTCGCCGAGTTCGCCCGCGGGGGCGGCCTGGTGCTTGGCATCTGCAACGGCTTCCAAGTTCTGTGCGAGGCCGGGCTCTTGCCAGGTGCGCTACTGCCGAACCTGTCGCTGCGGTTCATCTGCCGGCAGGTCCTGCTCGATGTAGTCGAGCACGACACGCCTTTCACCTGCGCCTGGGAGCCCGGGCGCACGCTGTCGATCCCCGTCAAGCACACCACGGGTCGCTTCTACGCGCCGGCTCCCGAGCTTGCCCGGCTGAAGGCCGGCGGCCAGGTCATCCTTCGCTATGCGTCGGGCACCAACCCCAACGGATCGCTCGAGGACATCGCGGGCGTATGCAACGAGGAGCGAAACGTTTTCGGTCTCATGCCCCACCCTGAGCACGCGGTCGATCCGCTGACTGGCTCAACCGACGGGCTGCTGATCTTCGAGTCGCTGCGAGCGCATGTCGACGAGCGCGCCTACGTCTGAGACGCCGCGCCACCGCCAGCTCGGACTGACCGATTACGAGTACGAGCTGATCGTCGAGCGGCTTGGACGAGACCCGGGCGTCGTTGAGCTGGCGATGCTGTCGCTGATGTGGTCCGAGCACTGCGCCTACAAACACTCCCGCAAGCTGCTCAAGCGATTGCCCACGGCCGGCCCCAAGGTTCTGCTGGGCCCGGGGGAGAACGCCGGCGCGGTTGACGTGGGTGGAGGCCTGGCGGTGGCTTTCAAGGTCGAGTCGCACAACCATCCGAGCGCGGTCGAGCCCTTCCAGGGCGCCGCCACGGGGGTGGGCGGCATCCTGCGGGACATCTTCGCGGTCGGAGCGCGACCGATCGCGGTGCTCGACTCGCTGCGCTTCGGGGAACCGGAGGCTTCGCAGCGGTCGCGCTACCTGCTCGAGCGCGCGGTCGCGGGCATCGGTCACTACGGCAACTCGATCGGGGTGCCGACCGTGGGCGGCGAGGTGTACTTCGAAGGCAGCTACGAACAGAATTGCCTCGTCAACGCGATGTGCCTGGGGCTCGCGCCGCGCGAGCGGCTGATCCGGTCGGCGGCGGCCGGTCCCGGCAATCTGGTGGTGCTGCTGGGGGCTTTGACCGGTCGCGACGGGATCGGCGGCGCTTCGGTGCTCGCCAGCGCCGAGCTGGGTGAGGGGGATGAGGCCAAGCGGCCCTCGGTGCAGATCGGCGATCCCTTCACCCAGAAGAAGCTGCTCGAGTGCTGCCTCGAGCTGCTCGATCGCGGATTGCTGGTGGCCCTCCAGGACCTCGGGGCCGCCGGCCTGACCTCGTCCGTGTCCGAGATGGCCAGCAAGGGGGCGGTCGGTGTGGACCTCGATGTCGCGTGCGTGCCGCTGCGCGAGCAGGGCATGGAGCCCTTCGAGATCATGGTCTCCGAATCCCAGGAGCGCATGCTGTGCGTGATCGAGCCGACGCAACTTGAGGCGGTGCTCCAGGTGTGCGAACGCTGGGAGACGCTGGCGACAGCGATCGGCGAGGTGACGTCCGCCGAGCGAGTGCGCGTGCTGGACGGAGGTGAGGTCATGGCCGATCTGCCGGTGCACGTGTTGGTGGATGACTGCCCACTGTATGACCTCGCCCCGGAGCCGCCTTCTGCAAGGGAGGCGGGTGCTGGACCCGGGCCCGGTACGGAGACACTGAGCGTTGGCGTCGATCGCGTCCCGAGCGGCACTCGGGCGGAGCCCAGGTGCCGTGAGGAAGGTGACGACGCCAAAACGCTGCTCGCCTTGCTCGGCTCACCCAACATCTGCTCCCGCCGCCCCCTGTTTGAGCAATACGACTGGATCGTTCAGTCGCGGACGGTGCGACGGCCGGAGCAGGCAGATGCGGCGGTGCTGGCGCTCCCAGACGGCTCCGGGATCGCCGTCTCGATCGATGGCAACGGCCGACGCGTCTTCGCGGATCCCCGTCGGGGAGCGGCCGAGGCGGTGTACGAGTGCGCCGCCAACCTGGCGTGCGTCGGGGCAGAGCCGCTCGGGGCCACCAACTGCCTGAACTTCGGCAATCCGGAGAAAGGGCGCGTGGCGTGGCAGCTGATCGAGGCGGTCGAGGGCATCGCGCAAGCGTGTGAGGCGCTCGCCATCCCGATCGTGGGCGGCAACGTCTCGCTCTACAACGAGGCACCCGCGGGTCCGATCTTCCCCACGCCGGTGATCGGGATCGTCGGCCAGGTCCCCGACGTCTCGCGACCTGGTCGGCTCGGGTTCGCGCGGGAGGGGGACCTGATCGCGCTGGTGGGGCCGTTCGAGCCCTCCCTGGCTGCCTCGGAAGCCTCGAAGCTTCGAGGCGACTCACCGCATGGTCCGCTCCCCGACGCCGATGAACGCCGTATCCGCGACGCGCAGGAGAAGATTCGCTGCGGGGTGCGCTCCCGAGCGCTGATCAGTTGCCACGACATCGGCGAGGGAGGGATTGCCGTGGCGCTCGCGGAGTGCTGCATGGCCGGTGGAATGGGGGCTTCGATCGAGCTGTCAGCCGAGCTCGACCTCTTCGCCGAGGCGCCGGGCCGCGGCTTCGTGGTGTCGGGATCGGCGGAATCGCTGCGCCAGTGGGAAGAAGGCAAACCGTCCGCGCGATGCACGATTATCGGCGGCGTGGGTGGTTCCTCGCTAGACATATCCGGTCGGCTCACCGTTTCGGTGGACGAGCTCGATCGCGCGTGGTCGAAAGGATTGGCGCAGTTCTTCTAGACTCTGGTAAGGCCGGGATGTCCTCCTTTTCCGACCACCGCGACGGTCCACGCGACGAGTGCGGCGTTTTCGGGATCTACGGTCCCCAACACGACGTCGCCCGGCTCGCGTACTTCGCGCTGTTCGCACTCCAGCACCGCGGTCAGGAGTCCGCTGGCATAGCCACCGCCAGCCGCGGCGGCAACATCCTGGCGATCCGCGATCAGGGCCTGGTGGCGCAGGTCTTCGACGAGCACACGCTCTCCTCGCTCGAGGGCGAGATGGCGATTGGTCACGTGCGCTACTCGACGACGGGCTCCTCCCACTGGCAGAACGCCCAGCCTGTGGTTCGTGACGATCAACGCATGGTCGCGTTGGCGCACAACGGCAACTTGATCAACGCCGTGGAGCTGTATGCCGAACTGCGCGAGCACGGCGTGACATTCGCTTCGACCTCGGACTCGGAGATCATTGCGGCACTGCTGGGCCGCCACCCTGCGGAGCGGATCGAAGACGCCGTCGCGGAGGTCCTGCCGCGGCTGAAAGGCGCATTTTCGACCGTGCTGGTGACCGACGAGGCGGTTGTGGCCTTCCGGGACCCCCACGGGCTGAGGCCGCTGGCTCTTGGAGTGATCGAGACCGACGACGGCTCGAGAGCCCCTGCTTACTGCATCGCGAGCGAATCCTGCGCCTTTGACCTGATCGGCGCGCGCTACCTGCGCGAAGTCCAGCCCGGCGAGGTGATCACCATTACCGAGCGCGGGCTGCGCAGCCGTCTCGTGGGCGCAGCCCAACGCAGCGCGCTGTGCGTCTTCGAGCACATCTACTTCGCTCGGCCCGACTCTCGCATGGGCGGCAATGTGCTCCAGGTCGCCAGGGCGCGCATGGGGGAGATCTTGTGGCGCGAGGCGCCAGTCGAGGCGGATCTGGTGATTCCGGTACCGGACTCCGGCAATGCCGCCGCGCGCGGCGTGGCGCGGGCCGCCGGCCTGCCCCAGGATGACGGCTTTATCAAGAACCGATACGTCGCCAGGACCTTCATTCAGCCCGGCCAGGACCTTCGCCGCCACGGGCTCAGGCTCAAGTTCAACCCGCTGCCCGAGGTGGTTGCCGGCAGGCGGCTCGTGGTTGTCGATGACTCGATCGTGCGCGGCAACACCACTCGCCAGGTGATGGCGATGTTGCGTGACGCCGGCGCCGCCGAGATCCACCTGCGCATCTCCGCACCGCCGATCAGGCACCCCTGCCACTACGGCATCGATATGTCGACGCGCGAGGAGATGATCGCCCACGGCCGCACCGTCGAAGAGATCGCGGCGGAGCTTGGCGTCGACTCATTGCACTACCTCTCGCTTGAAGGTGTGTATGAGGCGATCGGCGGCTCGCGCTCATCCGAGGCGATCGCACGCACGCGCTCGGGCCACTGCGACGCGTGCTTCAGCGGCGCGTATCCGTTGCCGGGGACCGAGGAAGCGCACGGCAAGCACGCGCTCGAGTCGCAGCTGCCGCTGATCCGGGCCTGAACGCGGCAGTGCGCGTCGCAGTCCTGGCCTCCGGCGAGGGCACCAACCTCCAGGCATTACTGGACCGCGTCCACGGTCACGACGGAGTCACGGTGGTAGCGGTGGCTTCCGACAAGCCCACGGCCAGAGCGCTCGAGCGCGCACGGTCGGCGGCTGTGCCCGCGGCGGCGTTCCGGCTCGAGGAATACGGAGACCGTTCGGCACGAGATCGTGCGATGGCTTCCTGGCTTCGGGAACAGGGCTCCGAGCTGGTCGTGCTCGGTGGCTACATGCAGCTTTTGAGCGCCGAGTTTCTGCGCGCGTTCGAGGGACGGGTGATCAACGTGCATCCTGCTCTGTTGCCGGCCTTCCCCGGCCTGCACGCCGTCGAGCAGGCGCTCGAGTACGGCGTCAAGGTCTTCGGCGTCACGATCCACTTCGTCGACGACGGGGTCGACACGGGACCGGTGATCCTGCAGCGGGCGGTCGAGCTGCCGGAGGCGCGAGGGGTCGAGGACGTGATGCGACGTCTTCAGCCGATCGAGCACGAGCTGCTTCCGGCAGCGGTGCGGCTGATCGCGGCAGGCAGCGTGAGGATTGATCCAGCCAATACGCGGCGTGTCTTGGTCGAGCGGTAGAGTCGGCCCGAGATGGAATCCGGCACCGAGCAGCTCACCGGCGCTGCGACCGGCGCTCGTCCCGACGTCCAGATCGGGCGTGCTCTGCTCTCGGTCTCGGACAAGACCGGGATCGTCGAGTTCGCGCGGGGACTGAGCCAGCTCGGCATCGAGATCGTCTCGACCGGCGGGACCGCGACGGCGATCGCGGAGGCCGGCATCGCGGTGCGCTCGATCTCGGATCTGACCGGCTTCCCCGAGATCATGGACGGGCGCGTGAAGACGCTTCACCCGCGCCTGTACGCGGGGCTGTTGGCGCTGCGTGAGGAGCCTGGCCACCTGGTGGCTGTCGACGAGCACGATGTCGAGTTCATCGATCTTGTTTGCGTGAACCTGTATCCGTTCGAGCGCACGGCAGCGCGGCGGGGAGTCAGCGAGGGAGAGGTGATCGAGAACATCGACATCGGCGGCCCGACGCTGATTCGTGCGGCCGCCAAGAACTGGCGCTACGCGGCTCCAGTGACAACGCCGGAGAGCTACGACGCGATCCTGGCCGAGCTGCGGGAGTCGGATCGACGGCTCTCCGAGGCGACCCGCGAGAGTCTTGCGGCGGAGGCGTTCGCGGTCACGGCCCGCTACGACGCGGCGATCGCGCGCTGGTTTCAGGAAAAGCGCGAGGATTTCCCGCCACTGTTGGTACGGGCCTATGAGAAAGAGCTCGAGTTGCCGTACGGCGAAAATCCCCACCAGCGCGGCGCCTATTACACGCAGGTGGGGGCCCGGCGCCACGTGCTCTCGATGGTCTCGCAGTTGGGCGGCAAGCAGTTGTCGTTCAACAACCTGCTCGACCTGAACGCGGCTCGCGCGCTGCTCGATGAATTCCAGGTGCCCGCGTGCGTGATCGTCAAGCACAACAATCCCTGCGGCGTGGCGCTCGGGACCGACGTGCTCGAGGCATACCAGCGGGCGTTCGAGGCCGATCCGATGTCGGCGTATGGCGGCGTCGTCTGTCTCAACCGCAGCGTGGAGCGGCCGCTGGCCGAAGCGCTGGTGGGTCAGTTCATCGAGGTCTTGTTCGCTCCCGGCTATGACCCCGACGCGCTCGAAGTACTCCAGGCCAAGCCCAACATGCGCCTCCTCGACGACCGCGAGGAGCGCGTCGAGACCCGGGTCGAGGCCGACCTGCGCCAGGTCTCGGGCGGGCTGCTCGTGCAGGACCGAGATTCAGGTCTCGAGCCGCGCGAAGAGATGAAGCTCGTCTCGGCACGCTCCCCGACGGAGGCCGAGTGGAGCGACGCGCTGTTCGCGTGGAAGGTCTGTAAGCACGTGCGCTCCAACGCGATCGTGCTATCGGCGGGGCTGCAGACGGTGGGGATCGGAGCGGGACAGATGAGCCGCGTCGACGCGGTCAAGATCGCGCTTGAGAAGGCCGCGAAGGTTTGGGATGTACAGGCTGCTCCGGAGGGTCAAGCGGTCGCGCTGGCCTCCGACGCATTCTTCCCGTTCCCGGACAGCGCCGAGCTCGCGACCGCGGCGGGCGTGACGGTGATCATCGAGCCGGGGGGTTCGATGCGAGACAACCTCGTGATCGAAGCCGTCGACAAAGCCGGCGCCGCAATGATCTTCACGAGCCGGCGGCACTTCAGGCACTAGGGAGCTTCGTGGTCGCGGGGCGGCAGGGCCTCGGTTGGAATGTCGCCCCTGCGGGCGGGCTGGGAACGAGGCCCGACTCGACCTCGCAGTGACAGCAGCACGCACTTTTGGCCTCTTCTCGGTAGGCAGCCAGCGACTTTCCGGACGCCATCGTCATCTCGAAAAGCTTCGCCGTCGGATCGACGTGGTGGAAGTGGAGACCGATGATGCAGCGGCTATATCCACAGGGCGCATGCGCCGCCAGCTTCTGCAATCAGAATGCGACGCACCGCTTGGTGCCTTCGGGTTACCGCTTCCGCAAACACAGCGCTTGCAGCGCCAGCGCAGGCCTGCCTGGCCACCCGAGTATTGGGCGAACTCAGTCATTCCATGTCTCTTGCAGTGCCGGTGTTCCACCGGACGGAGGCGGGATGGAGGAATTTGGTCGTCCTGCGCCCCGCGGAATCACTGCACGCTCGGACACGAACGCATGTTCCTACTCGATTCGGATGGATACGTTTTTCGGCTCAGAGGAACAGCGAGTGGACGCCCTTGGGGTCGTCGTG
>JAVKSP010000082.1:0-9218 GCA_039583645.1 Solirubrobacteraceae bacterium
GCGCCGGCCCGGACCGGCGCATGCGCCGGTCCGCGGGTCGGCACATGTGCCGACCCGAACACATTCGTATTTGACACCGCCGCCGGCACGCCCAGCTCGTTCAGGTGGTCGAGGAACTCGGGGTAGGAGATGCGATAGGCGTGGGGGAAGGAAAGCTCGGTCACGCCCTCCGCGATCGAGCCGGCCACGGCCAGCGCCATCAGCACGCGGTGGTCGTTGAAGGACGAGAGCTTGGCTCCCCGCAGGCGCGAGACGCCCTCGAACAAAAGGTCGTTGCCGTCGAACTCGACCCGCGCGCCCATGCGGCGCAACTGCAGCATCGACTGCACCCGGTCTGACTCCTTCAGTCGCACGTGGGCGACGTGGCCGAGCACACTGTGGCCCTGCGCGCGGCTCGCCAGCACCGACAGGATCGGCACCATGTCGGGGATGTCGCGGCAGTCCAGGCGGCCGCCGCGAGGCGGCGTGCCGTCGTGCTCGATCGAGATCGAGGTGTGCCCGGGGTCGTAGCGGACCGGTACCCCCGCCGCCTGAAGGTTCTCGATCACCGCCGCCTCGGGATGACCCTCGATCGAGGTGGTGCTGGCGAAGGTGACCTTGGAGGGATGCAGCGCGCACGCCGCGAGCGGGAACATGACCGAGCCCAGGTCGGCGGGCAGCACGACCTCGGTCGCGACCGGCCGCTGCTCGGGCTCGATCTCGAACCGGCGCCAGTCATCGCGCACGCCGACCTCGAGCCCGAACGCTCGCAACATGTCGACGGTCAGCTCCAGATAGGGGCGCTCGTTGAGCTCGCCCTGGACCTCGATCGTGGTCGGCTCGCGCGCGAACGGCGCCAGCATCAGCAGCCCCGAGATCCACTGCGAGAGCGTGCCGTCGATGCGCACATGGCCGCCGCGGGGCCGGGACGGGTAGACCGTGACCGGCAGGCGGTCGCCGGTCGGCTCGAGCCACACCCCCAGGGTCTTGAGCGCCCGCAGCAGGGGCCCGATCGGCCGGCGGCGGAAGTAGCGCTGGCCCGTGATGCGCACGGGCCGGTCGCCGAGCGCCGCCAGCCCGAGCAGGAAGTACAGCGTGGTGCCGGAACTGCCCACCGAGACCTCGTCGGCCTGGGGCGAGAAACCCGCCCGGCCCTCGACGCGCCAGGTCTCGCCGTCAGCTCGGATCTCCGCTCCGAGCGCCCGCAGCGCCTGGACGGTGAAGCCCACGTGGCGGGCGCTGGTGCGGCCCTTGATCGTGCTCTCGCCGGGCGCGAGCGCCGCCAGCATCAGCGCTCGGTGGGCGTGATACTTCGACGGGGGGATGGGAATCTCGCCCTCGAGGGCGGCTGCTGGGCTGGCTACGAGGAGGCGGATATCTCTCCGTACAGCGCGGCGGACCTCTGCGCTACCGGCCCCGCACAACTAAACCGACGAATGGGGGGTGCGGATCTACGGCCGTTTGAACTTGGCCCGCGCCCGCGCTACCGCCGCGCGCGCCTCGCAGCCCTCGAGGTGGTCGTTGACGAGCCCCATCGCCTGCATGAAGGCGTACACGGTGGTCGGGCCGAGGAAGCGAAAGCCGCGGCTCTTCAGTTCACGCGCCAGGGCTTTGGGATCTCCCTGCTCGAAGCGCCAGATGAACGCGGCGAGGGAGCCCTCTAGATTCACCAGCTCCACGGTGGCGCGGGCGTTGGCGATCGTCGCCACGATCTTCGCGCGGTTGCGGACGATCGCGGCGTCGGCCATCAGGCGCTCGACGTCCTCGCTTGAGAAGCGCGCCACCTGCCCGAAGTCGAAGCCCTTGAAGGCGCGCCTGAAGGCCTCGCGCTTGCGCAGGATCGTGAGCCACGAGAGCCCGGCCTGAAAGCCCTCGAGGCAGAGCTTCTCGAACAGGCGCGCGTCGTCGGCGACGGGAAAGCCCCACTCGCGATCGTGGTATTCGCGGTACTCCGGAGTCGAGTTGCCCCATGCGCAGCGCACCACCCCGTCCTCGCCGCGGACGACGGCCGGCACGGGGGCCCCTACGCGGCCAGGGCCCGTGCGAGCAGACCACCCAGCTCGCGGAAGTGGCGCTCGCGCGCGGCCTCGTTGTAGGCCGGGGTGTCGGCCATCGTGTAGCCGTGCTGGGCGCCCTCATAGACCTCGGAGGTGAAGCGGGCGCCGGCCGCTTCGAGTGTCCGCTCGAGCGTCGCGATCTGCTCCGCGCTCATGCTGCGGTCCTGGTCGGCGAAGCCGAAGTACAGCTCGGCCTTCAGCCGGCCGGCCGAAAGATGCGGACTGTCGGGATCTTCGGTGACCAATCCGCCGGCGTGAAAGCCTCCCAGCGCCGCCACCCGATCGGGGTAGGCGGCGGCGATGCGCCACCCCAGCCGCGCGCCCATGCAGTAGCCGGTGATCGCCACCGGTCCCTGGGCCACCTGCTCGAGGTAGTCGAGGTAGGCGCCGCCGTCGCTTGCGATGCGCTCGGGCGTGAGCTCCTCCATCAGCGGCCGCAGCGACTGGAAGAACTCGCCGCGTTGTTCGGGGCTGGTCATGTCCCGCATCGGCGGCACCGGCGAGCGGCCGGCACGGTAAAAGACGTTCGGCGCCAGCACGACGTAGCCGGCTGAGGCGATCCGGTCCACCATCTCGTCGGTTGTCGGCCGCAGCCCGTATGCGTCCATGATGAACAGGACGCCGGGGTGGGGGCGGTCGTCGGGGCGCGACAGGTAGGCGTTGGCGGTGCCGTCTGGAGTGGTGATGTCAACGGTTGAGCTTGGCATCGCCCTAGCATCGCAGGCGAGGCGCCGGGGCTACTTCTGGGCGCGCTGCGAGGCGGCGGCCTTGGGGTCGAGGTCCGCGAGCGTGAGCTGGTGGGCGGGCGGCCGGTCGAGCACGCGCCTGCGCTCGGTGATCAGCTCGGAGTCGACGTGCAGCAGCTCGCCGGGCTCGAGCGCGCGCCAGCCCGGGTCGTCGTCCATCTTCTCTGACGCCACGACGACCGCCCGTGCGTCGGCGAGGTCCGCCGAATGCACGCGCACCGTGCGCCAGGGACTCGAGTGCTCGAGGTGGCGGTCGCCGCTGGGGCCGCCCGCGTCGCGCTCGAGCACGTACAGCTCGTGCGTGTCGGGATAGCGAAGCGCCCACAGCTCGGTGGGAGTGATCAGGATGCAGTTGAGCGCGAACACCGGAAGGTGCTGCGCGATCCAGGCGGCTGCCTGCTCGATCGCGCTTCCGACATCACCGCCCTGGTCGATCGCGCGCGTGATCAGCGCGAAGTAGCGCTCGGAGTCGGTGTCGCCCTGGACCAGCGAGAGGGCCTCCCCGAGCTCCTTCTCCAGCGCCGGGACGTCTCCGATCACCCCGTTGTGGGCGAACAGCCGCCCCTGCTGCTCGAACGGATGGGTGTTCTTGAGCTCGACCCCGCCCGTGGAGGCGAAGCGGACGTGCGCGACGAAGGTGTGGGAATGGACCTCGCGCGCCTCCCGCGCAAACCGCTGGTCCTCGTAGGCGGCCAGCGGCTGCTTTGAGACCAACGGGCGGCCGCGTTCGTCGAAGGTGCCGAGCCCGGTGCCGTCGGGCTCGCGGTGGCTCTGCTGCGCGAGCGAGTCGGGCGCCTCGATCAGCCAGAAGGTCGCGGCCACGCGCCGCGGGCCGCCGCTCATGCCAAACAGCCGGCACATCGGCGTCACGGTAGCGCTCAGTATCGTCGCGCGCGTGGATCGCTACGCGGAAGTAAACCGGGCCAGCTGGGACGAGCGCGCGCCCGCGCATGCGGCCTCGCCCGACTACGGCCTGCAGCGGTACATCGAGGATCCCGGCTTCCTCAGCGACATCGTGCGCTTCGACCTGCCGCGGCTGGGCGACATCCGCGGCATGCGCGGGGTGCATCTGCAATGCCACATCGGCACCGACACACTCTCGCTGGCGCGACTGGGCGCTCGCATGACCGGCCTGGACCTATCGCCCGCGTCGCTCGAGCAGGCCCGGCTGCTGTCCGAGCGCGCCGGGCCGCAGGTCGACTTCGTCGAGGCGGAGATCTATGACGCGGTCTCGGTGCTGGGGCGGGAGGCGTTCGACCTTGTCTACACCGGCATCGGGGCGCTGTGCTGGCTGCCGTCGGTCGCCCGCTGGGCGCAGGTTGTGGGTGAACTGCTCGCCCCCGGTGGGCGGCTCTTTATGCGCGAGTACCACCCGATGTTGTGGACGCTCGATGACGAGCGTACGGACGCGCTGCTGGCGGTCAAGTATCCCTACTTCGAGCTGGCGGAGCCGATGGTCTTCGATTACCCGGGGACCTACGTGGCGACCGAGGCGACGTTCAGTCACACCCTCACCCACGAGTGGAATCACGGCCTGGGCCAGATCGTGACGGCGCTGCTCGAGGCGGGCATGCAGCTCACCATGCTGGTCGAGCACGACAGCGTCCCGACCGAGGCGCTCCCGGGCCAGATGACGCGCGTCGAGTCCGGGGAGTGGCGTCTCACCGACCGCCCCTGGCGGCTGCCGCACAGCTACACGCTGCAGGCGGTAAAGGCGGCGTAGGGGTCTGAGCGGAGTTAGGTGTCGCTGGCGGAAAGTGCCGCTAGCTTTGTCGCTGCATGGGAGAGGACGAGCGGCTGGCGGCTCTCGACGCGGCGGTGCCGTTCGCGGGCAAGCTCGGCATCCTGCTGCTCGAAGCGAGCGCCGACCTGGTCCGGGCGCGGCTCTCGTGGTCGCCCGAGCTGTGCACGATCGGGGGCATCATGCACGGCGGGGCGCTGATGGCGCTGGCCGACAACTCCGGCGGGCTGTGCGCGTTTTTGAATTTGCCGGATGGATTGAAGGGGACGGCCACGATTGCCTCGGGGACCAACTTCCTGCGCGCGGTACGGGAAGGCGCGGTGACAGCGATCACCCGCCCGCTGCACAAGGGTCGCACGCTGATCGTGCTCGAGACCGAACTGCTGCGCGAGGACGGCGCGCTCGCCGCCAAGATCACGCAGACACAGGCGTTCCGGTAGGCGGTTTGCTCACCGCTCCTTGACCAAGCGCTGATGTTCGAGCGCTACGCTGAAGGACAGACTCGATGAAGTTTCTGCGTACAGCCTCCACCGGGCGACTGCTGGCCTCGATCGGCGGCATCGTGGCCGCGATCGCCGTCTGTGCCGCGGTTGCCGTGGCGGCCACCTCGAGCGGGCCGGTCCCCAAGCGCGAGCCGCTCGCGAAGGCGATCCATCAGGCGCTGAAGGCCAAGCCGTTATCTGGCATCACTGCCCGCATCAGCTTCACCGACAACCTGATCCCGGGCGCGGAGATCCAGGGCTCGGACCCGCTTTTGCAGGGCGGCACCGGCCGGATGTGGCTCTCGAGCGCAAGCCACGCGCTGCGGCTCGAGCTCCAGGGCTCAAACGGCGATGCCCAGGTGGTGGTCCACGGACAGCGCTTCTGGGCCTTTGACCCGAGTTCCAACACGGTGTATAAGGGCACCCTGCCCGCCCAGCGGTCGGCTCCGAAGCGCAACGGGTGGACCGCCTATGGGCCGGCAAAACCGGCCGTGCCCTCGGTGGCGAAGATTCAGTCGGAGCTCAGCCGTCTCATGCAGCATGCGGTCCTCAGCGGCGCGATTCCGGGCGACATCGGAGGGCAGCCCGCCTACACGCTGCGGATGTCCCCGCGCCGGCACGGCGGCCTGCTTGGCGCCATCGCGCTGGGGTGGGACGCCGTGCGCGGCGTGCCGCTGCGGTTCTCGGTGTTCGCTCGCGGCGAGACCACGCCGGTGCTCGACCTGTCGATCACGAACATCTCCTACGGGCGCATTGCGGCCTCCTCGTTCTCGGTCTCGCCACCCAGCGGGGCCAAGGTGGTGCATTTGACTTCGCCCTCGTCGCACCCCGCCAAGCCGTCGCGGTCGTCTAAGTCGGCCCACGAGGTCGCGGGCGTCGCCGCGGTCCAGCGGGCGCTGCCGTTCAAGCTCGACGCCCCGGCCAGCCTCGCCGGCATGAAGCGGGGCGAGGTCAAGCTCGTGCACATGGGCTCGCACCCGGCGGCGCTGCTCACCTACGGCCAGGGCCTCGGCGGGGTCGTCGTGCTCGAGGCGGTCGGCAGCGGTCACAGCGCGATGCCGTCGGCGCCTGCCGGCGATGGGGCCCAGGGACTGACACCGCCGACGGTCTCGATCAACGGCACCACCGCCCAGGAGCTCGACACGGCGCTGGGTTCGGTCATCAACTTCACCCGTAACCACGTCGCCTACACGGTGCTCGGCTCCGTCACCCCGGCTGTGGCCAGGTCGACCGCGCGGGGTCTGTGAGCACGGCCACGGCGGCGGCCCCACCGCGCACGGGCGCGGGGGCCCCACCGCTCGAGGTTCGGGGTCTGGTCAAGCTGTACGGCAGCCTGGCGGCCGTCAACGGCGTCGATTTGACGATCGAGCCGGGCGATGTCTACGGCTACCTGGGGCCCAACGGCGCCGGCAAGACCACCTCGCTGCGGATGATGCTCGGTCTGATCAGGCCCACAGCCGGCTCGGTGCGGCTGTTCGGTCGCGATCCCTGGGCCAGCGTACGTGCGCTCGACGGCGTGGCCGGGTTCGTGGAGGCGCCGGCCTTCTACCCGTATCTCAGTGGGCGCCGGAACCTGGAGCTCCTCGCGGCGTACGACGGCGACGGCGCCTCTGGGCGGATCGACCGCGCGCTCGACACGGTCGAGCTCGCCGACCGACAGCGCGATCGCGTCGGGGGCTACTCGCACGGCATGCGCCAGCGGCTGGGGATCGCCGCCGCGCTTTTGCGCGAGCCGCAGCTGCTGCTGCTCGACGAGCCCACCACGGGACTCGACCCCGGCGGCATGCGCGACATGCGCGTGCTGGTGCGCCGGCTCGCGCAGGAGGGGATCACGATCATGCTCTCGAGTCACCTGCTGGTGGAAGTGGAGGAGGTCTGCAACCGCGTGGGGATCGTGCAGCAAGGAAAGCTCCTCTACGAGGGTGAGATCGCTGCGCTCAAGCGCAGCGCGGGCTCGCTGCACGCCTTGCGGACGACCGATGATGCGCGGGCGGTGGCGATCTGTCGCGCTCAGGCGGGGATTGGGGATGTGCACCAGCGCGACGGGCGTATCTGGTTCACCGCCGAGCAGGACGAGGCGGTGGCGGGGCTGTCGCGCGCGCTGGTCGAGGGCGGTGCGCTGATCAGCGCGCTAGAGCCGCAGAGCGCGCGGCTGGAGGACCTGTTCTTCTCGCTGACCGAGGGGGCCGATTCCGGTGGCGAGGTGGACGAGGTCGAGGTGGAGCCGCTCGCGGAGGCCGTTCCGTGAGCGCGGTCGCTGGTGCGCTCGCCCGCGGGCGGACGAGCTCGGCGCGGCCGTCGGTGCTCACGGTGTGGCGCTGGGAGCTCAACAAGCTCAGGTTCCTAAAGCGGACCTACCTCGGCCTGGGGCTCTCGGTGATCGTGCCGATCATCTTCGCGGTGGCGGTGCACTTCCGTCACGCCCAGCACGGCGACTTCGCGTTCGCCACGTACCTGGACAAGAGCGGTCTGGCGCTGCCGCTGGTGATTTTGCTATTCGGCGCGGTCTGGATGTTCCCGCTGATCACCGCGCTGGTGGCCGGCGACATCTTCGCCTCAGAGGACCACAACGGGACGCTGAAGACCGTGCTGACCAGATCGCTCGAGCGCTGGCAGATCTTCGCCGGCAAGACGCTTGCCGCCACCACCTACGCGATCGTGGCGATCCTGTTGAACGGCACCGTGTCGGTGATCGCGGGCACGCTCGAGTCCGGCTTCAATCCACTGCAGAGCCTCTCGGGTCAGATCGTCTCCGCGCCGCACGCCCTGGGCCTGGTGTATGTGGCGCTCCTGATCTACCTGATCCCGATTGGCACGGTCGTGTGCATCGGGCTCTTGCTCTCGTCCTTGACCCACAACAGCGCCGCGGCCGTGGTGGGCACGCTGATGATCTCGCTGCTTTTCCAGCTGATCGGCGTGCTGCCGGGCATGGGCGGCGCCCAGCCCTACCTACTGAGCACCCAATTCAACGCCTGGCAGGGCCTGCTGCGCCAGCCGATCGACTGGGCGCCAATCGTGCAAGCGGTCTGGGTGTGCGCGATCTACGGGCTGTCCGCGCTCGCGGCGGCGTTTCTGGTGTTCGTTCGCCGGGACGTGGCCGGGGGCTAGTGCGTCAACGGCCCGGGCAGTCCCTTCGCATCAGGGAAGCGGTCGGCGAGCGAGTAGGGGGGAGCGAGGTCGACGCCGTCGGGGTCGAACAGAAAGCCCGGTCGTTTTCCTCTGACCGCTGTGTGGCCGTACTGCCACACGATGCGGTTGGTGCGCGGGTCGACCACGATCACGCGGTCGTTGAAGTCGTCGTTGGCGAGCACATCGCCGTTCGGGAGCGGCACCGCCAGCGAGGGGTGGTTGAGCGCGTCGTGGCCGTGCGGCGAGAAGCTCCACAAGACCTTCCCCTGGGTGTTGAACATGATGATCGCCCCGGGTTTGGTGTAGTCGACGCTCAAATAGACGCCCCGGCGGACCTCGTTCGTGTCTGACGGATAGGTGAAGCCCGGTATGTTGACCGCGGAGGTGAGGTGGCCCGCGCGGTTGAACACGTCGGCCCAGTCGCCGGTGATCTCGGTGACGACGATGCCTCCGCCGGTCGTGGGGAAGGCGCCGTTGGGCGAGCCGAAGCCCTGGGGTGGGTTGTGGCCGCAGACCTGGGTCGTGCCGAGCTGTCCGATCGGGTGGTGCTGGGGCGGCTTCAGCTCGATCAGGCGGCAGTTCTTGATGTCCGCTGCCCAGATCCGGCCGTTGGGGGCCATCATCGCGTCGTCTGGGTTCCAGAGATAGTTGGCTCCCGGCCCGGCCTTGCCGGGATGGCCGTAGCGGTAGACGATGTGCCCGTTCGCCACGTCGACCACCGAGATCACGAAATCGTCCTCCTGGGTGACGACGATCTTGCGCCCATCCGGCGTGTAGAAGGCGTCGTCCGGGACGCGGAAAGACTGCCCACGGCCCAGCGCGCCGGGCTGGGGGAAGCTCCACGCAACCTGCCCCTGGGGGGTGATCCGGATCAGACGGTTATTGCGGTGGTCGGCGATCAGCACGTCGCCTGGCAGCACGGAGGGATCAGAGCCGGCCCGCAGCAGCGAGGTGGTATCCATCGACTTCGGCCTGGGGGCGGGCTGGAGGTAGGAGATATCGGCGCTCGTGCCCGAGGCCCCGTGTCCGCCGGCAACCAGGATCCCGCCCTCGAACGTCGCGGCGGCGGCGTCAGACACCGGCG
>JAVKSP010000082.1:9318-13221 GCA_039583645.1 Solirubrobacteraceae bacterium
GACGAGATCTGGCCGCCCCCAAACAGATACACCGAGGAGCCCACGGCAGCCGCAGCCGCGTCATGGAGGGGCGTCCCGAGCGCGCCGAGTGAACGGTGGGGGCCCGCTCCGACCAGTTCGAGCGTGGGCGTCGAGGAATCGTTGCGGTCAAGACCGCCGAGCAGAATCGCGCCGTGTCGGGGTACCGGCGCCGCCGCGGCGTCCTGGACGGCGGCCGGCAGCACTCCAACCGAGCGCGCGCGCAGCCATGGGCCGCTGGAGGTCTTCAAAAACCTCTGTGACGCGGTGGGTGCGGATTTGTGACGCGTGTCTCGCGCGAACCCGATCACCACCAGGATCACGCTCACCGCGATCAGCAGGAGCAGCCAAAGCGGATGGATCCGGAACGGCGATGGTGCGCGCCGGCGGGGAGGGCGGGCCATCCCACTCATGTTGCACCAAGCGGGGCTTGGAGGGGCCCGCGGGGCTCTGCTGGCGGGTCCGCGGCCTCACGGCGCAGGGCCAGCTGCCACCAGCCCACGTCGTGCCAGCGACCGAGCTTGTAGCCGATCTGTCGGTAGACGCCGACCGGCACGAAGCCGAGCGATTCGTGCAGCGCAACGCTCGCGGGGTTCGGCAGGGTGACGCCGGCACAGAGCACGTACAGGCCCTGCTCCTTCAACAGCTCGAACAGCCGCTGGTAGAGGCCCCGCCCGATTCCGCGGCGGTAATGGGCTGGGTCGACGTAGACCGTAACCTCGGCCGCCCAGCGATACGCGGCGCGCTCACGGTGGGGGCAGCCATAGGCAAACCCCGCCAGACGGCCGCCGTCCTCGGCCACCAGCCAAGGATGGGTCTTGCCGATGCGCTGCATCCGCTCGCTGAACTGCGCTGCGGAGGGAGGACTTTCCTCGAAGCTGACCGCGGTGTCACGGACGAAGGGGCCGTAGAGCGCGGCACAGCCGGGGGCGTCGCGCGCCGGGTCCGCCGGGCGGATGTTCATCCCTCTCTAAGTGGCTCGCCGCTGTGGGGTGCGGACTTCGCATCGCCGGCGCCAAGCACGCCCTCGGGGCCGACGCTCGGGAGCAGGGTGAGGCCGTGTTCGGCGGGATGACCCCGGACCTCACCTACGTAGGCGAGCCGGTCTAGGCGGGTGATCTCGCGCTCGCCCTCGAGCCGTGCCGGATGATCCGCGGGTAGGTTCTTGATCAGCGCCCTGATGCGCTCGCGCAGCTGGAGCGCGAAGTGGGGCGTAGACGCGCCCATCAGTTGGCGCACGTCATCGACCGTGACTTCGCGACCCTCGCGCAGCCGCTCGGGGTTTTCGGCTTGGCTCATTGCTGACGTGTTAGGGGCCCTTCGCGGTCGTGCTGACCGGCCGCACCTCCAGCACGTTATCGAGCTGCGACTGGAGGGAGACGGAGACCGCGCTTGGTCCGCCGATCACCCAGCCGTGGTTGTAGACGGCGGCGGTCGGCCCTTCCTGCGTGTAGCCCGGGACCGCGTAGTTGAGGAAGAAGTTCTGCACCGAGCTGGGGAGGCTCGATGGTTTGTCGATCAGCAGCTCCGGTCCGTAGGTCCCGCTCGCGGACAGCGGCGCGGCGGCGGCGGCGTCGAGCGTGCGGCTCGCGTTCAGGATCACATAACCGTGGCCCGGGCTGCGCATCGCCCAGCCGAAGCTGCCGGGGATGTGGGCGCAGGGCTGGTTTTTGGCGCAGGGCGGGTCGCGGTAGGCGGCGAAAGCGACCGCATTGGCAGCGGGTCCCTGGGCGCCAACGCGGTTGACAATCCCGTAGTGGCGCAGCTGCTTGACGATGCCGTTGGAGATCACGCTCGGCGGCCCAAGCACGTAGATATGGGGGTGCTGGTGGGAGAGCAGCGACTGTTTGGTGGGGGCCGGGATGCCTGAGCTCGAGACGAACAGGATTGGATCGCCACTCTCGGCGGCCCAGCCCGCCGCGGGCATCGCGTAGTCGGGGTGGGCAGCTGAGGCAATCACCACGTCGGCGCTGGGCCTTCCAACCGCCGCGCTCTGGAAGCGGTCGATGCCGGCGGCGATGCCGTAGGGGCTATTGCCGGAGATCGAAAGAGCGCGATACCCCTTGGGTTTTGAAACGTCCCCGATGCGGATCACCTGCGCCCCGTTGGCGCCGCCGGACGCGGTCGGGGCGAGCGTCTTCAACGCGTCGGAGGTTGCTGAGGACAGGCCGCCGCTGCCCCCGAACAGAATCGGGGCACGGATCGGGGGTGCCATGAAGACGGCCGAGGCGAGTGCGGCCTCCCAGTCGTCTGTGGGTGCGATCGTCACCGCCGGCGGGTGGGTTCCTGGCGCTTGGGAGGGATACACCGCCAGTGCGACGCCTGCGGCATCCGCGATCGGGTCGCCGCCGCCGACGCGGGTCGTGTTCTTGGTCGCCACCGCCGGGAAGCCGAGCTTCTGGCCGGCGTGCTTGGTGGCAGCCTGGACGCCGGAGACGGGCTCGGTCACGACCAGCCTGTTTGTGCCGCCGCAGGCGGCGATCGCCACTCCACAGGCGGCGGCCAGTCCGAACGCTTTGATCCCTCGCATTGCAGGAGAAGTTACCGAGGCGTGCCCGGCGCGAGCGCCGATCGGCCCTTTAGCGCTCGCCCTCCCGGTGCGCGAGGATCTGCGCTCGTTCGGCGAGGCGGTTGGCCCGACGCAGTTCGGCTTCCCGCATCCGTCGCTGCTCGGTCGCCGTCGTCGCCTCGAGCGGCGGCACCAGCGCCGGCCTGCCTTCCTCGTCAAGCGCGACCATCGTGATGTAGGCCGTGTTGGTGTGTCGGTTATCGCCGGTGCGAGGATTCTCGGCCTCGACGCGCACGCCCACCTCCATCGAGGTCCGCCAGGCTGCGTTCACCGTCGCGCTCAGCGTCACAAGCTCGCCAACGTAGATGGGAACCAGGAAGTTCACCCGGTCGACGCCGACCGTGACAACGCGTTTGCGTGAGTGCTTGATGGCCGCGAGGGCGGCCGCCTCGTCGGCGAGCCGCATGATCGTGCCGCCGTGGACGTTGCCAATGCTGTTTGCATCGGTGATTCCCATCCACCGGATTAGCTGGGCGCTCGTGGCGGAGGGGCTGTGGGGGCGGGGCGGCGGATTCATCGGGTCGGGGTCGCGATCCTATCCGCGTATTTAGCGCGCCCGGTACGCTAAGAGGTGCCTTTCCAGATACACCGCCAAGGAGGATGCGATGCCGGGCTTGACCGGTCGCATGTCGACAGTCATAAAAGCCAAGATCTCGAAGCTGCTTGACCGTGCCGAGGATCCCGGGGAGACGCTCGAGTACAGCTATCAGAAGCAAATCGAGCTGCTCCAGAACGTCAAAAAGGGGATCGCGGACGTCGTCACGTCGAAGAAGCGCCTGCAGCTCCAGGAGGAGAAGCTCCAGCAGAACATCCTGAAGCTCGACACGCAGGCCAGGCAGGCGCTGGCGGCCGGCAACGAGGAGCTGGCGCGCACGGCACTCGAGCGCAAGAACGTGGCCCAGACCGAGCTTCAGTCGCTAGACGGCCAGATCGCCGAGCTCGAGAAGCAGCAGGACCAGATGACGGCCTCCGAGCAGCGCCTGCGGACCAAGATCGAGCAGTTCCGCTCGAAGAAGGAGGTCATCAAGGCGCAGTACTCGGCCGCCGAGGCGCAGGTCCGGATTTCTGAGGCGGCGACCGGCGTGGGCGAGGAGATGGCGGATGTGGGTCTGGCGATGCAGCGCGCACTCGACAAGACCGAGAACATGAAGGCGCGCGCAGACGCGGTCGGCGAACTCGAGGCCTCTGGCACGTTCCAGGATCTGACGGCTCTTGGGCCCGGAGAGGACGACATCGACCGCCAGCTGCGCGAGCTGTCCTCCTCCAGCGAGGTCGATTCAGAGCTCGAGAAGATGAAGGCCGAGCTGGGAGCGGGG
>JAVKSP010000083.1:0-13211 GCA_039583645.1 Solirubrobacteraceae bacterium
CTGGTCGAGCGCAAGTCGGCCCAGAACATCAAGGCGGCCAAGAAGATGGTCGACTCGATGATCCCCGAGGTGTGGGATGTGCTCGACGAGGTGATCCACGAGCACCCCGTGCTGCTCAACCGCGCGCCGACGCTCCACCGCCTGGGAATCCAGGCCTTTGAGCCGGTGCTGGTCGAAGGCAAGGCGATCCAGGTCCATCCGCTGGTCTGCCACGCCTTCAATGCCGACTTCGACGGCGACCAGATGGCCGTGCACGTGCCGCTCTCGGCCGAAGCGCAGGCAGAGGCGCGGATCCTGATGCTGTCCTCCAACAACATCCTCTCGCCGGCCCACGGCGCGCCGCTGGCGACGCCGACCCAGGACATGGTGCTGGGCGCCTACTACCTGACCTACGGGCCGGACGGCGAACAGCTCGAGCAACTCGATCCGGCGAGCTGCGAGCCCCGGCCGCACGTGTTCCGCACCGCCCAGGAGGCGGAGTGGTTCTACGAGCACGGCGTCGTGAAGCTCCATGACCTCGCGGAGTACCGCCCGCTCGGGCGCGAGGGTGGCCATGTCCTGACCACCGTCGGGCGCATCCTCTGGAACGACAAGATCGAGCGTGCTCTGATCGCGGCGCTCGGCGCCGAGTTCGATGCGAGTGCCTTCGAGTTCATCAACTACTCGATGAAGAAGAAGAACACCACCAAGCTCGTCGACGACCTCGTCCAGCGCTACGGCGCGCCCTCGATCGCCCACGTGCTCGACGCCTTCAAGGACATCGGTTTCCACTACGCCACCCAGGCGGGAATCACGATCTCCAAGAACGACGTCCAGACGCCGGCGGCCAAGGGCGAGATCCTGAAGCGTTACGAGGCGCAGCTGCAGACGATCGACGATCAGTACGACGCCGGGGAGATCAACCCGGAGGAGCGCCACGAGGCCGTCACGCGGCTGTGGGACAGCGCCACCACCGAGGTCGGCGAGGCGCTGACCGCTTCGCTTGATGAGCTCAACCCCATCTTCATGATGGCCAACTCGGGTGCCCGCGGGTCGTTCTCACAGATCCGCCAGCTGGCCGGCATGCGCGGTCTCATGGCCAACCCGAAGGGTGAGATCATCGAGCGACCGATCAAGTCCTCCTTCCAGGAAGGGCTGTCGGTGCTCGAGTACTTCATCTCGACGCACGGTGCGCGCAAGGGACTCGCGGACACGGCCCTGCGGACCGCCGACTCCGGCTACCTCACGCGCCGGCTGGTCGACGTGGCCCAGGATGTGATCATCCGCAGCGAGGATTGCGGCACCGAGGAGTACATCGAGATGCCCATCTCGAAGCTCGAGCCGGATCCCGAGACGCGTCGCCTGCGACCGACCGGCGAGCGCAACGACAACCTGATCGGCAGGATCGCCGCGCGGGACATCAATACCAAGCGTGGCCGCGTGATGGTCAAGCAGGGCGATGAGATCGACCGCGCCGAGCTGGCGGACATCGTCGCCTCCTGGCACGACGACACCGAGAAGGGCACTGTCATCACGGTGCCCGTCCGCTCGGTGCTGAAGTGCCAGGCTCCAACCGGGGTCTGCCAGCAGTGCTACGGCCGCTCGCTGGCCTCGGGCCACCTGGCCCAGATCGGCGACGCCGTCGGGATCATCGCCGCTCAGTCGATCGGTGAGCCCGGCACGCAGCTGACCATGCGTACGTTCCACACCGGCGGCGTCGCCGGCGCGGACATCACGCACGGCCTGCCGCGTGTGGTCGAGCTGTTCGAAGCCCGCAAGCCCAAGGGCCTCGCCAAGATCGCGGAGGTCTCCGGCAAGGTGACCGTGGAGGATTCGGACAAGGCCATCACGGTCGTGATCACCGACGCCGGCGGCGAGGAGCACCGCCACACCTTCCCGCGGCGCACGCGCCTGTTCGTTAGCCAGAGCCAGAAGATCGAGCACGGCACGCAGCTCAACGAGGGCTCGTTGTATCCGGCCGAGCTGCTCGAGGTCCGCGGCCGCACCGAGACCGAGCTGTACCTCGTGCGCGAGGTTCAGGAGGTCTACAAGTCGCAGGGCGTCGACATCGACGACAAGCACATCGAGCTGATCGTGCGCCAGATGATGAAGAAGGTGCGGGTCGACCAGCGCGGTGACACCGGGCTGCTGCCGGGCCAGTTCATCGACCGTCACGAGTACGCTCGCATCAACCAGGCGACGATCGACCAGGGCGGCGAGCCGGCGCAGGCCGAGGAGATCATCCTGGGCATCACCAAGGCGTCGCTGAACACGGATTCGTTCCTGTCGGCGGCCTCCTTCCAGGAGACCACCAAGGTGCTGACCGACGCGGCGCTCGAAGGCAAGACGGACCGCCTGAACGGTCTCAAGGAGAACGTGATCATCGGCAAGCTGATCCCGGCTGCGACCGGTCTCAAGCGCTACCGGCGGATCGAGATCGAGCCCTCCGAGCCGCTGCCTCGCGGCATGGACGAGGCGGGCCTGCTCGACCACGACGATCTCGCGGCCGAGCTCGGGCTGAGCGACGGCGAAACGCTGACCGGTTTCGGCGGCGTGGAGGCGGACCTCTCCGACCTCGAGCAGATCGGCCGCGAAGGATCGGGCGCCGGCTTCATCGAGGAGCTCGGCGACTTCGACGTGCCGGTTGAGGGCGACGGCGCCGACGGCGGGTCGGGCTCGGAGGCGGGCGCCGACTCTGGCTCGGCGTCGGACTGAGTGATTTCGGGCGAGTAACGGCGGCCTCCACTAGCGGGGGCCGCCCTCCTCCACCAGCGGAACCGCCATCCGTGGGAGATAGTCCGCGTTATGCGCGGACTATCTCCCCCGCTTCGCCACGCGCATCCGCATCCGGTACCATGTGAATCCGGATTCACATGGAGCCCACCGCGACCGAAAAGAGCGCGCGCGCAGCGCCCGAGCGTGACGGCGAGGGACGCCCCCCGGCCACCAACCCCGCGCCCCCGGGCACCAACCCCGCGCCCCCGGGCACCAACCCCGCGCCCCCGGGCACCAACCCCGCCCGGGCGGTCCTCAACCAGCCCCCGCCGCTGCAGCCGGTCAACCTGTTTGAGATCGATCGTCCCCTGCAGGAGGCGCTAGAGCGCGAAGGGGGCGACTGGGGGTTCGAGCGCGCGATGGAGGTCGGTGGCGAGGCCGGGAGCCTCGAGGCGCTCGAGCACTGCCGCCGGGCCGAACGCAACCTGCCGCTGCTCAAAACGCACGACCGCTACGGCAACCGCGTCGACGAGGTCGAGCTCGACCCGTCCTGGCACGCGCTGCTGAAGGGAGCGATCGAGCATGAGATCGCGGGCCTCCCCTGGCGCCAGGAACAGCCCGGCGCCCACGTCGTGCGGGCCACCCTCTTCATGCTGTGGTCGAACACCAACAGCGGCGTGATGTGTCCCGTCTCCATGACCCACGCCGCCATCCCCGCGCTGCGCGAGGCGGCGCCCGAGCTCGCCGCCGCATGGGAGCCGCGGCTGGCCCTGCCCGACTACGAGCGCGGCGCGCTCGCCGGGATGGCGATGACGGAGCGCCAAGGGGGCTCGGACGTGCGCGCCAACATCACCGAGGCGCGACCGCAGAGCGACGGCACCTACGAGCTGCACGGCCACAAGTGGTTCTGCTCATATCCCCCGTGCGACGTCTTTCTCGTCCTCGCGCAGGCGCCCGCGGGCCTGTCCTGCTTGCTCGTGGAGCGTGGACCGGGGATGGAGTTCCAGCGGCTCAAGGACAAGCTGGGCACGCGCTCGCTGCCCTCCTCCGAAGTGGAGTTCCGCGGCATAAAAGCCTGCCTGGTGGGCGAGGAGGGCCGCGGGGTGCGCGCGATCATCACGATGGTCAACCACACCCGCCTCGATTGCCTGATCGGCAGCGCCACGGCGATCCGCCGGGGGACTGTCGAAGCGATCCACCATGCCCGCCACCGTCGGGCGTTTGGCGCGGCTCTGGTCGATCAGCCCGCGATGGCCAACGTGCTCGCCGATCTGGCGCTCGAGTCCGAGGCGGCCACCGCGGCGGCCTTGCGCGTGGCGGGAAGCTACGACCGGCCCGAGGAAGGCCCGTTCCGTCGCCTCGCCACGGCGATCCTCAAATACTGGGTCGCTAAGCGCGCCCCGGGGCACGCCGGCGAGGCGCTGGAGTGCCTCGGCGGCAACGGATATGTGGAGGAGTCCGGCATGCCGCTGCTGTACCGCGATGCGCCCCTGAACTCGATCTGGGAGGGGTCGGGCAACGTGTCGGCGCTCGACGTGCTGCGGGCGTTCGTCAGCGAGCCCGCGGGGCTGCCGGCCTTCTTCGCCGAATGCGATGCGGCTCATGGAGCCGACCCGCGGCTCGATCGCCACATCAGCGCGTTGCGTGAACGGACCGCGGCGCTCCCGGATCAATCGCTGCCCGCCCAAGAGCGTCTCTACGACGCGCAGTTTGGGGCCCGCAGGCTGGTCGAGGACCTCGCGCTCGCCCTCCAGGGCTCGCTGCTCGTGCGCCACTGCCCGCCGCAGGTAGCTGACGCGTTTTGCGCCGCGCGTCTCGACGGCCAGAGCGGCCGCACCTACGGCACGCTTCCGCGCGGCGTCGACGCGCGCGCGATCATCGACCGCGCGCTCCCCGCCTGACAACCGTGAGCGACCTCCTCTACGCCGTGACGGGCTCCATCGCCCGTCTCATGCTCAACCGGCCCGCGCGCGGCAACGGGCTGACGCGCGGCCTGCTCGCCGAGCTCGAAGCACAGATCGAACGGGCCGACCTCGACCCCGACGTGAGAGTCGTGCTCGTGAGTGGCGCCGGCAGCGGCTTCTGCGGCGGTTATGACCTAGTCGAGTACGCCGAGGGCGCCGCGAGCACAAGTGACGGCGGCGCCGCCCGAGGCTCCCCACTCGATCCGCAAACGGTCGCCGCCAACCACGACCCCACCCAACCTTGGGACCCGATGCTCGATTACGGGATGATGAGCCGCAACGTGCGCTCGTTCACCGCGCTCATGCGGTGCTCGAAGCCGGTGGTGTGCAAGGTGCACGGATTCTGCGTGGCGGGCGGCACCGACCTCGCGCTGTGTGCGGATCTGCTGGTGATCGCAAGCGATGCCAAGATCGGCTACCCACCGGCCCGCGTGTGGGGGTCGCCCACGACCGCGATGTGGGCGTACCGGCTGGGCGCGCAAAAAGCGAAACGCCTGCTGTTCACGGGCGACTGCCTGTCGGGCGCGGAGGCGCTCGCGTGGGGACTGGCGGTGGAGGCACCACCGCCCGAGGAGCTCGATGAGCGCACCGAGATACTGCTCGAGCGCATCGCCCGGCTGCCGCTCAACCAGCTCCAGATGATGAAGCTGCTGGTCGACGAGGCCATCCACGCCCAGGGCCTCCACGCCTCGCACCTGCTCGGGACGCTCTTTGACGGGATCGCGCGCCACACCCGCGAGGGCTACGCCTTCCAGGCCCAGGCGGCTCGCGAGGGCTTCCGCGCGGCCGTCAAAGCGCGCGATGAACCGTTCGGCGACCACGGCCGCTCCGCGTACAAGGGGTGGCCACCGCCAGCGCCCAAACGATGACCACCGCCACCGGCGCTCCCACCCGCGAGCGGCTCCTGAAAGCCGCGCGCGAGCTGATCGAGGAAAGCGGCTATGCGGCCGCTCCGGTGGTCGCGATCACCGCCCGCGCTGGGCTCGCCGCGGGAACGCTGTACCGACATTTCGGCTCCAAGGAGGAGCTTTTCGTGGAGCTGTTTCGCTCTGTGTGCGACCGCGAGCTGCAGGCGATGGAGACCGCCGCCCACCAAGACGGCCTGCCGGCAACCGTCCGCCTCGAGCGGGTGCTCTTGACCTTCGCGGCGCGAGCGCTGCGCCGACCGCGGCTGGCGTGGGCGTTGCTGGCCGAGCCGGTCGATCCGCTCGTAGACGCCGAGCGGCTGGCCTACCGCGCCAAGTACGCAACGCTCGTGGCCGACGGTCTCAAAGAGGCGATCGCCAACGGCGAGCTGCCGCCACAGAACGTTGCGCTGACGGCCGCCGCGCTGGTGGGGGCGTGCGGTGAGGCGCTGGTTGGGCCGCTGTCACCGCAACAGTCCCCTCCGATCGGGGAAGTGCTCGCAGCACTGAAGGCATTCGTGCGCCGGGCGGTCGGAGGCCAGGCATGACCGACGCGGTGCGCATGGAGCGCGACGGCCGTGTCACCACCGTCCTGCTTTCGCGCCCCGAGCGCCGCAACGCCGTCGATGGCGCGACCGCCAGCGCGCTTACGCAAGCCTTCCGGGAATTCGACTCCGACCCGGACGCGGCCGTCGCGGTGCTGCACGGCGAAGGTGGCGTCTTCTGCGCCGGCGCCGACCTCCACGCGGTCGGCACGGAGGCCGGCAATCGCGTCGCCGCGGATGGGGACGGGCCCATGGGCCCGACACGCATACGGCTCTCCAAGCCGGTGATCGCTGCCGTCGCGGGCCACGCGGTCGCCGGCGGGCTCGAGCTCGCGTTGTGGTGCGACCTGCGGATCGCCGATGAGACGGCGGTTTTCGGCGTCTTCTGCCGCCGCTGGGGCGTACCCCTGATCGACGGCGGTACGGTCCGGCTCCCGCATTTGATCGGCACCAGCCGCGCGCTGGACATGATCCTGACCGGTCGCGCCGTCGACGCCGCCGAGGCGCTTCAGATCGGGCTCGTCAACCGGCTGGTGCCTGCCGGCACCAGCCGCAGCGCCGCGGAGGAGCTGGCGCGCGAGCTCGCCGGCTTTCCCCAGACCTGTATGCGCGAGGACCGGCTCTCGCTGCTCGAGCAGGAGGGACTCGACGAGCAGGCTGCGCTCGAGAACGAGTTCCGGCACGGGCTGGCATCGCTCGCCGAGGCATCCCGGGGCATCGAGCGCTTCCGCGGCGGCGCCGGTCGCCACGGCTCGCTCGAGTAAAGCGCGGCGCGTAAAGCGCCTCGAGCAGGGCTTTTGGGCGCTCGGATACACGCGCAGGCGATCCCCGCCTGGGAGCGAATCGGGGCTTGTGCGACTGCCTCGGCTGCGATCTGGTGTACTAGGGACCACGGGGTCAGGACGAGAGGGTTGTGCACCGTCAGCACGACCACTCTTCGGCTCGCCAGTCACCGCGCCCCGAAGCATCCGATGACCCTGTCCCTAGGCATCCTGCTCGCGCTCGTCTGCGCGCTCGCCACCAACGTGGGCTTCCTCTACAAGCACCGCGGCGCCCGCGCCGCGCCGCCGGTCGACATGCGCAAGCCGCTCAAGACCGCACGGGCGCTGTTCGGCTCGCGCGCCTTCGCCGTCGGCATGGTCATCGCCACCGGCGGCTGGATCCTGCACGTGGCGGCGATGGCGATCGCGCCGCTCTCCGTGGTGCAGGCGGTGCTGGCCGGGAGCGTCGTGATGCTTGCGGTGATCGCCGAGCGCATGTTCGGGATCCGCACCGGCCGGCGCCAGTGGCTGGGGTTGGGCCTAACGGCGACCGGGCTGGCGCTGCTGGGGGTGACGCTGCCCGCCATACACGGCGCGCACTCCCGCTTCTCGCTGCCGAGCCTGATCGCAGTCGAGGCGGTGCTGGTGGCTGTTGGCACGCTGCTGATCGTCGGTCCCCGCATCGGCGCACCCGCCCACCACCACGGCTACATGCTCGGCGCCGCGTCGGGCGTGCTGTTCGGCGTCTCCGATATCGCGATCAAGGCGATCTCCGGGCAGATAGCTGCCGCCGGTCCCGCCGGGCTGCTCTCGCCGTGGACCGTCGTGACCGTGACCGCCTCGATTGCCGCCTTCTACACCTGCGCCAAGGGCTTCCAGGAGGGCGATGCCGTCCCGGTCATCGCGGTGACGGGCACGGCCTCCAATCTGTCAGGCATCGTGGCCGGGATCATCGTCTTCGGCGACCCGATGTCGGCTGACCCGCTCTCGCTGACGATCCAGTGTCTGGCGTTCGTGTTCGTGCTCGCCGCAGCCTGGCTCATGCCCGCTCCAATGCGGGCCATCGCACCGGTCTAACCGGCGCTGCCCTCGAGCAGCACGCTCGCCACCTGCCCCGGGTCGTCGTAGGTGGGGACGTGGCCGCATCCACGCAGCGTCAACAGCCGGGCGCCGGGAATCGCCCTCAATGCGCGTGGCGCCTGGCGGGGAAGCAGCAGGTGGTCATGCTCGCCCCACGCGATCGTCACCGGCACCTCGATCTGCTCCCCACCCCCGAAGCGATCCGCGTTGATAGCGCGCAGGGTCTCGTCGAACCAGGGAGCGCCGGCAAGCGCGCGCAGGTGATCCACGGCGTCGGCGGCCGGGATCCGCTCAGGGTGGGCGACGAGCTGGACGAACGCCACCCGGCGCCCCACCGAGCTGCCAACCACCGCCCATGCCGCTGGCGCCGCCGCTCGAGCCGCCCGAACCGTGGCCCACATCGTGGTGTGCTGAAAGACCGCCTCGCGATCGTTCTGAAACCCAGCCGGCGAAAGCGCCGTCACCGTGCGAGCACGGCCCAGCTTGGCTAGTTCCAGCGCCACCCACCCTCCGAGCGAGTTACCGGCGGCGTGCACCGTTTCCAGCCCGAGCCCGTCGAAGAAGTCACAGACAAGGCGCGTCAGCGAATGCGCGCCGGCGGGGGTTCCGGGCGGCGGCATCGGCGAGTCGCCGAACCCGGGCAGGTCGATCGCGATCACCGCCCGCTGCGCCTCAAGGCGAGAGAGGACGGGCTGCCATACCTGCCAGCGGCTGCCGATGCCGTGGATCAGCAACAGGGGTTCCCCCGATCCCGCACGGTAGTGGTTCACCGGATGGAAGCCTTGCACAACGTCTGCCTGTCCGGCCACGTTTACGCCAGCTCGTACAGTTGTCCGACAGTCGACCCAGCGGTACGTTTGTACAAACTGGCGTCAGTGGAGGCAGAGATGACAGAAGTGACCGGCACGCAGCAGGCGAACGAGGCGGAGGCGCCCGTCGCCGGACGGCAGCAGGATGGTGGCGTCCATGGCAACGGCGACGCGGCGATCAAGGAGCGAGCGCCCGCTAGCACGCTCCAGGAGCAGGCCAAGCGCCACCTGTGGATGCACTTCACGCGACTGTCGGCCTACGACCGCCAGGAAGTCCCGATCATCGTCCGCGGCGAGGGCTGCTACGTCTACGACGAGCACGGCAAGCGCTACCTCGATGGGCTCTCGGCGCTGTTCTGCGTCAACATCGGCCACGGCCGCGCGGATGTGGTCCAGGCGGGCGCCGACCAGGCCAAGGAGCTGGGGTTCTTCACCAACTGGTCCTATGCCCACCCGCCTGCGATCGAGCTCGCCGCGAGGATCGCTGGGCTCGCCCCCGGCGACCTCAACCGCGTGTTCTTCACCAGCGGCGGCTCGGAGGCCGTCGAGACCGCGGTCAAGCTCGCGCGCCAGTACCACAAGGTCACCGGCAAACCCAACAAGCACAAGCTGATCGCGCGTGAGATCGCCTACCACGGGACGAGCCTGGGCGCGCTCTCGGCCACCGGCATCACCGCGCTGCGCGAGCCGTTTGAGCCGCTCACGCCGGGCTCGTCGCACGTGCCCAACACGAATACCTACCGGATGCCCGAAGGGGTGACCGAGGACTACTTTGCCGAGTCGATCGCGCACCGGATCGAGTTCGAGGGCCCCGACACGGTGGCCGCGGTGATCCTCGAGCCGGTCCAGAACGCCGGCGGCTGCTTCACCCCTCCCGAGGGCTATTTCCAGCGGGTGCGCGAGATCTGCGACGAGTACGACGTGCTGCTGATCTCCGATGAGGTGATCTGCGCATGGGGCCGCCTCGGCGAGTGGTTCGGCGCCCACCGCTACGGCTTCGAGCCGGACCTGATCACGACCGCCAAGGGCATCACCAGCGCATACGCGCCGATGGGCGCCGTGATCGCGTCGGACCGCGTGGCGGAGCCCTTCCTCAAGGGCACGACCAGCTTCACGCATGGCTTCACCTTCGCCGGCCACCCTGTGTGCTCCGCGATCGCAATGGCCAACCTCGACGTGTTCGAACGCGAGCACATCCTCGACAACGTGCGCAACAACGAGGGCAAGCTCCGCGCGATGCTCGACTCGCTGCGCGAGATCCCGATCGTCGGCGATGTGCGCGGCACCGGTTACTTCTACGCGCTCGAGCTGGTCAAGGACCAGGAGACCAAGGAGTCGTTCGACGAGGAGGAGTCAGAGACGCTGCTGCGGGGCTTCCTCTCGGCGGAGCTCTACCGCCGCGGGCTGATCTGCCGCGCCGATGACCGGGGCGACCCGGTGATTCAGCTCTCGCCGCCGCTGATCGCGGGCCCCGAGCAGTTCGAGGAGATCGAGGGCATCCTCCGGCCCGTGCTAACCGAGGCCTCGGAGCGGATGCACGTGCACACCGGCTGACGATGGCCCGGGGGGCCGGCATTCAAGGCGTACGACGGTGCTGACGCTGCGCGAGCTCGTGCGGGAGCTCGACCTGCGCGTGTGCGCAGGCGAGGACGGTCTCGAGCTACCGCTGCGCTGGGTCCACATCTCCGAGCTGCTCGACCCCACGCCGTGGCTTTCGGGGGGCGAGCTGCTGCTCACCACGGGAATGCTGCTCGACACGCCCGAGCGCCAGCGCAGCTACGTCGAGCGGCTCGCCGAGCACCAGCTGGCGGGACTGGGCATCGGCGTCGGCCTCGGCCACGAACGCGTGCCGCCGGCGATCATCGAGGCAGCCGCCGAGCGGGGCTTCCCGGTGTTCGAGGTCCCCTACGACGTGCCCTTCATCGCGATCACCGAGGCCGCCTTCACGCGCCTCGTCAACGAGCAGTATGCGGTGCTGCGGCGCGCCATCGGCGCCCATGAGCGGCTCGAGCGGATCGTGCTCTCGCAACGCGGGCTGGAGGCGCTCGCCGCCGCGCTTGCATCGCTGATCGGCGCCTCGATCGTGATCCTCGACGCGCGCGGAGAGCCCCGCGTGCGCTGGACCTTCCGCCGCACGCTGGCCGAGTCCGCGCTGCAGGGGCTGAGCCGCGAGGTACGCGCACGTGCTGAGCGCCGCGAAGCGCGGCCCTTCGTGCCCGCCGCCGCGCTCGAGGGCAACCGCGGACTGGCCTTGCCGGTAAGCGCCGACGGTGTGCCGCGCGCCTCCGCCGACCAGCCCGGGGCGGTGCCCGAGGCCTGGCTGGTTGCGCTCAAGGACACCGGTCCGCTGTCGGATTTCGACCGGCTCACGCTGCGCCACGCGGTCACGATCGTGGCGCTCGAGCTGCTGCGCGATCGCGTCGCGGGCGAGACCGAGCGACGCCTCGCCGGCGACATCCTGATGGCGATGGCCAGCGGTGAGCTCACGGGACCCGAGCTCGCCCGCCGGCTCGAGCCCTTCGGGCTAGGCCGCGAGGTGGCGACACTCGCCGCGGCGCAGGTGCAAAGCCGCAACGGCGCCCAGACGCTGCGCGCCGCAGTCGCAGCCGCGCTGCGCGAAGAGGCCGTGCCCGCCGTGGTCGCCGCCACCCCGGGACTCGTCTGTGCGCTGGTCGCCGGCAGGCCCGAGCAGGAGCTGTTCGGGCTCGGCAAGCGCGTGTCGGAGCGCCTCTGCAAGGCGCTCGGCGAGGGCGTGCGCATTGCCGCCGGGCGCTCGGTGGCGAGCGGAGAGGCGCGGCGCAGCTTCCACGAGGCGCGCTGCGCGCTCGAGGCGGCGGCGCTCGGGCTCGGGAGCGCCCGGAATGGGTCGGAGGGCGGCAACGACCTGGCGACCTACAAGGACCTCGGCTCGTTTCAGCTGCTGCTCTCGCTCCAGGACGATGAGGCGCTGCGGCTCTTCTGCGACTCCATCCTCGGCCCGATCGAGGCCAGTGAGGGCCGCTACGGCGGCGAGTTGATGCGCTCGCTGGAGGCGTTCATCGAGTGCAACGGCCAGTGGGAGCGGGCCGCCAAGCGGCTTTACTGTCACCGCCACACGCTCCGGTACCGCATCCGCCGGGTGGAGTCGCTGACCGGTCGAAGCCTCCAAAGCGCGCGCGACCGGATTGAATTTTGGCTTGCCCTGCGTGGGCGCGAGCTCGTCAGGGGGTCCCTAAGCGAGGAGGTAGTGCAGTGATTGTCGGCGTACCTACCGAGGTCAAGCCGGACGAGTATCGGGTGGCGCTCACGCCGGCGGGCGTGCGCGAGCTCGCCGACGCGGGGCATACCGCATTGGTCCAGAGCGGGGCGGGCGTCGGTTCCGCGATCTCAGACGACGCCTACGCCGCTCAGGGCGCGACGATCGTTCCCGACGCGGCCGAGGTCTTCGGCGGCGCGGAGCTGATCGTCAAGGTCAAGGAGCCCCAGCCCCAGGAGGTGTCGCTGCTCGAGCCCCGGCACACGCTCTTCACCTACCTGCATCTGGCGGCCGATGCGGAGCTGACGCGTGGGCTGATGGCCTCGGGGGCCACGTGTATCGCCTATGAGACGGTCGAGGACACGCGCGGACGGCTGCCGTTGCTTGCGCCGATGTCCGAAGTAGCGGGCAAGATCGCCACCCAGGCGGGCGCCTTCTTCCTTGAGAAACCGCTCGGCGGCCGGGGCGTGCTGCTCGGCGGGGTGCCCGGCGTGGCGGCTGCCAACGTGCTGATCGTCGGCGGCGGCGTGGTCGGCATGAACGCGGCCTTTATCGCGCTCGGCATGGAGGCCAACGTGTACGTGTTTGACCGCAACATCGACCGCCTGCGTGAGCTTGATGTGGCGCTCGGCGGCCGCGCCTCGACGTGCTTCTCATCGCCACTGGAGATCGAGCAGCGCCTGCCCGACGCCGACCTCGTGATCGGGGCGGTGCTCCTGCACGGTGCCCGCGCCCCGCGTGTGATCACGCGCGCCCAACTCGCGCTGATGAAGCACCAGGCCGTGCTGGTCGACGTCTCGATCGACCAGGGCGGGTGCTTTGAGACCTCGCGTCCGACCACGCATTCGGACCCGGTCTACGAGGTCGACGGCGTCACCCACTACTGCGTCACGAACATGCCGGGCGCCGTGCCCATCACCTCGACCTACGCCCTGACCAACGCCACCATGCCCTACGTGCTCCACCTCGCGGCGGGGGTGAGCGAGGCCCTGACTGCGAACCCCGGGCTCAAGCTGGGCGTGAACGTCGCCGGCGGACAGGTCACCTATCAGCCGGTGGCCGAGGCCGTGGGGGTGGAGAGCGCCCCGGTCGAGGAGGCGCTGGCTGCCGGTTCGGTGTCCTAAGCATTTGGCCGGGGCGCATGCGCCGATCCGCGGGCCGGCACATGTGCCGGCCCGAACATCATTTATGAGGCCCGCGCCCTGCTGAGGGCCTCAG
>JAVKSP010000084.1:0-13173 GCA_039583645.1 Solirubrobacteraceae bacterium
CTCGGAATGAACCCCGACGTGGCCGCTCCCGGCGAGCGCGTCGCATGGACGTCGAACCGCAACTTCGAAGGGCGCCAGGGGCGGGGTGCGCGTTCGCACCTCGTCTCGCCGGAGATGGCCGCTGCGGCGGCGATCGCGGGCCGCTTCGTGGACATCAGGGAGTGGGAGGCGTGAAGGCCATCGGCACGATCGAAGGACCGGTGACGGTGCTCGCCCGCGACGATGTCGACACCGATCAGATCATCCCCAAGCAGTTCCTCAAACGCCTTGAGCGCACCGGGTTCGGCCGCTTCCTCTTCTACGACTGGGCGACCGAACCGGGATGGGAGCTTCCAGCCAACCCGATCCTGGTAGCAGGCCGCAACTTCGGCTGCGGATCCAGTCGCGAGCACGCCGCATGGGCGCTCGAGGACTACGGCTTCCAGGCGATCGTCGCGACCAGCTTCAGCGACATCTTTCGCTCGAACTGCACCAAGATCGGACTGCTGCCGGTAGAGCTCCCTTCCTCGGATTGCTCGGCGATCGCGGCGGCAGGCGAAGCGGAGATCGATCTGCCGGCGCAGGAGGTGCGCTGGCCTGGCGGTTCGGCCCGATTCGAGATCGACCCGGACACCAAGCATCGCCTCGTGGGCGGGCTCGACGAGATAGCGCTCACGCTCGGACACGAGCAAGAGATACGCGCATACGAGCGAGAGCGCGAACGCCCCGGTCCCGTGACCACCGCACTGTGAGCGTCGCTCGGGACTGGGACGCAGCGACCTACGATCGGATCTCCGATCCCCAGTTCGCGTGGGCGCTTGAACAACTCGAGCGTCTGCCGCTTCGCGGTGACGAGATCGCTCTTGACGCGGGCTGCGGGTCGGGGAGAGTCACCGCAGTGCTGGCGGAGCGACTTCCCCGGGGGCGGGTCTACGGCGTCGACGCGTCGCCCTCGATGGTCGCTCACGCCAATGCCGCGCTAGACACGCGGGCGACGATCCTCTGCCAGGACCTGGTCGAGCTGTCGTTACCCGAACCGGTGGACGCCATCTTCTCGAACGCGACCTTCCACTGGATCGCGGACCACGACGCGCTCTTCTCCGCGCTGCACCGGGCGATGAGGCCCGGCGCACGGCTCGTCGCGCAGTGCGGTGGCAACGGCAACATCGACACCTTCCGGCGCGCCGCGGACGCCGTGACGCGCTTGCAGCCTTTCGCCTCACACTTCCACGGCTGGCGCGACCCCTGGAACTACCGCGGCGCAGAGGAAACGGCCGCGCGGATGGAGGGGGCGGGGTTCTGCGATATCCGCACGTGGCTCGAGCCCAAACGGGTGGAGCCGCCGCGGTCCTTCATCGAGACCGTATGCCTGCTGCCGCACCTGAAACGGCTGCCAGAGGACCTCGGCCAGGCGTTCGTCGACTGCGTCCTGGAGCGCACGGGTGAGCCGGCGGTGCTCGAGTACATCCGACTGAACATGACCGCGCGGAGGGCCTGAGTGGCCCGCCGCGTCATTGTGCTCCCGGGGGACGGGATCGGCCCGGAAATCATGGGACCGGCGCTGGAGGTCCTGGAGGCGACCGTGCCCGGGGAGCTCGAGTACGAAGAACAGGTCTTTGGTGGCGCCGCGATCGACGCCTACGGAACCGCCCTCACCGACGACACGCTCGCAGCCTGCCGGGGAGCTGACGCGGTCCTGCTCGCCGCCGTGGGGGGCCCCAAGTGGGACACCACCGAGCCCTCGAGGCCCCGGCCCGAACAGGGCCTCTTGGGGCTGCGCAAAGGGCTTGGCCTGTTCGCCAACCTCCGGCCGGTCAGGCCACTGCCGGCGCTCTACGACGCCAGCCCACTGCGCCGCGAGGTGATCGAGCGCACCGATCTGCTGGTTGTGCGGGAACTGACGGGCGGCATCTATTTCGGCGCCAAGAGCAGGACCGATGCGCGCGCCTCGGATGAGTGCGCGTACACGCGGGAGGAGATCGAGCGCATCGCCAGGGTCGCGTTCCGAGCCGCTCGCTCCCGCGTGACCAGCGTCGATAAGGCGAACATTCTCGAGACGTCGAGGCTGTGGCGGGCGGTGGTGCGCGAGCTGCACGGGCGGGAGTTCCCCCACATCGAGCTCGAACACCTGCTGGTCGACGCCGCCGCGATGCGCCTGATCGCGGCTCCTCGCCACTTCGAGGTGATACTGACCGAGAACATGTTCGGCGACATCCTCTCGGACGAGGCCGCAATGCTCACCGGGTCGATCGGGCTGTTGCCGAGCGCGTCCCTGGGCGACGGTGGCCCAGGCCTGTTTGAGCCGGTGCACGGCTCAGCCCCCGATATTGCCGGCAGCGGCTGCGCGAATCCGCTCGCGATGTTCCTCTCCGCTGCGCTCATGCTGCGGCATGGACTGGCCCTGGAGGAGCCAGCGCTGGCGATAGAATCCGCCGTCGAGAAGGCGCTTGCCGACGGGCTGCGCACGCCCGATCTCGGGGGCGACGCGACCACGGCGCAGGCCACCCGCGCCGTCCTCCGTCACCTATAAGGAGTCCCAGTGGAACAAGCGGACCTCATCTGGCAAAACGGAGAGCTGGTCCCGTGGGAGGACGCCAAGGTCCACGTCCTGACGCACGGACTGCACTACGGCACCGCCGTGTTCGAGGGCGAGCGCGCGTATGAGACCGAGCAGGGGACCGCAATCTTCCGCCACCGTGACCACCTCGAGCGCTTGGTCCGATCGGCCGAGCTCTACTACATGCCGGTTCCCTTCAGCGTCGAGCAGCTCCGCGCGGCGACGCACGAGTTGATCGCCGCGAACGCTTTGAGCGAGTGCTACATCCGTCCGATCGCCTATCGCGGCTACGGGCAGATGGGCCTCAATCCGTTGGAAGCGCCGATCGATGTGGCGATCGCGGTGTGGCCGTGGGGGGCGTACCTGGGGGAGAAAGGGAAGCTCGACGGCGTGCGCGCCAAGGTTGCGAGCTGGCGGAGGATCTCGCACGACTCGCTGATCCCGCACGCCAAGGCCTCAGGCCAGTACCTCAACAGCGTGCTGGCGAAAATCGAATCGCTGAAAGCGGGCTATGAGGAGGCGATCCTGCTCGACGCCCACGGGTTTGTCTGTGAGGGCTCGGGTGAGAACATCTACGCAGTCCGCGACGGCAGGGTCCTCACGCCGCCCCAGACGGCCGGCATCCTCGACGGCATCTCGCGCCGTTCGCTCATCCAGATCGCCCGCGATCTCGGCCACGAGGTGGTGGAACGCGACCTCGCCCGGGCCGAGTTGTACCTCGCCGAGGAGGTCTTTCTGTCGGGCACCGCGGCAGAGCTCGTGCCGGTACGCGAGATCGACGATCACCCCATCGGCAGCGGCGAACCAGGGCCGGTCACGCGTGAGATCCAGCGCGTCTTTGACGACGCCCTCCACGGTCGCGACCCGCGCTATCGGGAGTGGCTCGACGTGGTCGAGGTCCCCTCCGGCCAGGCCGCCTGATCGGCCCTCGCCATGCCCGGGATCGAGCTGTACGACACCACGTTGCGTGACGGCATGCAGGGCGAGGGCATGTCCCTCTCCGCCGGCGAGAAGGTGCGCATCGCGGGGCGCCTCGACGAGCTTGGCATCGACGTGATCGAAGCCGGGTTTCCGGCCTCCAACCCCAAGGAGCTGGAGCTCTTCGCCCTGCTCGAGCGCGAGCGCTTTGAGCACGCGCAGATCGCGGCCTTCGGCATGACTCGCCGCCGCGGCACGACCGCCGATCGCGACCCCGCCCTGGCGCTTCTGGCGGAGGGCTTCGCCCCGATCTGCACGATCGTGGGCAAGACCTGGACCCTGCACCTGGAGAAGGTGGTCAGGGTCGACGGGCAGGAGAACAGGCGGATGATCGCCGACACGGTCACGTTCCTGGTCGGCCAGGGCAAGCGCGTGATCTACGACGCCGAGCACTTCTTTGACGGCTACACCGCCGACCCGGCGTACGCGCTCGCCTGCCTGCGCACCGCGGCCGAGGCCGGCGCCGAGACGGTGGTGTGCTGTGACACCAACGGCGGCACGCTGCCGGCAGCGGTAGCGGCGGCGACTCGGGCGGTGGTCGAGGAACTCGGGCGCAGCGGCGTCGGCATCGGCATCCATTGCCACGACGACTGTGGATGTGCGGTCGCCAGCACGCTTGCGGCGGTCGAGCAGGGCGCGCGCCACGTACAGGGGACGATCAACGGCTACGGCGAGCGGTGCGGCAACGCGAACCTCGTCTCGGTCATCCCGAACCTGCAGCTCAAGCTGGGCCACGAGTGCGTAACAAGTGAGCAGCTGCGGTCGCTGACGGCCACCTCGCACTTCCTCGATGAGCTGCTCAACTTCTCTCCCGACCCAGACCAGCCCTACGTGGGCCGCAACGCGTTCGCTCACAAGGGCGGCATGCACGTGGCGGGCGTTGCCGCTGACCCGGCGACCTTCGAGCACGTTGACCCGGCGGTCATCGGCAACCGCCGCGACCTCCTCATCTCAGAGCTCTCAGGCAAGGGAACCGTGCGCGAACGGGCAGCAGACGCCGGGATCGAGCTCTCCGAGCAGCAGGCCGCTGAAGCGATCGAGGTGGTGAAGCGACTGGAGCACCGCGGGTATCACTTCGAGGCTGCCACCGGTTCGTTCGAGCTGTTGTTGCGCAAGCAGGCGGGCGAGTACGAACCACTGTTCCGGCTCGAGTCATGGCGCGCGATCGTCGAAAAACGCGCCGACGGCCGCGTCGAGACCGAGGCCACGATCAAGATCTGGGTCGACGGAGAGCGCTATGTCCGAACGGCCGAAGGCAACGGGCCGGTGAATGCGCTGGACCGGGCGCTCCGCGAGGCGCTGGTCGAGCTCTATCCACACCTCGCGGACATTGACCTCGTCAACTTCAAGGTCCGCATCCTCGACGAGGCGAAGGGGACAGGCGCCGTTACCCGAGTGCTGCTCGACGCCTCAGATGGCGAAGACGTCTGGGGCTCGATCGGGGTCTCGGAGAACGTCATCGAGGCCTCCTGGGAAGCGCTGGTCGACTCGCTCGAGTACGGCATGCGGGTCCGCGGTGAGGAACGCGGTCGCCGACGCGGCGAGAGGCACATAGGTTCCCCGAACCCGTGAGCGAAGCAGGATCGATTCCGCTCGCCCGCCCGGTGATCGGAGAGCGAGAGGAAAAGTTCGTGCTGGAGGCGCTGCGCTCGGAGCGGCTGTCGCTCGGCCCGCTGCTCGAGCGCTTCGAGCGTGCCTTCGCCTCTGTGGTGGGAGCGCGCTATGCGAGCGCGGTGTCGAGCGGGACCGCCGGGTTGCACCTGGCGTTGCGCGCAGTCGGTGTGAGCGACGGCGACGAGGTGATCACCAGCCCGTTCTCGTTCGTGGCGAGTGCCAATGTCGCCGTGTACGAACGCGCGCGGCCGGTGTTCGCTGACATCGACCCGGTGACGCTCAACCTCGATATAGACGCCGCCGCGGCTGCGGTGACCGAACGCACAACGGCCGTGATCCCAGTAGACGTCTTCGGCTACCCGGTAGACGTGCAGGCCTTCGAGCGACTGGGACTGCCGATCGTCGAAGATGCGTGCGAGGCACTGGGAGCCGTCGACTCCGAGGGCGTGCCGGTCGGCGGTCGCGGCCATGCTGCGGTTTTCGGCTTCTATCCCAACAAGCAGTTGACCACGGGCGAGGGGGGCATGGTCGTCACCGGCGACCTCGCGCTGAAGCGGCTGGTCGACGCCGAGCGCAACCACGGCCGGGCGCAGGACCTGAGCCGCTTGGACCACGACAGGCTCGGCTTCAACTACCGCATCACGGACATCGCCTGCGCGCTGGGCTTGGCGCAGCTCGAGCATCTCGACGACCTGCTCTCGGCGCGCGCCCGGGTTGCGGCGCAGTACCGGGAGGCGCTGCGCGACATTGAGGGTCTGGCTTTGCTCTGCCCGGACGTGGGCCAAGTCCGCCGCGGGTGGTTCGTCTTCGTGGTTCAGCTCCCGCGCGGCTCCGCGCTCGACGGAGTCGTCGAAGCGCTGCGCGAGCGCGGGATAGCCAGCAAGCAGTACTTTCCAGCCGTCCATCTGATGAGCTTCTACCGGGAGCGGTTCGGGCACCGCGAAGGCGAGTTCCCGGTATGCGAGGACGTGGCCTCGCGCTCGCTGGCACTGCCGTTCTTCCCGCAGATGACCGAGGGCCAGGTGGAGCGGGTCGCGTCGGGACTGCGCGAGGCGCTCGGACGGAGCTGAGGGCAGGGAGCCCGCTCGGCCAAGCAGGCTCGGAAGGCCGGTCTAAGATCCGGCGCCCCGTGTCGCGGTTCGACCATCCCCAGGACGATGCCTTTCGCCGGCTGAACGATTCGATCGCGTTCGACCGGCGGCTCGCGCCCTGCGATGTCGAGCTCTCACGGGCCCACGTAGAGATGCTGGCGCGCCAGGGGATCCTCTCCGAGGCCGATCGGGATGCGCTGCGCGCAGCGCTCGAGCAGGTGCAGCGGGAGCTAGATGCGGGCTCGTTTGTGTTCTCCGCCGAGGACGAGGACATCCACATGGCGATCGAGCGGCGGGTGACCGAGATCGCCGGGCAGGCGGGCGGCCGGCTCCACACCGCGCGCTCACGCAACGATCAGGTCGCCACCGATGTGGCCCTGTACGTGCGAGCGCGTGCACGCGAGGCGGTCGCGGCGACCGGCTCCCTGGCGAGCACGTTGCTGCGGCGGGCGGAGGAGCATCTCGACTGGGCGATGCCGGGCTACACACATCTCCAGCGCGCCCAGCCGGTGTACCTGAGCCACCACCTGCTCGCCTACGTCTGGATGCTGGTTCGCGACCGTGGACGCTTCGCGCAGGTCGTGAAGGCAAGTGAATCGCTGCCGCTCGGCGCGGGAGCGCTCGCGGGGGTGAACTTCGACATCGATCGGGAGTTCGTGGCCGCGGAGCTCAGCTTCGAGAGCGTCGCACCGAACTCGATCGACGCCGTCTCGAACCGTGACTTCGCGCTGGACTACCTAGCGGCAGCGGCGACCTGCGCGACCCATCTGTCCCGCCTCGGCGCCGAGATTGTGCTGTGGTCAAGCGAGGAGTTCGGCTTCTGCGAGGTCTCCGACGCCTGGGCGTCTGGCTCCTCGATCATGCCGCAGAAGAAGAACCCGGATGCGGCCGAGCTGCTGCGCGCAAAGGCACCGCGGGTCGCCGCGCATCTGACCGCTCTTCACGGCGTCATGCACGCGCTGCCGCTCACCTACAACAAGGACCTCCAGGAGGACAAGGAGCATCTGTTCGACGCCGCGGACACGCTCGCGCTGTGTCTGGCGGCGGCCGAGGGGATGGTGGCCTCGCTGGTATTCGAGCGCGAGCGCCTCGCAGCGGCGGCGGCAGATGAGTTCCTGGCGGCCACGGATCTCGCCGATCTGCTGGTGCGACGCGGCATGCCCTTTCGCGAGGCGCACGGAGTGGTGGCTTCGCTCGTGCGAACCGCGCTCGGCGAGGGGCAGCAGCTTTCCCAGCTGAGCCGCGAGCAGCTCACCGCGAGCTCACCCCTGCTCGATGACGAGTTCTACGCGCTGCTTGCGGACCGCGCCTGGATTGAGTCAAAACGCTCGCAGGGCGGCACCGCTCTCGACCGGGTGCGCGAGCAGCTCGAGCACGCCCGCGCGGCGCTGCAGACCTCGCCGTGAGTGCCGCCGCCCCTGCGCGTAGGCGTTCAGCCCGCCGCGGGCTCGCAGCGAGCTTTTATGAGCGGCCCGTGCTGGAGTTGGCGCGAGCGCTGGTCGGCTGCGTCGTGACACACGATGGCTGCGCGGGCGTGATCGTCGAAACCGAGGCCTACCACGACACTGAGCCCGCCTGCCACGCGTTCGCCGGCCTCACGCCCCGGACGCGCACGCTCTTCGGGCCGCCCGGGATCGCGTATGTCTATCGCTCCTACGGAATCCACGCGCTGCTCAACGCCGTCGCCGAGCGCGAAGGCGTGGGCGCGGCGGTGCTGATCCGAGCGCTCGAGCCGATCGAGGGGATCGAGCGAATGCGCGAGCGGCGCGGCCTACAAGCGACCGAGCGCCTGTGCTCGGGGCCCGGCAAGCTCACGCAGGCGCTCGGGATCTCGCTCGAGCACAACGGCTCGAACCTCGCGACCGGCCCGATCGTGATCTCTGGGCAGCCCGCCGGCTGGCGCGCGGTGCCCGTGACCGTGACTCGGCGGATCGGGATCACCAAGGCAGTCGAGCTGCCATGGCGGTTCTGCGCCGCTGGCAGCAGGTTTACCTCGCGTCGCCTGCCGCCGGCCGAGGGCTAGCGCCAGCCGGCCCGGCGGCGGCTACTGATGGCGGGTCTTGCCCGGTTTGGTCTTGCCGGGGCCGGGCTTCTTGCCGGTCGGGGGCGTCTTGTTCGGCGGCGGCGCCTGCTGTTGGGTCGGTGCCGGGTTCGCGGGTGGCGGAGTGGCTGGAGCCGCGGGCGCAATGGGCGTGGTTGCCGGTGTGGTCGTCGGCGTGAGGGTTGGGGTGGAGGTAGTTGTCGCCGGCAGCACCGGGGTGCTCGTTGTCGTGGTGGGCAGGGGAATGTTGGCCTGGGGGTTCTCCTGACCGAAGATCTGGAGCGCCTGCGTCATGAACGCGTGCCAGATGATCGCCGGGTAGGTGCCGCCCTCGACCGGTGCGCCGTTGTACTGGGTGCTCATCGAGATCACCTTGTTCGGATAGCCGACCCACACCGCGGTCGTGATCTCGGGCGTCCAGCCGACGAACCAGGCGTCGCCATAGTTTTGTGTCGTCCCCGTCTTGCCGGCGACCACGAATCCCGGGATCGCCGCCTGAGTACCAGTGCCGAAATTGACGACGCCGGTGAGCATCTGCTGCACGGTCTGTGCAATTGATGTCGGCAGGATGCGCCTCCGATCCGGGTGGTTGACTCTGAGCGTTGGGATTCCCGAGTGGGCGCAGACGGGGCACCTGATCGAGTGAATGCCGATCGGTCCCTGATCCGGTGAGCCGAGGACGGGGTTGAAAACCTTGCGGCCGCCGGTCGCGAAGGTCTCATACGCATGTGCCATGTCGAGCGCGGAGACACCTGTGGTCAACCCGCCGAGGATCATCGAGGGGTTGGTCGAGACAGGGGTCCGAATACCCATGCGCGTCGCCATGCGAGCGATCCGGGGTGTCCCGACCTTCACGCCGACCTGCGCGAACACCGAGTTGTCCGAGACGGCGGTCGCGTCGGCGAGCGAGATGCTGCCCGAGTACGAGTTGGCGAAGTTGCGTACGACGAAGTTCTTCAGCCCCGCCGGCGTGTGTACCCACAGGTTCTGGGGAGCCGAGGTCCAAATGGAATCGGGAGAGATGCCATGTTCGAGCGCGACCGCCAGCGTGAACGGCTTGAACGCCGAGCCCGGCTGGCGCAGGCCCTCGGTCGCGAGGTTGAACGGATGCTGCTGGTAGTCCTCCTGTCCGTTGACGAGCGGACCGCTCACCATGGCCCGCACCTCACCCGTGCGGTTATCGATCGCGACCAGTGATGCGGTGATGTCGCTTCCGTGCGGCAGCGAGGACGCGACCGCCTGCGTGGCGGCCTTCTGCATCCGCAGGTCGATCGTCGTTCTGATCTTCAGGCCGCCGTAGTAGGCGCGGTACTCGGCCACGCTCGCCGGCACACCCCGGCCGAGCCCCATGGCATGGAGGATCTGGGGACGGATCCAGCTTGTGAAATACGGCGCCGCGGTCGGTTCCTGAGGCTGTTCGATGGTGGACGCAGTCGGGAGCGGAGCGGCGAGGCCGAGCTCGTATTGGGTGCGGTTGATGTAGTGCTGCGCGAGCATGTCCCCGAGTACGAGCTTGCGGCGACTCCGGGCCGCTGACGGGTTGACGATCGGGTTGTAGGCGGACGGCGAGGCGACCATGCCAGCCAGCAGGGCCGCCTCCCAGGGCCTCAGCACGGACGCACATTCGCGGCGATGCACCGTGGGCGTCGAGTCCCCACAACCGCCCTTGGAGCCATCGGTGGCGGCGTTCGGGTCGTAGCCATGCGCTTTGCCGAAGTACACGCGGGCGGCTGACTCGATGCCGTAGGCGCCGTTGCCGAAGTAGACCGTGTTCAGGTATTGGGTCAGGATTTTCGACTTGGGCCAGCGGTGGGTCAGCTGGAAGGCGAGTGCCGCCTCTCGCAGCTTCTCGAAGATCGTGCGGTTGTTCTGCTCGGCCAGGGCCTGCTTGACGAACTGCTCCGTGATCGTGGAGGCACCCTGGTAGCTGCCTCCCGTCAGGTCGCTGAGGGCGGCTCGCAGGATGCCGCGCAGGTCGAAGCCTGGGTCGTGCCAGAAGCGCTTGTCTTCGACGGACACAATCGCATCCCGCATCCACGGCGCGATCTGCTTGAAGGAGACGATCACCGTGTGGTTCGGCGGCGCGAAGATGCCGATCGGATGGCCTCGGTCGTCGTAGAGGAAGGAGTTGGCCTCGTGCTTGTACTGCTGGCGATTCTCGAGTTGCGGCAGGTCCGACGCGACCGCCATCAGGATCCCGAACATCGTCGAGATCAGGGCGAGAACTCCAAAGCCCGCCAGGATCGAGAGCAGCCGCAGCCAGCGAACCCTGCGTCGGCCGTTCCGTCGTCCCCGCCGGCCGTTGCCGTTCTGGCCACCGCCTCCACGCCGGCGCACCGGCCGGAAGGGGATTGGCTCGGACGCGTCCTCGCGGTCGAGCGCCTGGGTGGTCTCGTCGACCCCGCTGGTCACCTGGGGAAGCGGTCGGGGTCAAGCACGACGGTTTGTCGCGGTAAGCACTGGGTGTGGACTCTCTCGCTCATCCGCTGCGACTCGGTCGATCGGCAGGACATTTGCGAATCGGTCGCAGCCCGGCTCGCGACCGCACAAACGGGGGCGCGGCGGCGTGTCCCCCTTGGGCGCGAGGAGTCTAGCATTGGCGCAGATGGAAGCCTCGGGCGCGCGGACGGCCTCTTCTGGCCGGGGAGATGGGCCGCCGCGGGGGGGCTCGGCGGCCGCCTGGCTAAAGCGAAATGCCATCGACGTGCTGCCTGAGGGCGAGCTCGAACGCAAGCTGGAGCAAGGACGGCCGCTGCGCATCAAGCTCGGCATAGATCCGACGGCGCCGGACATCCACCTCGGCCACAGCGTCGTGTTGACGAAGCTGCGGGAGTTTCAGGAGAGCGGTCATGTGGTGGTGCTGATCGTGGGCGACTTCACCGCCAGGATCGGAGATCCGAGCGGGCGCTCGGAGACTCGGCCGGTGCTCTCGGCGGAGGAGATCGAGCACAACGCGCTCACCTATCAGGAGCAGGCGTTCACGATCCTCGACCGCGAGGCAACCGAGATCCGTCACAACGGCGAGTGGCTCGACATGGGTATGGAGGAGCTCTTTCGGCTGGCGCGCTCGATGACGGTCTCGCAGGTGATCGAGCGCGAGGACTTCGCAACGCGCCTGCGTGAGGGAGCTCCGATCGCGCTGCTCGAGCTCTTTTATCCCCTGCTGCAGGGCTATGACTCCGTTGCGGTACGTGCAGACGTCGAGTTAGGCGGCACCGATCAGAAGTTCAACCTGCTGCGCGCACGCGATATTCAGCGCGCCTACCGCATACCCGAGCAGACGGTCATGACGATGCCGATCCTGCCCGGCACCGACGGCGTGCGACGGATGTCGAAGTCGCTGGGCAACTACATCGGCGTGACCGAGCCCCCCGGGGAGATGTACGGCAAGACACTCAGCATCCCGGACGCCGCTCTCGATGTGTGGTACCGCCTGCTACTCGACGTGCCGCCGCCATCCGACCAGTCCCCGCGCGACGCGAAGCGGGCCCTGGCGCGTGCGCTGGTATCGCGGTTCCACGGCCCGGAGGCCGCCCTGGAGGCCGAGCACGAGTTCGACCGTGTCCACATCGAACGCCAGCTGCCCGATGAGGTTTCCGATTTTCAATGGTCGGCGGCCAGCTCTGGCGTCGTGCACCTCCCGGCGCTGCTCGCGGCGGCGTTCGGCATCACCACGTCGGAGGCCAGGCGCAACCTGGCCCAGGGCGCCGTGCGGGTGGATGGAAACCGGGTTGGTGATGGCGCTCTCGACGTTCCTGCCGAGGAGGTGGCCGACAGGGTGCTACAGCTCGGCAGGAGACGGTTTGTGCGCGTGCGGTTGGTGGACCCTGGCGGCGAGGCCCGGCTATGACTGTGCATGGGGGCTTGCTTCGGCTCCAGACCGAGGGCAACGGCCAGATCATCGATCTCACCGAGGGTGTGACCCGGATCCTCAAAGGCAGCGCTGCCGACCGGGGCCTCGTCACGGTGTTTGCCACTGGTTCGACAGTCGCGGTCACGACGATGGAGTACGAGCGCGGCGGCATTCAGGACCTGACCGAGCTTCTTGACCGTCTTATTCCCGGTGGCCCGGACTACGCCCACAACCGCCTAAACCACGACACCAATGCTCACGCCCACATGCGGGCTGCGCTGATCGGGCCCTCGGAGACGATTCCGCTCGTCGACGGCCGACTCGTCCTGGGCACCTGGCAGCAGATCGTGCTGATCGACTTCGACGATCGTCCGAGGGAGCGGAGCGTCGCCGTGCAGGTGATCTGGTAGGGGACGCAGACCGCTCCCGACGCAGGGGGCAGGCTCCTGACCCCGGCGAGGCACGCGGTCGGTGACCCAGGGCGGACGCGCAGCCCGCTCCGCCGGCCCTCGAGCCGGCGCTATACTCGTCAGTCCGCTTCGGGCCCGGAGCTCTTTTACGGTGCCCGGCGCGCACTCTCACGAGAGGAATCCCCTCTCAGGAGAGGTGCGACGGTCTTTGAAAACTCAACAGCATGCGCACTCTCTCGGCCGACCTCGGCCGAGATGTGTGTGTCCAGGTTCGAAGCCGCCATGGCGCTGGCCCACATGTGGGGCAGGCTCGGCGGCGAACCAGAATTGACCCCGTCTTGCGCCCGAGGATCGCTGTGTACGCGTTTCCTCCACGTGTGGCGCGAGGGCCTGACCTTCAGGTGTCAGGCCCAGGGTTTGTCCGCCCCAGCGTGGCGTTTCGCCATCGCTGGCGAGGCGGACGTTTCCCTGACGACTCTTTGTGAAGTCGGGTCGGCTTCGGCTGATCCGGCTTGCAGTTCTTCACGGAGAGTTTGATCCTGGCTCAGGACGAACGCTGGCGGCGTGCCTAATACATGCAAGTGGAGCGACGAACCAGGCTTCGGCCTGGGGCAAAGCCGCGAACGGGTGAGTAACACGTGGGTAACCTG
>JAVKSP010000085.1:0-13150 GCA_039583645.1 Solirubrobacteraceae bacterium
GTTCGAGCACCGACCGAACCGCCGCTCTCGCCGGCTGGCTCGACTGGTACAACACCAGACGACCACACGGCGCCCTCGGCCACAAGCCGCCCGCCACACGGCTCCACGAGCTGGAACAACCTCCTGGATAACTACACCTAGCTCAGCTCGCCACGCGCAGAGCGGGCTGGCTCTGCTCGCCCGGCCTGGGGAGGGCTACCGGGAACGGCGCCTGGTCCTCCCCGATCACCTCGACCCCCGGCGCGCAGGCGCCCACCAGCCGTTTAATCGTGGCCACCCCGATGCCCGCCAGCTCCCCGCACACGATCACCGCGCGACTACGCGGGGCCCAGCGCAGCAGCGACTGGACATCGCCCGTCGTCACTGCGGATTGAGAATCGATCGCGACGGGATGGGTCCTGCGCAACCTTGCGCGCTGCTGCTGGTTGCCGCCGCAAAGCAGCACCAGTTCGGGGTGTGGGGGGAGCGCAAGGCTCACGTGGACCCGCTGGCGGGCAGTGCTTCGGGGGGGGATCCATCCATGTGCTGGAGATTGTGGCCGGACTGAGACGCGCCGTCGTCCGCACCCAGGTGACGATCGTGTCGTCCGAAACGGGCAGATCAACCGGATTGATCGGTCAGACCGAGCCGCTAATGTCGCGCCCGGTGTCAACGCCGCCAGAGCCGATCACGACCGTGATCGCCGACGATCACGCGATCGTCCGAGACGGGCTGCGCGGTGTGCTCGAGCGCACTGGCGGGGAATTCGCGGTCGTCGCCGAGGCCCACGATGTACCGAGCACGCTCACGGCCGTACGTACCCACCGGCCCCGGCTCCTGATCATCGACGTGACCATGCCGGGGGGCTCGAGCATCTCTTCGCTGCCCGAGCTGCGCCAGCAATATCCGGATCTCTCGATTGTGGTGCTGACTATGCACGAGGACCCCGGTTACGCGCGCGCGGCCTTGCAGTCCGGCGCCCACTGCTTCGTGCTCAAGCAGGCCGACCCGGAGGAGCTGTTGCGCGCCTTCCGGGTGGCCGCCGACGGCGGCTTCTACGTGGACCCCCGCGTCGGGGCCCAGCTCGCCGCAAGCGACGCGAGCACCACGGTTCCGCTGTCAGATCGGGAGCGCGAAATCGTGCGCCACCTGGCGCTCGGGTACACCAATGCTCAGATCGCGGAGCGCCTCTACCTCTCTGAGCGCACCGTCAAGACCTATCGCGCCCGCGCGGTCGCCAAGCTGGGCCTCTCCACGCGTGCCGAGCTGACGGAATACGCCCGCGCGCACGGGTTGATTCCGTAGCGAACCCTGGCGCCCAGAGCGGCTCCCGCCAACCCGCTAGTCCTCGGCCCGCTCGCGCGCCGTGATCGGCACGCTCACGCGTACGGTCGTCCCGGCGCCTGGGCGCGAGTGAATTTCGAGCTCGGCACCGACCAGCTCCGCCCGCTCGCGCATTGCCGAGAGGCCCACGCCGCCCGATAGCCCAGCTGGCAGGGAACCGCCTCCCTCCCCGCCGTTTGTGCGCCGCGGCTCACCTCTGCCGCCTTCCGCTCGTGCCACCACGAAACCGCTCCCGTCGTCGCTGACGGCCGCGACCACACGATCTCCCTCCAGCCACAACGCGAGCAGCGCGTGGACCGCGCCGGAGTGCTTGGCGGCGTTGGTCAGGGCCTCCTGCGTGATGCGGTAAACAGCGCTTTCGACCTCCGGCGCGAGCCGGGGCACGGCTTCCGGCAACGCGATTTCGGTCCGGATCGTGAGCCCGTCGATCGCGCCCGCCCGACGGGCCAGAGCCTCGAGCGCCGCCACCAACCCAAGATCGTCGAGCGCCGCGGGCCGCAGTTCGGTGATCAGGTGCCGCAGCGCCTCGATCTCGCGGTCCACTTCTACGAGCGCTGTCTCGAGCGCCTTCTCGCGCTCGGCAGGCTCGTTCAGGCAATGGGCGTACTCGAGCAGTAGCCGCAGTGAGCCGAGCCCCTGGATGGTCTCGTCGTGCAGCTCCCGCGCCCACCGAGCGCGCTCCCGCTCGCGCGCTTGTACGCCGTGACGCAGCCTCTCGCGCTGGACCGAGCGCTCGGCGTGAACTCGTTCGACGATGCTGCGGGCCAGGTCGGACGCGGCGGCCTGGTCGGATCGATCGAAGCCGGGGGCGTCGCGACGGAGTGCGATCAGCAGTCCCGGCTGGTCTTCGAACGCAAGCCGCTCCAGCAGCACCGCGGCGGGATGCAGGCCGAGCTCGGTCAGCCATGGGGCCTCCCGCGGCGACGGCCGCTCGAGGCAGAGCGACTTCTGGGCGCGACAAAACTCTCCTAGTGCGCTGCCCTCGAGCGGCAGGCTACGCACCCGCGGCGCCGCCGCGCCTGCCTCGGCGACGAGTTCGAGTTCGGAGCAGCTGCTCATCGCGATCAGCAGTCCCGACGCGCCGAGCAGCCTCAGACCGCGTTCGGCCATCAGCCGCAGCAGCCAGAGCTCTGAGCCGGACGCGGCTTTCATCGCTTTCGCGCTCCCGGCCGATGGTCGTGCATGTCAGTTCCTAACGCTCAGGGGGCTGGACCATCGCCTGGGCCAGCCGGCTGAATGCGAGTTCCGTCTCTGAGCCCTGAAGCTCGCCCGTCGCCAACAGTTCAGCGCCATCACGCCGCAGCATCACTATCAGATCGTCGACCAGGTCGGCGTCGAGCTGGCGCCCCGCGACCTGGCGTAGCTCTGCGAACGCCTCGACGGGAGTTATCGCGGGACGGTACGAATCGCGGCCTGTAAGCGCGTCATACGTCTCGCACACCGCCAGGATGCGCGCGAGCAGCGGGATCTCGCGTCCGATCAGTCCCGCCGGATAGCCGGTGCCGTCGATGCGCTCGTGGTGGTAGAGGATGATCTCGGCCACCGGTCCATAACCGTCGAGCCGCCCCACCAGCGCGGCGCCGTCCTGCGAGTGGCGCCTGACCAGCGCCAGGTCCTCGTCAGAGAGCTCCCCTGCCCTCAAGATGCGGTCGGGAAGCGCGAACTTGCCGATGTCGTGCAGCAGGGCGGCGGTATGGACCAGTTCCTGCTCGCGCTTTGAAAGTGAGCGCTCCCGCGCCAACGCCCGCGACAGGCGGGCCACCGCCGCACTGTGACGCGCCGTCGCCGGATCACGCAGCGCGAGCGTCTCGAGCAACGTCGAGAGCACCCCGACTTGCAGGTGTGCGAGCTGAGTTGAGCGCGCCTCCAGCTCGTCGGCGCGCCGCTCGGAGCGAGCGAGGGCGTGGACGAGAATGCTGAAGAGGCCAACGACAATCACCAGCCCGCCTAACACGACGACACCCTCGCGCGTGCTCACGTACGCCGCCGTCACCATCGCGGTAAGGACCAATGCAGCCGCCTCGCTGGGAAGCATCGGGACGAACAGATTGCGGATCTGCCATGCAAAGGTGCGGCCGCTGTTCACCCAGTAATGAAGGGCGATCAGACCAAAGTTGAGCAGATTGGTCATGGCGTAGATGACGGACACGACAAGCGCGACAGCCAAGACATGAGAGCGACCCTGCGCAGCGATTTCGGACGCCGCACCGAGAAGACCCCTGGCCAGCAGACCCCCCAACAGCGGGAACATTGCGTAAGTGGCGAGGTTCGTCAGGAACGGCAGGCGAGCCTGACGCTTCCGCAAGCCGTCGACGAACATCGTCGTGACGCCCATCGCGACAGCTGGCGCCGGCCCGAGTAGGACCATCGCAAGAGCAAGCGCGATGAAGGACGCCGAGAGCCGCAGGTTTCCGATCTGAACCGTGAAAGCGTCGGCCGCGATCGCCAGCACACCCAGCATCGCGAGAACCGCGATAGGACTCCAGTCCTGCGCCCGCGATGTCAATGCAGCACCAACTAGCGCCGCGGCTAACAGCGCGACCTGACTGGTGGAGTAAAGATCCCATCCCCTCGGCCAGCGGAAGTGCAGACGCATTCCTAGCGAATAATGCCCTACCGGGCGAAATCGCGCCAGTCCTCCGCTTACCTTGCAGGCTCGCTGGCGCCAGCCTCGGAATGCCGAAGACTGGATTTTCGAGTTCGCAGCGCCAGTCGCGCAAAGGCGACCGTCGCAGCCAATGCCACCCCCCCGGCCATGAGGAAAGTTGCGCGCGGGTTGGCGATGGCCGCAACTGCACCACCGAGGGAGAAGCCGACGGCGAGGCAGAAGGCCGCCATCGACTCCACGACGCCCATCAGCCGCCCCTGCATGTGCCTGGGCGTCTCCTCCTGCACAGCAGTGATGAGCGCAATCCACTGAACTCCATTGCCGGTGCCGCCCACAAACGAGAACGCGGCCGCGACCCACAGCATCGTCGATGCGCCGATGCCGAGGTAGGCGACGGCGACGGCGAGGGTGCTAATCGCCAGCAAGCTGCCCAGCGAGCGACGGCGAGCCTTGGCAAAGATCCCGCTTCCCAGGAACATGCCCGCGCCCCAGGCGGCCAGCAGCGCGCCGTAGCCGGCATCGGTGGCATGCAGGGTCGCTTTCACGAAGACAACCTCGACCGGCACGACCGCCGAGAAGAAGACCAACGCCACGGCTTCGGTCCCGAGCAGCCACCCGAGAACCGGTGTCTGCGCGACGTACTGGCGTACGGCCCGAAGCTGATCCATCACGCGGGATCGGGTCTCGCCGGTGCTCGGCGTCGGCACACCGAGCATCATCAGCGTGGTCGCACCAAAGGACGCAACGTCGATCAGAAGTACGTCCGTGGCGCCTAGTGCGCCGGTCAGCGCCCCTCCGACCGCTGGGCCGAGGGCGCCCGTCGCAGCCCAGGCGATGTTGAGCTGACCATTGGCGCGGCGGCGGGCGTCGTCGTCGCCGGCTTCCTGGGAGACGACCGCGCGCAGCAAGGCGCGAGAGACCAGCGCGGCGAGGCCGTCGATAGCGGCGAGCGCGAGGATCGGACCCAGGGTCGGATGCAGGACGAGGACGGCCAGGCCTCCAGTCGTGAGTGCCTGGACGCCATAGAGTGCCGCCAGAGTCCCCCTCCGCCCGAATTGCTCGAGCCAAGCGACGCCTCCGGTCGTGAACAGCGCGGGGAGGAAGTAGACCGAGATGAACAGCGCTGCCGTCGCGACGGCGCTGTGAGTGTGATCAAAAACCGCAACGGCGAGAGCAACCGCACCGAGCGCGTTTCCCAGCTCGTTGACGCTGTACGCGACTGTGATGCGGCGCAGCAGGACCATGCCGGCTCACATACCCCCGTCCATAGGGTTATGAGAACGAATCGATCAGCACTTCCAGCCCACGATACCCTCCCTTCGGAATCGGTTGGCGTATTGGATTAATCGGCGGGCGGGCGGGCAAACTTGAGCGCAGGGGAAGAAGCTCGCTACCCAACTGCTCCGCCCGCCGGATGCCGAGTCTAAATTCCAGAAACCGGCGCTATGCGGGGGTTCTTTCACCCGCAGCCTCGCATCTGAAATGCGCACCGACCGCCTGCCCCCGGCTGGCCACGAGCGGCGTCGAAGCCTAACTCGTCCCGATGGCCGCGATCAATAGAATCGCTGAAAGTGCTCAATCGAGTTCGCCGTGAGGTCTTGATCCCCTTCCGCCTTCGTTCCGCGGCCCCAGATGACCCGCCGCGGTGCCAGACAAAGCCCCACCGTGCCCTCGCATGACGTACTGATCATCGGTGCCGGATTGGCCGGCCAGCGCGCGGCGCTGGCGGCCGCACAGACCGGTGCGACGGTCGCCGTAATCTCGAAGGTCCACCCCGTCCGTTCGCACTCGGTGGCCGCGGCCGGCGGCATCAATGCGGCGCTGAATCCCGAGGACAGCTGGGAGTCGCACGCCTTCGACACCGTCAAGGGCTCGGACTATCTCGGCGACCAGGACGCAATCGAGATCATGTGCCGCGAGGCTCCGGACGAGATCCTGTGGCTCGAGCACGCCGGCGTCACCTTCCACCGCGACGGGACCGGCCGCCTCGGCACGCGCGCATTCGGCGGCGCCTCGGCCGCGCGCACCTACTACGTGGCCGACATCACGGGCCAGGCGATCCTGCATGTGCTCTACGAGCAGCTGGTGAAGCACTACGAGCAGCTCGACCGCTACGAGGAGTGGTTCAACACCGACCTGCTGGTGAACGACGAGGGTCATTGTATCGGCGCCATCTGCCGTGACCTGCGCGACGGGCGGCTCGATGTCTTCAACGCAAAGACGGTGATCCTCGCCTCGGGCGGCGCCGGCCAAGTCTACAAACCTACCACCAACGGTCTGATCGTGACCGGGGACGGGATCGCCCAGGCCTACCGGATCGGTGCGCGGCTGATGGACATGGAGATGGTCCAGTACCACCCAACCACGCTCGCCGGCAACGGCCTGCTGATCACCGAGGGCGCGCGCGGCGAGGGCGCCTGGCTCTTGAACGCCGAAGGCGATCGCTTCATGGAGAAGTACGCGCCCAACAAACTCGAGCTGGCCTCGCGCGACGTGGTCTCGCGCGCGGAGCAGACCGAGATCAACGAGGGTCGCGGATTTCCGGACGGCACCGTCGCGCTCGACGTCACCAAGGTCCCGCGCCGGCGCACGCTCGAGGCTTTGAGAGAGATCGTCAACATCGGTCGCGACTTCGCAGGCGTCGACATCACACGCGAGCCGATCCACATCCGCCCCGGCGACCACTACATCATGGGCGGGATCAAGACCGACAACGACGGGCGGGCCACCATTCCAGGGCTCTACGCCGCGGGCGAGGTGGCGTGCGTGTCGGTCCACGGCGGCAACCGCCTCGGCGCCAACTCGCTGCTCGACACGCTCGTTTTCGGCCGGCGCTCGGGCGAGCACGCGGCGCGGCGCGCCATGCAGATGCCGATGCCCAGCACACCGGCCTCACACCTGTCAGACGCCGAACGCAAGATCGCCGCGATCTTCCGGCGCGACGGCAACGGCAAGCGCATCGGCGCGATCAAGCACGAGCTCGGCGAGACGATGGACCGCTACGTCGCTGTCTTCCGCGACGCGGAGGGCCTCGAGAAGGCCCACGAGACGGTACGCCGGCTCAAGGAGGAGGCGGCCGGGGCGGGGATCGACGATCGTGGTTCGGTCTTCAACCAGGACGTGATCGCCGCGATCGAGCTCGGCTACATGCTCGATGTCGCCGAGGCGACCGTGGTCGCGGCCAAGGAACGCAAGGAATCGCGCGGCGCGCAGTTCCGCACCGACTTCCCCGAGCGCAACGACGAAGAGTGGCTAAAGCACATCGACATCTCACTCGACGGCGGCGACGAGCCCAAGGTCAGCTACTCGCCGGTGACGATCACGCGTTGGCAGCCCGAGGAGCGGAGATACTGATGGAAGAAACGCACGCATAGGGGTCGAAACTTCCACCCCTCCCCAACAAGATACCGAGAACCAAACAATGCCCGCATATACCCTGAGAATCCGCCGCTTTGACGCCCACTCCGGCCAGGCCGCCTATTGGGACGAACACACCGTCGAGATGGAGGAGCACAACTCCGTGCTCGACGCGATCCTTCAGATCAAGGACGAGAAGGACGGCTCGATCGGCATCCGATGCTCGTGCCAGCAGGGCATCTGCGGCTCCTGCGGCGTGCGCATAAACGGCAAGCCCGGCCTCGCCTGCAACACCCATCTCGACGCGGCCGCCAAGCGGGGCCACGGCGTCGGCTGGAATCCGCCCCAGGAGGACGACGTCGAAGCCGAATCATCCGGTGCGGGACAGAACCTCCCGCTCATCATGGTCGAGCCGATGGGCAACATGCCCGTGCTTCGCGACCTGATCGTGGACATGGACGCGGTCCATTGGAAGAAGATCCAGCGCGTCACTCCCTGGCTGATCAACAAGCAGCCGGTGCCCGAGCGCGAGTACGTCGTCCCCCACGAGAATATGGTCGACGTCACCCAGCCGATGTCGTGCATCCAGTGCGGCGCGTGCGTCTCCGACTGTCTTTCGATGGAGATCGATCCGCTGTTCGTCGGCCCCGCCGCGCTGGCCAAGGCCTACCGCTTTGTGGGCGACCCGCGCGACGCCCAGCACAAGGAGCGGCTGCTCGACCTCGCCGAGGACCCGCACGGCATCTACGACTGCACCCACTGCTTCAACTGCGTCGACGCCTGCCCCAAGGGCGTCGACCCGATGAACCAGATCATGCGGCTGCGGCGTGTTGCCGGAACCGACTTCGAGATCAAGGACCAGAACAACGGCTACAACCACGAGCACGCCTTCGTCAAGAACATCCGCCGCAACGGCATCCTGCACGAGCCGGATCTGCTGGCCGACTCCTACGGCGGCAAGTTCAACCCTAACGCCGGCCGTGAGCTGGTGAGCGGGCTGCCCACTGCCTTGAAGGGTTTTGCCCGCGGCAAGATGACGCCGAAGACGGCCTTGCTACATCCGCACAAGGCGCGCAAGCCCGTCCAGCAGCTCTTCGACCGCATCGACTCGAAGAAGCAGCGCAACGAGCTCAACCTGTACGTGAGCGGCTATGAGGACGAGGAGCCCGAGACGGGCGGTTCGCCGGGCGGGCCGGAGACGCCCGCCGCCGGCGCTCCCGAAGCCAGCGGCATGCAGGAGCAGGAGACGCCGGGAGACCAGTCGTGAGGGTCGCCTACTGGCCGGGCTGCGTGAGCCGCGGCTTCACGCCCGAGCTCCACGGCTCGATGGCCAAGATCGCGCCACTGCTCGACATCGAGCTGATCGAGCTCGACCGTGCGGCGTGCTGCGGAGCGGGCGTAATCGAGGAGCACAACCAGGAACTCGCGGACACGCTCAACGCGCGCACCTTCGCGCTCGCCCAGCAGACCGAGGGCGAGCTGATGATGAACATCTGCTCGACCTGTCAGGGCGCCCAGTCAGAGTGCCAGGAGCGCCTCGATGCCAACAGCGAGTATCGCGAGCAGATCAACGCCAATCTCCAGGACGAGGGCCTCCGCTACGAGCGGGGCCTGACGAACAAGAACCTGCTCTGGCTGCTGGTCGAGGAGATCGGCCTCGATGCGGTCCGCGAACGGGTCAAGCGACCCCTGAGCGGTCTGCGCGTGGGTCCCTTCTACGGCTGTTACATCGTCCGACCCGCGCGCCGGTTAGGAGTCGACGACGACCACCCCCGCGACCGCTACCTGCACCGGCTGATCGACGCCCTCGGCGGCGCCGTGATCGATTACGCGGGCGTGTATAAGTGCTGCGGCTTCCCGATCATCACGATGAACAAGGAGGCCTCGCTGAAGATGGCTGGTCGCCACCTCGGCGATGCGATCGACGCCGAGGCCGACTGCCTGGTGGTGCCGTGTCCGCTCTGCCACCTGAACCTGGACCTTCAGCAGCCTGTGGCCGCCAAGACTGTCGGCCGCGAGCTCGGACTGCCGGTGCTCCACCTGCCGCAGCTGCTCGGCCTCGCCTTCGGGCTCGAGCCCAAGGAGCTCGGCATGAACAGGCACATCGTCAGGCCGACGTCGGTGATCGACTGGTCGACCTCGGTGGTCGGGGCGAGCGCGGCCCGGCCGCCCGAGCGCGCGGCCCGGCCGCGCGACCCTCTCAGCTCCTGACTAAAGCGCGGTCCGCGGTCGCCGCGATCTCATCGACCACCCGCTCCCACAGCACCGGCGGCACGTCGTGGCCCATCCCCTGGATCTCGACCAGCCGCGCGCCCGGGATCGCGGCCGCGGTCGCGCGACCGCCGGAGGGCATCACCAGGCGATCGGCGGTGCCGTGGATGACCGTTGTAGGCACACGCAGCCCAGCAAGGTCCACGGTCCGATCGCGAGTTGAGGTGATCGCGATCAACTGCCGCGCCGTCCCGCGCGGGTTGACACCGCGCTCGAAGCAGCGCTCGGCGAGCGCCCGCGTGCGATCGTCGCCCGGCGGATACCGCCGCGAGCCGAGCTGGTGGTAGGTGGCCACGAAGGACTGCACGTAGCCCTCGCGGTCGAGTGGGCGCCGAGTCAGAAGCCGGCGCACCATGGAGGGATGGGGCCGGCCGACACGGCGGTTGCCGGTCGTGGACATGATCGAGACCAGCGAGAGCACGCGCTCGGGATGGCGGATCGCGATCAGCTGGGCGATCATGCCGCCCATCGATAGACCGACCACGTGGGCCGCCTCCACATCGAGCACATCGAGCAGCCCCGCGGCGTCGTCGGCCATCTCCTCGAGCGTGTAGGCCGCGGCGCGCGGGTCGCGGAGTAGCAGTTGCGACAGCGTCGGCACGGGCCGGTCGTCGAGGATCGTCGAGCGGCCCGCGTCGCGATTGTCAAAGCGCGTCACCCAGAAGCCGCGCGCGGCGAGCTGCTCGCAGAACCCGTCCTCCCAGACCACCATCTGCGAGCCCAGGCCCATGACCAGCAGCACCGGCGGCGCATCGGGATCGCCGAAGGACTCGTAGCAGAGCTCGATGTCGCCGACCCGAGCACGCTGCTCGCCCGAGGCAGGAACCGACGCCGCGGTCGGCGCCGCGTCCTCATCAAGCTCCCACTCTGTCAACGCGGACCCTGCTCGGGCTCGATCCCAGTCGCGCCCAGGTCGAACGCGCTGTGCAACGCTCGCACCGCCTGCCCAACCAATTCGCCCCTGATTACGCATGAAATCTTGATCGGGGATGTCGAGATCATCTCGATATTGATCTCTTCGCTCCCGAGCGTCTCGAACACCTTTGCCGCCACGCCCGGGTGCGAGCGCATCCCCGCGCCCACAATCGAAACTTTACCGATTTCGCGGTCCGTGTCCACCTGGGCGATGCCGAGTTCCGCCGCCACGGGCTCGAGCGCCAGCATCGCCTCGGCGAGGTCCTCTTGGGGGATCGTGAACGAGAGTTCGGCCGCGCGGCCGTCCGCGAGCGGCTCGTTCTGGATGATCGTGTCGACGATCACGCCCGCCCCGGCCAGCGCGCCGAAGATGGCGCCGGCGGCGCCGGGCCGGTCGGGCACCCCGAGCAGGGTGATGCGGGCCTCCTCGGTGGAGTGGGTGACGGCTGTGACGAGTGGTCTTTCCATGGTTTCGGTTTCCGACAGCACTAAGGTACCCGGGCCGTCCTCGAAACTGGAGCGACAGTGGATCCGGACGTCATGCGTGCGGGCGTACTCGACCGAGCGCAGCTGCAGCACCTTGGCCCCTGAGGCCGCCATCTCGAGCATCTCCTCAAACGACACCACCGGCAGCTTGCGCGCCTCGGGCACCAGACGCGGGTCGGCCGAGAAGACGCCGGCCACGTCGGTGTAGATCTCGCACACCTCGGCGCCCACCGCCGCCGCGACCGCGACCGCGGTGGTGTCCGAGCCGCCGCGGCCCAGGGTGGTGATGTCGCGGCTCGTGGAGACGCCCTGGAAGCCCGCCACCAGTACGATCCTGTCCTCCTGGAGCGCGTCGCGGATGCGGTCGGCCCGCACGTCCAAGATCCTGGCCTTGGTGTGCGAGGTGTCGGTGACGATCCCCGCCTGCGAGCCGGTCAGCGAGATCGCGCGATGCCCGAGGTCGTTGATCGCCATCGCGCACAGCGCGCACGAGATGCGCTCGCCGGTCGAGAGCAGCATGTCCATCTCGCGCCGGTCGGGCAAGGGCGAGACCTCCTCGGCCATCGCGATCAGCTCGTCGGTGGTCTGGCCGCGCGCCGAGAGCACCGCCACCACGCGCCTGCCGGCCTCGCGCTGGGCGACGATGCGCCGCGCGGCACGCTTGATCCGCTCGGCGTCGGCGACGGAGGTGCCGCCGAACTTCATCACGATGGTCCCGCCGTCCACGGTGGTGGCCACTTAGACGGCCCGACGGCCCGCCAGCGCCCGGCCCAGCGTCAGCTCGTCGGCGTACTCGAGGTCGGCGCCCACCGGCAGCCCGCTGGCGAGCCGCGTGACGCTGACCGCGGGCGCACGCTCGCTCAGCACGCCCGCGATGTGCAGCGCCGTGGCCTCGCCGGTGGTGGTCGGGTTGGTGGCGATCACCACCTCGCGCACGCTCCCGTTCGAGACGCGCTCGTACAGCTCGGCCAGCTTCAGATCCTCGGGGTCGACGCCGTCGATCGGCGAGAGCGCGCCGCCGAGCACGTGGTAGCGACCGCGGAACTCGTGCGTGCGCTCGATCGACATCACGTCCGAGGGCTCCTCGACCACGCAGATCACCTCCGGGTCGCGGCGCTCGTCAGAGCAGATGCGGCACAGCGGGCCCTCGGCGAGGTTGAAGCAGACATCGCAGCGCCGAATGCGGGCCTTGACCTCCTTGATCGCCTCGGCCAAGGCGAGCGCCTCCTCGTCGCTGGCCCGCAGCAGGTGGAAGGTGAGCCGCTGCGCCGTCCGCCCACCGATTCCCGGCAGCCGCGAGAGCTCTGTGATCAGCCGCTGGACGGAAGGCGCATACATCGAAGTTCAGGATTTCAGCAGAGGCACAGGCGGGGACCGTTGGATGCTGGTCTGCCTATATGGGACTGTCATCCAACGGTTCGCTCACAGCGCTCACAGCCCCGGCAGTCCGAGCCCCCCCAGCCCGCCGGTGATCCCCCCGAGCTTCGAGGCCGCGAGCTCCTGAGCGGCGCGCAGCGCCTCGTTCACCGCCGCGAGCACCAGGTCCTGGAGCATCTCGACGTCGTCGGGATCGACCGCCTCAGGGGCGATCCTGATCGACTTCACGTGCAGGTCGCCCGTGACCTCGACGGTGACCATGCCGCCGCCGGCGGAGGCGTCGACCACCTCGTCCTTGAGCGACTCCTGCGCCGCGAGCATGTCCTGCTGCATCTTCTGGGCCTGCTTGAGCAGCTGCTGCATGTTGGGTTGTGGCATTACTGGGCCTCCTCGCCTTGAATCTCTTCGGCGTCGAACTCCTCGATGAACCGGCGCACCAGCTCCTCGCCCGAGAGCACCGGCGCCCCACCCTCGCGCTCCTCCTCGGCGCTGAGCTCGTAGCGGAGCACGAGCTCGCAGCCCGAAACCGTCCGCCACACCTCCGCCGCGAGGCGCCGGTGGTCGTCCTGCTCGGCCTTGCGCTTCAAAAACGCCGCGCCGGAAGGGAAGGCAACAGTCAGCTCGCGATCGGACGCCGCCACCGGCCGGGCGTCCGCCAGCAGCGCGGCCAGCATCGCGTTGCGCTCGCGCACCTGGTCCACGACCGCGGGCCACAGCTCGAGCGCCTGCTCGAGCTCGACCGGGCCGGGGGGCGAGGGGGCCGGCTGCGCGGGCGCGGGCTCGGGCGCGGCGGCCGGCGGGGCGGAACCGCCC
>JAVKSP010000086.1:0-13125 GCA_039583645.1 Solirubrobacteraceae bacterium
CCGGCCGGAACATGTTCCGGCCGGGGCCGGGCCACATGTGGCCCGGCCACTTTAATCAAGTTCTGCCGCCAGCTTAGATCGCAAACGCAGGGCCGCTTTTGCGTGCAGCTGGCTGACGCGCGACTCCGTGACGCCCAGCACCTCGCCGATCTCGCGCAGGGTCAGCTCCTCGTAGTAGTACAGCGCGATCACCAGCCGCTCGCGCTCCGGCAGCGCCATGATCGCCTCTGAGATCTGCGCGTGGCGCTCAAAGTTGGCTATCGCGCGCTGGGGATCGGGGGCGTCGAGGTCGGGCACGGTCTCGAGCAGCGACACCGGCTCGCCGCTGTGCTCGGGCGAGCTCCACAGCTCGTCGAGCGCCACCAGCGTGGAGCGGGAGATCTCGAGCAGCGCCTCCTGCAGCTCCTCGAGCGTGATGCCCAGCTCGCCGGCCAGCTCGTCGTCGTTGGGAGCGCGCAGCAGACGCGCCTCAAGCCGCATGTTGGCCCGCTCGAGCGCCCGGGCCCGCGCCCTAACCCCGCGCGGCACCCAGTCGAGCGCGCGCAACTCGTCGAGGATCGCGCCTCGGATGCGGGGGATGGCGTAGGTCTCGAACTTGATCTGCAGCGAGGGATCGAACCGCTCGACCGCCGCGATCAGGCCGGAGAGACCGTAGGAGATGAGATCGGCCTCCTCCACGTGGGCGGGCAGCCCCATGCCGATGCGGCCCGCGACGTACTTGACGAGCGGCGCGTAGGCCAGCACCAGCGCCTCGCGCGCGCGCCCGTCACCCGAGCTGCGATAGCGCCGCCAGAGCTCTCGTAGCTCGACCGCCTTGACTCCGCCTTGAGTCTTCATCCCTCCCCTGCAATATCGCGCTTCTCGGGTTCCCCATGGTGGCGGCCCGGGCCCGCCTCGGTGAGCTCACGCGCGCGGATGCGCGCGGGCGTATGCCGACCGCAGTCGGGCAGACTCGACCCGAGTGTAGACCTGGGTGGTGGAGATCGTGCTGTGCCCGAGCAGCTCCTGGATCGAGCGCAGATCGGCGCCGCCCTCGAGCAGATGGGTCGCAAATGAGTGACGTAGCGCGTGAGGGTGCGTGTCAGGGATGGCGGCCCCGTTGCGCCGTGCCCACAGCGCCAGCCGCCGCCTCACGTCCGAGGTGGAGAGCCGGTGGCCGGACTTCGAGAGCAGCAGCGTTTCGCCCTCGCCGCCGTCGAGGTGCGGCCGTCCCCGCGCCAGGTAGCGCTCGAGCGCGCTGAGCGCGTGCTCGCCGACCGGCACCAGGCGGGTCTTGCCACCCTTGCCCTCGACCCGCACGAGCTCCGAGTCGAAATCGACCGAGGAGACCGTCAAGGTGGTCAGCTCCTCCGCGCGCAGCCCGCAGGCGTAGGCGAGCTCGAACATGGCCCGGTCGCGCAGCTCCAGCGGCGTGGTGGCGGGAATGCGCTCCAGCAGCGCGGCGATCTGGTCGGCCTTTAGCACGTGCGGCAGGCGCTGCGGCCGCTTGGGCGAGGACACCAGCTCGGCGGGGTTGCTCTCTCGCCGGCCCAGTTCGATCAGGATCTGGAACAGCGCCCGCAGCGCCGCCAGCTTGCGCGCCACGGTCGCCGGCGCCCGCTTCCGTTCGGAGAGGCCTGCGGCGAAGCGGCGCACCGCACGCACGTCGACGCCCTCAGGCGCGAGGCCCCTGCCGTCGGCCCAGCCGGCGAACTCGGCCGCGTCGGCGCCGTAAGCGCGGCGCGTGTTGGCAGCGAGCGCACGGCGGCGCAGGTCGGCCTCGAAGGCGTCGAGCGCGGCCTGCCAGGCGGACGAGAGTTCTTCGGACATGGCGAATCCGGTTTCGCCGCGTGCCGGTGGAAGCCTGCCGGCTAGTGTTCCGAGGCGTAAGTCCGACGGCACCGAGAGGCGGGACCGGCGGATGGATCGCAAGGACGCAGGCGGCGACGCGTAGCAGCGCTACGCGAGCCGACGAGGACGCAGCGAGCCGCCGCCGGGGGAGACTCGAATGCCGGCGGGTTTGCGGCTCGGGACGCTAGTAGACGTGGACCAGCGTGCCGATGGGCGTGTACGGCCACACCTTGCCGGCCTCGGAAAACGGCATCTCGACACAGCCGAGGCTCTGCGGGAAGCCGTAGCTGGCGCGGATGAACCCGTGCAGGGCGTCTCCGCCGTTGAAGTAGCTCGTGAAGGGGATGCCCGGGTCGGAATAGTGTGACCCATCCGGGTTGGTGCCGCTCATCGTGGTCACGCGGAGATGCTCGAACACGGGATAGGTGCCCAATGCGGTCGGCGCAGCCGGGATCCCGGTGTTGACCAAGCCGGAGACGACCACCCTGCCGTTGTGCCAGGTGGACTCGTGCTCGGGGCTGCCCTCGCTCACACTGACAAAGGTGTAGCCGAAGGCCGAGCGCTGACCTCTCATGGCCGCGGTGATCAGCGCCTTCCAGACGGCCGGCCCCGCGACCCCGTCGGACGCCATGCCGTGGTTTGACTCGAAGGCCATGACGGCGCCGCGGGTCATGACGCCGGAGGAGCCCGGCGACCAGAACGAGCGCAGCGCCGACGGCACGTTGCCCCAGCGCCAGCTGAAGTTGCCTGCCGGGGCATGCTGCGCGGCTTGAAGCTGAGCCGCGAGCGTGTTGGCCACGGGCTTGGTGGGCGTAAAGGAGACAGGCAGGTAGCCGAGCTGGGCCAGCAGCTGCTGCAGCCGCAGGGTCGAGCCGCCCGGCACGCCGAAGGTGGCAGTCGAGCCCTGTGCCGTGACGTGGCCGCCGACCAGGCCGACCCCTGCGGGCACGGCCAGCTTCACGATCGCGCCCAGCCCGTAGCCATAGCCGGAGGGCTCAAAGACGATCGAGTGCGGTCCGGTGATGTGCCAGCTGCCCGGGCTGGCGGGCGAGAGCACGGGGCGATTGGAGCCAAGCACCTTGGACACAGGCTTTGAGAAGGTCAGCGTGATCGGCTCATCCGCGCCCAGCTTCGAGCCCGGCGCCGGCGCCACCACCGCGCTGGCGTGGGCGGTGCCGGCCGGGAACCAGCTGATTGCTTCGGGGCGGGCGGACTCCCAGATGCGCGGGGCCGCCCGGATCAGGATCGAGCCGGCCGACGTGCTGTGCGGGATCGTCACCGCGCGCTCGGATGTGGGCAGAACGCTGCGATGGAAGTTGCCCAGCTCGCCGTAGGCGATGCGGCGGATGGGCTGGTCGAAGGCGAGCCGCAGAGGCGCGCCGTGAGCCAGGGTCAAAAAGCGCGCGCGCAGGTGCGCGGTGGGCGTGGTGGTGCGGAGGGTGATGTGCTGGGTCGAGCCGCTGAGCCAGGAGATCCAGCCGGGCCGGCGGACGACCACGTCGATCACCACATGCTTGCCGGAGGGCAGCGTCTTGCGCGGCCAGATCACGTGGCCTCGCAGCTGCACCGGGATCGGCGCGGTCTGCTGCCCGGTATTGACACTCACGCTTTGGATCCTGCCGCTGCCGAACGGGATGCTGATCGTGGCGAGGCCAGGACCGGTCGCTGTCACGCTCGCGCTCGAGGTCGAGACGACCAGTACAAAGGCGACAACCGCGGCGAAGATCAGCGCGAGGCCCCCGGCAACGAAATACGGCCCGCGTGAGCGCCGCGGCGGATTGAGCCGGCGGTTATGCAGCAGCGGATAGCGCTGCTCTTCAGATTGGGGTGAGCGGAGGTAGGTAACGGCCACGTCGGATCACCTGTCCCGGCCGCCTGCCCGGGCGTCTCAGTTGCTTGATCGTAGCGATCGAATCAAGGTGGCTTAGCCAGGGCTGGCTAACGGGTTATGGCGCCCTCTGAGGCGCTCGAAACCAGGCGCGCGTACTTGGCTAGAGCTACCCCGAAATCCGTTCGCCGCACAGGTGTGTACTCCTGCGCCCGGCTGCCAAGCTCGGCGTCGCCGAGCGCGGCGTCCAAGCGTCGTTTTTGCACGTCGATCGTGACCTGATCGCCGTCTCGAAGCAGGCCGATGGGGCCGCCGCGCACCGCCTCGGGAGCGATGTGGCCGACCATCAGGCCGTGTGTCGCGCCCGAGAAGCGCCCGTCGGTGATGAGCGCAACCTCCTCCCCCAGCCCTTCGCCCACCAGCGCGGCGGTGACGGCGAGCATCTCGCGCATCCCCGGCCCGCCGGCCGGTCCTTCGTTGCGGATGACGACCACGTCCCCGGGCTTGATCGCGTTTGCGGTGACTGCGCGCATCGCCTCTTCTTCGGATTCGAACACCCGCGCGGGCCCGGAATGGTGCAGGCGCTCGTGCCCTGCCAGCTTGACCACGCAGCCCTCTGGAGCGAGGTTGCCGCGCAGTATCGCGAGGCCCCCGGTCGGCTTGATGGGCTCGTTCAGCGGCCGGATGACCTCTTGGCCTTCGGTTTCGGAGGCCTCGTCTGCGTGTGCGCCGATCGTGCGCCCGCTCACGGTCGGGGCGTCCGCGTGCAGAAGGCCCGCTTCCCTGAGGCGTTTGAGCAGCAGCGGCACGCCGCCGGCCGCGTAGAGGTCGGTTGCGGTGTAGCGCCCGCCGGGCTTGAGGTCGCACAGCAATGGGGTCTCACTGGCGATGCGGTCGAAGTCGTCGATGTCGAGGTCGAGGTTCAGTTCTCGCGCGATTGCCAGCAGGTGCAGCACGGCGTTGGTGGAGCCGCCGCTGGCCGCGACCGCCGCGATCGCGTTCTCGAGCGAGCGCCGGGTGATGACGTCACTGGGCCTGAGCCCGCTTTCGAGGACTTGCAGGACCAGCCTGCCCGCCGCGTGTGCGACATCCGCCTTCTTGGCGTCCTCGGCCGGGACCATCGAGAACCCCGGTGGCGAGATCCCCAGCACCTCGAAGGCCATCGCCATCGTGTTGGCCGTGAACTGCCCGCCGCACGCGCCGGCGCCGGGGGAAGCCACCTCCTCGAGCTCTTCGAGATCCTGGTCGGAGATGCGGCCCGCGGCGTGAGCGCCGACCGCCTCGAAGACCTCCTGGATGGTGACCGTCTGGCCGCGGTAATGGCCTGGAAGGATCGAGCCGCCGTAGAGCATCAGGCTCGGGAGGTCGAGGCGACAGAGCGCCATCACGGTGCCGGGGATGGTCTTGTCGCAGCCCGAGATCGCGACGACGGCGTCGAACATATGGGCGTCGCACACGATCTCGATCGAGTCCGCGATCAGCTCGCGGCTGACGAGCGAAGCTCGCATGCCGAGGGTGCCCATGGTGATCCCGTCCGAGATGGCGATCGTGTTGAGCTCCATGGGGGTCCCCCCCGCGGCGCGGATGCCCTCCTTGACCCTGGCCGCCAGCGCGCGCAGATGGAAGTTGCAGGGCATCGTCTCGATCCACGTGTTGGCCACCGCCACGATCGGCTTGGAGAGCGCCTCGGAGTCAAAGCCGATGCCCCTGAGGAACGCGCGCGCCGGCGCCCGTCCCGGGCCGTCGGTGAGCGCACGGCTGCGGTGCTTTAGGTCCAAGGTGGCTGTTCCTTCGTCGAGGGGCCGGCGTTTGCGCGACCGCTAGTTACCGGCCGTCTGCGGGGCCGGCTGCTCGCGCATCCGGCTCCGCTCCCATTGGCCGAGCCGCCAGAGGTCGCGCTTGACCTTGGCTGGATCGTGGTGGCGCCCGGGAAGGTGCATGTTCGCCTCTTCCAGCAAGCGGCGCTCATCGCCGGTCAGCGCCATCCATTTGGCCAGGACGTCATCCGAGTCGGGCAGCAGCTCACTGCCGTACGGGCGCTCCCGGTCGGGGAAGGCCACGCAGTATTCGCTCAGCAGGCGGTGTGTCTGCGCGAGATAGGCCACGATCGGCTGGTGCGGATAGATCAGGAAGGCGTAGGGAGCGCCGCCGGTATCCCTGGCGTCGGAGAGCGTGCCCCACACGCGCAGGAAGCCGAGGTCGCGGTACATCGCCCACTGCTCCTCACCCACGCAGGTGCGCAGGAGCTCGCGCGCCCGCTGCTCCGCGCGCCGCTCGCGACCCGGGTCGCTTGCCGGCGCCGGGACCCGTTTGACCCGGGCCTTGTGCCGACGCCATTTCTGCGCCAGCAGCGGCACCAGCTCCTCCGCCAGCAGCGCGATCACGATGATCGCGGTTGCCGCGACGGCGAGGATCATCCGCCCGCCGCGCGCGGGAAGAAGATCACGCGCTCCGAGTCCCCCGGCACCTCGTCGAAAGAGGTCACCATGCGCGCTTCCTTGCGCTCGTCGCCGACCGGCACGGCGGCCCACAGCCCCTGATCGAGCTGGCGGCGAAACTCCTCCACCAACCGCTCGCGGTCCTCTCCCAGCTCGATGTCACCTTCGGCGATCAACACCTCGCCGTGGCCAGGCCTCATCCGCAGGAACCGCACCGCGCGATTATGGCAGGCTCGGTTCGATCCCGGCGCGGCCCAGAACGTCCACCGGCCCCGCGCCCGCACCGACCTCGGCCAGCCCGCGTCTGACCGCCTCGCCGGCCATCTGGCGTGCCAGCCGGGCGGCCTCGAGCGGGTCCCAGCCCCAGGCCAGCGCGCATGCGAGCACTGCTGAATGAGTGCAGCCCGAGCCGTGCGCAGCGCCTCCGGGATGGCGCTCGCCCTCGATGCGCACGAGCCGCTCGCCATCGTAGAAGACATCTGCGGCCACGGCCGCGTGCCCGCCCGTGACCACGACCGCCATGGGGCCCAGTGTGATGAGCGCCTGGGCGAGCCCCTCCGGTTGCGCGTCGGCGAGATTGGTGAGGGTCGCGGCTTCGGGGAGGTTGGGCGTCGCGACCGTGGCTCGCGGGAGCAGTTGCTCGATCAGCGCTTTTTGCGCGGAGGTCTCGAGCAGGATGGCCCCGGACTCGGCCACGAGCACGGGGTCGACGACCACGGGGGTCCCAGTGGGGAGCCCATCGAGCGCCTGCGCCACCGCCTCGATTGTCGCAGCGTTACCCACCATGCCCACCTTGACCGCATCGATGCCGATGTCGCTCGCGACGGCGCGGACCTGGGCGATGATGGTCTCCGGCGGGATCGGGTGCACGTCCGTGACGCCCGTGGTGTTCTGGGCCGTGATCGCGGTGATCGCCGTCATGCCGTGCGCGCCGCAGGCCGCAAACGCCTTCAGGTCGGCCTGGAATCCGGCCCCACCGCCGGAATCCGAACCGGCGATCGAGAGGACGCGGGGAAGCTTGGGGACCATGGCTTTATGAGGGTGGCATAGCGCGGTCCTGGGTCCGTGCGTGCCACCACGCGTGCGTCTACGGCACCACCACGAACCGCCCGCCCGCTTCTCGCCGGATATATCCCTCCAGCTCGAGCGCGCTCAGCCCGGCCAGGGCCTGGTCGGCCGAGAAGCCGGCGCCGGCCAACGCGGCGAGCGAGTCCCGCCCGGCCCCGATCGCGCCCAGCAAGCGCTCGAGCTCGTCATTCAACTGAGGTCGAGTGCGCCCGGCGGCGCGCACCATGCCCTCGCCGAACAGCTCGTCGAGCACGTCCTCAGCACGCTCGATGAGCGTCGCCCCTGCTCGGATGAGCGCGTTCGGCCCCGCTGCCAGAGGTGAGGTCACGCGGCCCGGAACCGCCCCGAGTGCCCGTCCCAGTTCACGGGCCCGGGTGGCGGTGAGCAGCGCTCCGGAGCGCTCGCTCGCTTCGACCACCACCGTCATCGTTGCGAGCGCCGCGATCACGCGGTTGCGCGCGAGTGGTGTCCACCGCCTGACAGGCGCGCCCGCAGGCAGCTCCGAGATAACGCTTCCGGTCGCCGCGATGCTCGCGTAGAGCGCCCGCCGCGACGCCGGGTAAGGGCGATCCGCACCCCCGGGCAGCACCGCCACCGTGGCGCCGTGGGCCGCGAGCGCGCCGCCGTGGGCGGCCGAGTCGACCCCCAGCGCCATGCCGCTGATGACGGTTATGCCAGCCGCGGCGAGGCCGCGTCCAAGCGAGCGAGCGATTTCCAGGCCGTAGCCCGAAGCGCGGCGAGCGCCCACGATCGCGACGGCGTCTGCGGCGAGCAGGGCGAGCGTGCGCTCGAGCCCGCCGACCACGTGCAGCACGGCGGGCGGAGACTCGAGCGCGCGCAGACGGGCCGGGTAGTTCGCGTCGCAGCGGCAGATCAGATCGATGCCGCCGGCTTGCGAACGAGCCCGCACTCGCGCGAGATCGAGCCGCTCGAGCTCGGCCGCGATTGCGTCACGGCGGCGGCCTGCGACCGCCGCGATCAGCTCGGCGTCCGCCAGCGTGAGCACCGCATCGAGGTCCGCGCCCACGCGCTCGAGTGAGCCGCTCAGGCGCTCGAGCAGCCAGGAGCGGGCAAGACACCCGTCGCAGGCACGGGTTCCGCGGTCAGGCCGCAAGCTCGCCGGCACCTTCGTCCAGCCCCCCGCCGGCGCGCTGGCGCAGGGCGAGCGCGGTCAGCACATGGTCGCGGCTCACGCGCTCGGCTCCCTCTAGATCGGCGATCGTGCGGGCGACCCGCAGGGCCCTGTGCCGGCCGCGCGCGCTGAGCGCTCCACGCGAGTAGGCATGGCCGAGCAGCTCTTCGGCCTCAGCTGCAAGCGCGATGCGCCGCACAGCACGCACATCCATGTCGCCGTTGCAGCGGGCTGACGTACCCGCCAGCCTGACTCGCTGGCGTTCGCGCGCTTCAGCTACGCGTTCAGCCACCGCGGCAGATGTCGCGGCGGGCGCCCCGCGCAGCTCCGCCTCGCTGGGACGCTGCACGTTGACCAGCAAGTCGAGACGATCGAGCAGCGGGCCACTCAGCCGTCGCCGGTGTCGCCTTAGATCGGGCTCGCCGCAGCGGCACCTGTCCCCCACGCCCGCAAAGCCGCAGGGACAAGGGTTGGTCGCGGCCACGAGCATGAACGCCGTCGGAAACAGCAGCGCTCGCTGCGCACGCACGATCGTCACGAACCCGTCCTCGAGCGGCTGGCGCAGGGCGTCCAGACTTGAGCGCTGGAATTCGGCCAGCTCGTCGAGGAAGAGAACACCGTGGTGGACGAGCGTCTGATAAGACATCCACAGAGTTAGCAATGACAAGAGCCGGTATTTACGCCCGTATCAGCGAGGACCGCGATGAGACCCAGGCGGGCGTCGGCCGGCAGGTCGAGGACTGCGAGCGCTTGGCACAGGCGCGCGGCTGGGAGGTGGTTCAGCGCTACGTCGACAACGACCTGAGCGCTTACCGCGGACAGAAGCGTCCTGAGTATCGGCGAATGCTCGAGGACATTCGCGCCTGCCGCATCGAGGCGGTGATCGTCTACCACCAGGACCGGCTGCACCGCCAGCCGCGCGAGCTCGAGGAGTTCTTCGACGTCTGTGACGCGGCCGGATTGACCCAGCTCGCAAGCGTCTCGGGCGACATCGACCTAGCGACCCACGACGGTCGTCTGAAAGCGCGCATCCTCGGCGCGGTCGCGCGCAATCAGTCAGACGCCGCCTCTCGCCGACTTCAACGCAAAGCGCTTCAGCTGGCCAAGGAAGGTGGCGTGGCCGGCGGAGGAACGCGGCCCTTCGGCTTCGAAGCCGACTTCGTGACCGTTCGCGAACTCGAAGCTGAAGTCATCCGCGAGCTTGCCGAGCGGCTGCTCGGCGGCGAGACGCTGCGAGCGCTCTGTAAAGACCTCAACGACCGCGGAATCGCCACACCGACTGGCCGCTCGTGGAGCCCTACGCCGCTGCGACGCATGCTGCGCTCCGCGCGCATCAGTGGCCAGCGGGAGCACCGGGGTGAGATTGTCGCGGCCGCGCGGTGGCCGGCGATCATCGCACCCGAAAAGACACGGTGCATCCGAGCACTCCTAGACGACCCGGCAAGGCGAGCAGCGCGTCCCGCCCGCACATATTTGCTGCGGGGGCTGCTGCGCTGCGCGGTCTGTGGGGCGCCGCTTGTCGCCCGCCCGCGGGTCGACGGCGGGCGGCGCTACGTCTGTCCTCGCGGCCCCGGGCTTCCGGGAAAGGGCTGCGTGTATGCGCTAGCGGAGCCGGTTGAGGAATTCGTGGTCGAGGCCGTGCTCTGGGAGCTCGACTCGCCGGACCTCGCCGCGGCGATCCGCGGGAATGACCACCGACCCGTCACGGACTGGGACCGCCAGATCGATGAGGCGCAGGCCAAGCTCGACGAGCTGGCCGCGGCTTACGCGCGTGGCACGATCAGCATGCGCGAGTGGCTGTTGGCGCGCGAGCCCATACACCAGCAGCTCGATGCCGCACGACGCCAGAGCTCTCAGAACGGACAAGTGACCGTGCTAGCTGAGTACGTCGGTCGCTCGGGGACGCTACGCAAGCGTTGGCCCGAACTTGGCTTTGACCGCCAGCGCGCAATCCTTGGTGCGGTGCTTGCCGAGGTACTGGTGCAGCCTGGCAAGCGGGGGTTCAACCGGTTCGACCCTAGCCGGTTCGAGCTAGTGTGGCGTCACTAGTCGCGTGGTCGTGAGTGCGCACGATCTCCGCGACGCGCTTGACGAGCGCGGCATCCGTGATCCGCGGTGGTAGCCCCTGTTCGTGCCTGGAGCGCTCGGCGGCTTCGCGGGCCATGCGTTGGATCGGGGTGAGCTTCGGCTGTTCCCGCGCGGTCACGCAATAAAGCTAGTGGCCGCCAGCAGCCAGTCTGTGCCATCTCTGAAAAAAGTGCCGGCTGAGAGCAGACCGAGTGCCGTCGCTGGTTGACGCCAGCTTCGTTGCTGGACTTGAGCGAAGAGGGAAGCCAGCCAGTCGGACATGAGCCGTCCGACCCGGCTGCCGCTTTCAGACTCCCGGGTGCTTGCTCAGCACGCGGCCCACTGGCTAGCACTGCCGAGGCAGCGCGTCATCGCTGCCTCACTTCTTCGCCCGACTGCTTCTGCTCGCGCTACCGCCGCTGCTCTTACTACTGCTACTCCGGCTCCTGCTACTGCTACGCCCACGACTACGCTTCGGCGGCTCGGGCTCTTCTTCGGGCTCTTCCTCGGGCTCCTCTTCAGGCTCTTCCTCGGGCTCCTCTTCAGGCTCTTCCTCGGGCTCTTCTTCAGGCTCTTCCGCCTCGCCGTCTTGCTCTTCTTCTTCCTCCTCCTCCGGAGCATGGTGTTCGCCTTCGTCTTCGCGGTCGTCCTCGTAATCGCCTTCCGAGATCTGTTTGAGTGCGAAGCCGGCGACGACTGCGCGGACGAACTCTCCATCTCCGTCCTGTGCAACCTCGTCGACGATCTCCAAGGCCGCGTTGATGGTGTCGACTATCTCGCGCCGACGGCGTTTGCTGGGACGAGCCATCTACTTCCTCCTTGATTCGTTTCTGACTAGCCGATAAATCACGTCGCGAGTCCATGGCTCGAGAAGTCCATGCCTCGAGATCCCGTTCCAGAGGCAACCCCCGAACGACGGTGGTTTCGGTGGCGTCCATCTCGGGCCGTGAACGGGCTGGTCGACCGCGACCCCTACCCACCGATCGCCGGGTTGCGCCCGGAGTGTGGTACTACCCGGGCCTTCCGTTCCGAAGCTCGCAGTTAGCGTCCACATGGCCAGGGATCTCACGACGGCGTGGTCCCTCGACCGTCATCGCCGCCAGTGACAGCCATGAGAACAGCCGCGCACGGCGGGCCCTCCGGCAGCTACGCCTCATTGCGCACCGGGCTCGCCGCCCCAGCAGTCGCTTCTGAGGAAAGATTTGGTAGCTCGACCAGGCTCAAACCGCGACCAGGCGATCGACGCTAGCCAGCAGTTCGCGGCCCTCGGTCGAGCGTTGTCGCCGTACTTCTTCCTCTCGCGGAGCCGAAACTCCGACAACACCCACTGGCGCGTCGAAGCTGAAGAGGCCCAGCACGTCCCAAGTGGCTGAAGCGGCCGCGGCTTTAGCCCGGCCCGGCCAGAGCAGGCGCTGACCGCCCGGGAGCGAGCCGAGCTCGCTCCCGGGCGGTGTCCCGGCCGCAGGCCAGACTCAGGGTGAGGGTCATCGGGGCTAGCGACGCATTCGGACCGGCGCGTCACTGACCGAGCGCAGCGAGGCAGTGACGCGTCGGGGAAAGCCGGCGGCGCCTGACGGCGGCGGGCTTTCTCAAAGGTTTGCAACAAGTGACACGCAGCTATGGACGCGCTCACCGCCCGGAGCTACGGTGGCCGGCGTATTGATGTCCATCGCATGCCCTGACCTTCTACCGGCGCGATCATCATCACGCGCACGAGGCCCATCATCGCATGGGCTTCGGGGCAATCCTCGAGCACTTGCTCGGGAGACCCACGCGTAATGCGATGCGCGCCGACTCTTGGTGCGCTCCGGCCTCTGGCAGCTCTCGGGTCGCTGTCTTTGGCTGTGTGCGAGTCGACCACCACCAGTGCCGCGAACGTCTCCCCTGCGGGGAGCGCCGCGGCGCCTCAAGAGACGTACGAGCACCTTCGATCCGAGAGGCCTCACCGCTCTCATTTGACGCTCAGGGCGGATCGAGCACCGGCAGCCCCAGCCGGACTTGATGGCACGAACACTAACCGTCAAGGGGTACAACCAAATACCGAGCTCACGCCGGACGGTCCCGGACCTCTTCGATCGTGACGCCGGGCGCCGGCGCCGTCAAGGTCGGCTCCGCCTCCCTTCCCCTCGCTGCGCTCGGTGACAGCGCCGGCGCTCGACGTCTTTCCACGATGAGGTCCGGGCACGCCCCTGGGGAGCCAGCCTCGCCAACTGCGCTCCTGGCTCGGGTTAGGTCCCAGCTGGCGGAAGCTACAACTCGAGTTATGCCAAGCAATGCACCTCGCTAACTGGTCCCGGTCCGGCAGCTCTCACGCCAAGTCCCTGAAGGCACCCCCTGCCCCGGACCTTCACCAGAGCATGCGCGCCGGGGCGCGGACGCTGTCACGAGCCGCGAAGCGGCGAGGGGAAGGGAGGCGAAGCCGACCTTGACCGCGACGCGCCCGGCGCGAGTATCAAGCAGGTCCGGGGCAGCCATGCAGACCGTCCCGGGCGTCGACGCATCCCGCGACCCAGAAGACCGAGTACTCACAAATTGGGCCACGGACTGGAACCGGGAGATCGACGGGGCTCAGGTCAAACTCGACGAGCTTGCGAGCGCATATGCCGACGGTTCGATCAGCATGCGGGAATGGCTGGTCGCCCGCGCCCCGATTCGACCCTAGGCGGTTCGAGCTAGTGTGGCGTCACTAGTGGTTCATCCTTCAAGTTCGCGCTCGGATAGGGGTGTCCTGCTGGCGGCCTCGAATTCTTTGCTGACAAGTT
>JAVKSP010000087.1:0-13119 GCA_039583645.1 Solirubrobacteraceae bacterium
CCGCTGCACCCGTGCCGGGCGCGGGCTTCAGCGGCGCTCGCAGATCGAGCGCCCGGGCGGCGCAGGCGAGCTCGATCGCGAGGATGCGCCCGAGGTTGGCGAGCGCTGAGCGCAGCTTGCGGGCGGCGCCCCAGCCCATCGAGACGTGGTCCTCCTGCATGGCGCTCGTGGGGAGCGAGTCGACGCTTGCGGGAGCCGCCAGACGGCGGATCTCGGCCACCATCGCGGCCTGCGCGTACTGCGCCAGCATCATGCCCGAGTTCACGCCGGCATCGGGGGCGAGGAAGGCCGGCAGCCCCTGAGAGCGGGTCTGGTCCAACAGCCGGTCGGTGCGCCGCTCCGCGATCGCGCCCACGTCGGCGGCGGCGATCGCCAGAAAATCGCACACGTAGCCGAGCGGCGCGCCGTGGAAGTTGCCGCACGACTCGACGCGGCCGTCGGGGAGAACCATCGGATTGTCGATCGCCGCCTTGAGCTCGTTCGCGGCGACCCCGCGAGCGTGGACCAGTGTGTCGCGCGCGGCCCCGGCCACCTGCGGCGCGCATCTGATCGAGTAGGCGTCCTGCACCCTGGGATCACCGTAGCGGTGGCTTGCGACGATTTCGGAGTCTTTCAGCAGCGTGCGCAGGTTTGCGGCGCTGAGCGCCTGGCCCGGCTGGGGACGTAGCGCGAGCAGCTCGGAGGCGAAGGCGCGGTCGGTTCCGAGCAGCGCCTCGGTGGACATTGCGGCGCTGAGATCGGCGATGCGCAGCAAGCGCCCGAAATCGGCCAGGGCCAGGACCAGCATGCCGAGGATGCCATCGGTCCCGTTGATCAGCGCCAGCCCCTCCTTGGCACCGAGCACGATCGGCTCGATCGCGGCTTGGGGGAGTGCATCCGCCGCGGGTCGGCGGACTCCGTCCGGGCAGTCCAGCTCCCCCTCGCCGATCAGCGCGAGCGCGCAGTGCGCGAGCGGCGCCAGATCGCCGCTCGCCCCCAGCGATCCATGTTCGGGCACCACCGGCGTCAGTCCCGCGTTGAGCACGGCGACAATCGTCTCGGCCACGAGCGGTCGCGCGCCCGACCAGCCCATCGCCAGCGAGCGCGCTCGCAGCACCATCATCGCGCGCACCACCTCCGCCTCCACGTCCGAGCCCATTCCGGCTGCATGCGAGCGCACCAGCGCGCGCTGTAACTGCTCCCTCTGCTCGGCGGGAATGCGTACCAGCGCGAGCGAGCCAAACCCGGTCGAGACGCCGTAGGCCGGCTGCTCGGAGCAGCTCAAGCGTTCAACGACCGCGGCGCTGCGCTCCATCGCCGCGCGCGCATCGGGCGCGAACTCGACCCGCGCGTTGCTCCGGGCGACGGCGACGACCTCCGCGGCGTCGAGTCCTTGCGCCGTGAGCCTGACCACGTCCACGCGGGAAGTGTTATCGATGCGCAGCGGCGATGCGGCTATAGCTATTCCGGGTACTTGAGCGTAGCCTTGTCCTACGTGGCCGAACCAGCCGCAGTCCGGGGCCCTACCCTTCTTCGGTCGCTCGTCGTGATCGGAGCATCGGCGGGCGGGGTCGAAACGTTGAAGGATGTCGTCGCCGGGCTGCCGGCGGACCTCCCGGCGGCAGTGTGCGTGGTGCTGCACATCGCTCCCAGCAGCCCCAGCGCGCTGGCGGGGATCCTGAAGCGCGCCGGACGACTCCCGTGCAAGCCGGCCACCGACGGCGACCCCCTCGAGCAGGGTGAGATCCTGGTTGCGCCGCCCGACCATCACCTCGTGATCGAAGACAGCGTGGCACGGCTCAGCCTGGGGCCGCGGGAGAATGGCCACAGGCCGGCCGTGGACGTGCTGTTTCGGTCTGCGGCGGCCGCGTGGCACGAGCGGGTGGTCGGAGTTGTGCTGTCAGGGACGCGCGACGACGGCGCAGCCGGCCTCGCCGCGATAAAGGCGTCGGGAGGCGCCGCCGTGGTCCAGGATCCCGAGGAGGCGATGTATGGGGGAATGCCGGCAAACGCGCTGGCGAACGTCGCCGTGGACGCGGTTGTGCCTTCGGCGCTGATGGCGCAAACTATCGAGGCAATCGTCAGAGGGGAAGACCCGACGCCCGAGCTAGGGCGGGTCGAGTACGCGGCAGATCGGAGTGGCGGCACGGCACTGACATCTGTATGTCCAGAGTGCGGCGGAGTACTCACCGAACACCAGCGCGCGGGCATGCCTCAGTGGGAATGCCACGTGGGCCATCGCTATTCGCCGCGCAGCCTCGCCGATGCCCAGGGGGATCGCGTTGAGCAGGCCCTGTGGACAGCGGTGCGAATGCTGCGAGACCGCAGCGCGCTCTTGAACCGGATGGCCGACCACGCCGAGGGGCGCAACCAGCCGCGCTCCGCGGGCAACTTCCGCCGGCAGGCCGAAGACGCCTCGCAGCAGGCTGACGTGGTCCTCGAAGGGCTGAGGGGCGCGGCGGGGAGCACGCTGCGAGAGCTGGCAGAGGACGAAGGGCTTGAGCAGGAGGCGACGGGCTGATGGCGCCCGTAAAGGACGTAACGCTCGACGCGCTGCTCGAGTTCATCAATCAGGCCCGGGGCTTCGACTTCACCGGGTACAAGCGATCGAGCATCCAGCGGCGAGTGGCCAAGCGCATGGGTGAAGTGGGCGTAGAGGGCTACGAGGATTACATCGATTACCTCGAGCTGCACCCCGAGGAGTTCGCCTCGCTGTTCAACACGATCCTGATCAACGTCACAGGTTTCTTCCGCGACCCGCAGGCGTGGGAGCACCTTGCGACCCAGGTCATCCCAGAGGCGGTCAATCGCCGTCCCGCCGACGCTCCGATCCGCGCCTGGTGTGCCGGCACTGCCTCAGGCGAAGAGGCCTACACGCTGGCGATGGTGCTCGTGCGAGTGCTCGGCGACAAGGCCTTCCAGGACCGTGTGAAGATCTACGCCACGGACATCGACGAGCTGGCGCTCGATACCGCCCGCCACGGGGCCTACACGCCGCGTCAGATCGAGGACGTGCCCAGGGAGGCGCTGGAGCGCTTCTTCGAGCGCACGGAGCAGCGCTACGTCTCAAGGATCTGAGGCGCTGTGTGATATTCGGGCGCAACGATCTCGTGCAAGACGCGCCGATCTCGCGCATCGATCTGCTTGTTTGCCGCAACACGCTGATGTATTTCACGGCCGAGACGCAGGCGCAGATCCTGGGCAGGTTCCACTTCGCGCTCGACAACGACGGCATCCTCATGCTGGGCAAGTCGGAGATGCTGATCACGCACGGAGACCTATTCACGCCGGTGGATCTGAAACGGCGGGTGTTTCGCAAGGTGGTCCAGCGCTCGGGGCGCAGAGAGCGTACGCGCCTTATCCCCTATGCCCGGCAGGACGGGGCGCTCGAGAACATCGGCGAGGTGTTGCGCGAGACGGCGTTTGACGTCGGCGCCGAAGCCCATGTCGTGGTAGACGCCGAGCGGACGTTGCTGATGGCCAATGACACCGCGCGACGGGTATTCGGCCTGGGGGCGGCGGACCTCGGCCGGCCCATCCAAGATCTCGAGTTGTCCTACAGGCCCCTCGAATTGCGCGGCCACCTCGACGCCGTCGCCGGCGATCTGAGCGGCATAGAGGTGAGCTCCGTGCGGTGGGAGCCACGTCATGGCCAGGAGCGCTACCTCAACGTCCGCATTTCGCCCCTGGTCTCCGACGGCCAGTTGGTCGGCACGAGCATCTCGTACAACGACATCACCGAAACGCGGCGGCTCCAGGATCAGCTCGTGCGATCCAAGCGCGAGCTCGAGCAAGCCTATGAGGAGCTGCAGTCGACCGTAGAAGAGCTCGAGACCACCAACGAAGAGCTGCAATCCACCAACGAAGAGCTCGAGACCACCAACGAAGAGCTGCAATCCACCAACGAAGAGCTCGAGACGATGAACGAGGAGCTGCACTCCGCCAACGAGGAGCTCGAGACGATGAACGAGGAACTGCGGAGCCGCAGCGGCGAGCTCAGCGACCTCAACATGTTCCTCGAGACGATCCTGGCCACGGTGGGGCTGGCGGTCGCGGTGCTCGACCACGAGCAGCGGATTCAGATTTGGAATAGGCAGGCGCGCGACATGTGGGGGCTGACACCGGATGAGGTCGAGGACCGCTACTTGCTGGGGCTCGACTTCGGGTTGCCGGTGGAACGCCTCAAGTACGAGCTCCGCCGCGCCCTGAACGATGGCGCCGATCGCGAAGAGGTGGTACTGGATGCGACCAACCGGCGCGGCCGTGCCTTCCCGTGCCGGGTGACGATGTTGCCGCTGCGCCAGTCCAAGGACGGGGCGGCGAACGGCGTGATAGTGATGATGGAGGACGCCGGGGACGGCGCGGAGCCGACCTCGTGAGCTCGTTACTGTCTCTTGAGCCTCCCGAAGGGGCTACCGAGCTCTCGCTCCCGAAGGAGCCGGCTTCGGATCTCCACCGCCCGGTCGCGGATCACCTGGGAGCGATCGAGTCGCTCCTGTAGCTCCTGCAGGGAGCGACGATGTTCGGCGCGCATGCGCGCGATGACGGCAAAGAGCGCCTCCTTCTCATCGCGGCTGCCTGCGGGCATGTCTTCGCTCGCCGCCCAGCCCGTGGGCGAGAGGTCGAGCAGCCTCGGCGGCTCGCTGGGGACCAGCTGCTCGTGCTGCTGGGGTGGTGGCTCGACCAGCAGCCAGCCGCTGTCGCGCTCGACGATGGCGCCGCCCTCGGTGAGTTTGCCCAGCGCGAGCGTCACCGTCGAGCGGCGAGCGCCGACCATCGCGCCAAGGGCCTCGTGCGTGAAGTGCAAGGGAACGACCGTTCCGGCAGAGGTCACCTTTCCCCACGACTCAGACAGCAGCCACAGCATCGCCAACAAGCGGTCCTCCACGCGCGGCAGCTGACACAGAGCGAGCTGGGTCACGAGTTGCTCGGTCTGTTCGTGGATGCGGACGAGCAGGTTGGTGAACAACGAGGGCCACCGACGAGCGGCATGAAGGAAGTCCTCGCCAAGTACGGCCAGGCGACCCGGCACGGCCATCGACCACTGCGCGTGCGCGCCGGTCCCAGACCTCGGTACCTCGAGAGCAGGCACGACCGCCGCGGGACCGAGCACGCGCAGTGCGACGTGGTCTCCGATGCGGGCGCTGAAATTGACCATGCCCTCCACGAGCAGCCCGTACCAGCCGCCGGCCACTGTGAGCGTCTCGGCGGGATCGAACTCTCCCTCGGAGACGTCGATGGCAAGCAGCTTGACGCTGCGGGCCTGATCTCGCTCGTCCTCGGGAATGGAGCGGACGAAGTCGGGATCGACGTCGACCAGCTGCACATACTGGCTGTGCTTGTGCACGAGGTCTCTGCCCTCGCTCGCCACGAGATCAGCGTAGCGGCGCTCGCTGGGCCAGTAAAGAGCAGGGGATCCTGGTGCGGTGGGAGGGTCCCCAGGTCCTGCAGGATCCCCGTGCGGCTGGAGGGTCCGGCGCTAGGGGTTGAACTCGTCGATCACCTCGTAGACGCCCGAGACATACTCGTGCTCCACGAACGTGGACATCCGATCGACACGACCGGTCTCCTGTGCATCTGACTCTTCGCGCCAGCGGCGGTAGTCATCGATGCTCATGTCGAACAGCCCGAACGAAATCACCTCGTCCTCGTCGCGGATGTTGCGCGCGTGATACGCGCGTTGGAAGCCGGGCGGGGGCTGCTCCCCGGGGTCCCAAGCTTCCCGGAACTGCTCCCAAGCGCCCGGCTTGAGCCGGCGCGCTGTGAACATGACGATCATCCAACTACCTCCCTGTCAAGGTTGGCTCGTTGCCGCCAGCTCGGCGGCGTCCGCGGGTCGGGCGGCATCATCCCACCACACGAGAGTTCCGGGCACCCCCTGTTAGGGTCTCGGCGATGGATGTTCTGATCTGGGGCGATACCGAGCGTTCGCCAACGCTGCGGCACGAGGTGCCGCTGGCGATCGGCGATGCCTTTCTTTATCTCGAGACGAATGGTCGCCGCGCGGTGCTCACAAATGCCCTCGAAGACGAACGGATAGCGCGCGCGGCGCCCCAGGTCGAGCGGCTCTTGGGCGAGGACCTCGGACGGGACGAACTGATCGAGGCCGGGTTGTCGCGTGACCAGCTCGATCGCGAATTATGTGTGCGCGCGGCGGCGCGGGTTGGGATCACGCGCGCGGCCGTGCCACCGGAGTTCCCGCTCGCGCTTGCCGATCGGCTGCGCGCGGAGCGCATCGAGGTGACGGTCGACGACGAGCTTTTCGAGGCGCGCCGGAGAAGCAAGAGCGACGCCGAGATGGCAGGAATCCGCCGTGCCACGGAGGCGGCGCTTGCGGGCTTGGCTCGCGCCGCGGCGATGTTGCGCGAGGCGGAAATCGCCGACGGCGAGCTTCGGCTCGACGGCAGGACGCTGACGGCTGAAGCGGTGCGCGGCGCGATCCGGGAGACGTGCTCGCGCGCCGGCGCTTCCTGCCCGCCCGACATCATCGTCAAAGCGGCCTTCCCGGGTGCACCGATCGGCCACGACCCCGGCACTGGTCCGCTACTGCCCCATACCCCCATCGAGATCGATTTGTGGCCGCGCGACGAACTGTCCGGGTGCTGGTCGGACATGACGCGCACCTTCGTGCGCGGCGAGGTCAGCGACCGTCTCGCCTCGCTACATCAGGCCGTGCTCGAGGCGCACGAGCGCGCCTGCGCGGCGGTCCGCCCGGGCGTCCGCGGGGTTGAACTCTATGACCTCGCCTGCGACGTGCTCGAAGCGGCGGGTCAGCCGACGCAACGCACCAAGGCTCCCGGTGAGACGCTGCGTCACGGCTTCTACTTCAGCCTCGGACACGGCGTCGGACTCGAGGTTCACGAGGCCCCCGGTCTCGGACGCACAGGTCGCTCGGAGCTGGTTGCAGGAGACGTGATTGCGATTGAGCCGGGCACGGTTGACCCCGAGGTCGGGAGCACCCGCGTCGAGGACCTGATCGCGGTGGGAGAAGACGGCGGCGAGCGCCTCACCGGATCATTCCCGTACACATTGACCTTGCCCGGCGACTGAACCCTGCTCAGGCGCGCGACGCTGTCGTGATACCTGAGATCTCGACTGAGCGGCTACGGCTGCGCGGACTTGTCGCCTCCGACCTGGACGCGTATGCGGCGATGTACGCCGACGCCGAGGTGATGCGGTTTCTCGAGGACGGCCGTCCGCAACCGCGCTCGGCAGCATGGCGCTCGATGGCGGGGCACCTCGGACATTGGGCCCTGCGCGGCTTTGGACAGTGGGCGCTGGTTGAGAGCGCGACCGGAGAGTTCGTGGGTCGCGCGGGATTGTGGTCGCCGGAGGGGTGGCCGGGACTGGAGGTGGGATGGGTCCTCGCTCGCCCTCACTGGGGACGGGGACTTGCGCGCGAAGCTGCCGGAGCAGCACTCACTTATGCGTTCGAGGTCATCGGCGCAGAGCGGGTGATCAGCGTCATAGCGCCCGGCAACGATCGGTCCGTCCGCGTGGCGGAGGGACTGGGCGAGCGATATGACCGCACCATCGATGTTCTGGATCGAGGACCCCACCAGATCTACGCGATTGAACGCGCGAGTTGGGTGGCGCGGTCTCAGTAGCGGCCCGAGATGTAATCCCAAGCGCGCCTGAGCTTGTCGCCAAGCGCCTCAGAGCGGGTCTCAGCGGGATCGTCACGCATGACGGCGGGGTTTGCGCTCGGCTCGGGCAGGCCCTCCGAGCCGGCCCGGTCCAGTTTCAACACGACGGCGCGCTCGTAGATCCGCTCTACGTCCTCGGCGTCGGCGAAGCGGTGGCCGCGGCCAAGGTGATGCTGCGAGATGACGATGCCGTCGAAGATGTCCGCGTTCTCGTCGGCGAGCACGTGGTCCACAGTGCCCAGCTCGTAGCCATCGGCGCTGTAGACCGGGGTGCCTCGCGAGAGCACCTCGTAAGAGGCGGGTTGTCCGTAATCCTGGTTCACGTCAGTCATTCTGCTTCATCCGAGGCGGTGCCGGTGCTCGCGCGACCGATTCAGCCGTGGGCGCTGAAGACGCTTCGCACGAGCAGTTCGCTTGAGCAGTGCCCGATGCTCGCGTTCGCGCTCGTGGTCTTCGCTCAACCCGACTTCCAAGAACACCAGACCAGTGGCGATAACCGCTCCAGTCCCGATCGCTGCGATCCCGAGTATTTGGCCAGCGGTTCCGTCGATCAACGCGGTGCACAGGATGCCGAGGACGATGAGGCCGGCGGCCGAGCCGAAGGCGGCGATGCGGGCTCGCCAAGCCATAAAGACAGCGTAGCCGTCGCCTCTGTAGGCGACCGGGAGTTTGCAAAGCAGAGGTGGCGCGAGCGCGACCACGGAGCGCGCTCAAATTAAGTCACTCAAATGAGGACACAAGCCGCGCGGCAGACCTGACAGCTCCTGACGCCTGCTCTTCGCTTTCGGTCGGCGCTCGCGCCGGTCGTCAAGTTATCGCGCTCAGTCGCACGCGACCAGATGTGGCGCCAACTTTCGTGCCCAAATACCGAGATTCCAAGGCTCGGTCGGCTCGAGTCAGCGGCGGTCCAGGTACACGGCGATGCGGTCGGGTCCTGCGGAAGCGACCGGGCTGCTCTGCACCACGCAGAACTCCGGCGCTGGTCCCAGCACGAGCTGGCGTTGCCACACGGTCGGAGCCCGCAGCTTGCCCAGGAAGAGGTCGTAGCTCTCGCCCGGTGGCTTGCTCAGCCAGCGTGTGGTCAGGGGAGGCCGAGCGTCCCCACGAGCAAGCGCATAAACGCCGCCCCACCCTTCACCTGCATCCGCAGCGACCGCATCATGGGGCGCCTTGCGATCGCCCGATATCGCCGCGCGGTTCAACTGGCCGAGCTCCGCCCAACCCTGCACGCGGTACCAGTCCTCATAGCCTGCGCCTCGCCCGGCAAATGGGAGTTCGCTGAGCCAGAAGCTCGCCGAACGGACGCTGAGTGCTTGGTGAAGCGTTCGTAGACGCGCCTCGTAGGCAGCTCTGCCAGCGTCGTCGCGCGGTCGGTGCCAGAAGACGTAGGCCAGCATGTCGCTCAGCTAGTTCGCTCGGCCAGCGCCCGCGCAAGCTCGGGGCGTGGGTTGATTCCCAGCTTCAGGTACACGTGGCGGAGGTGGTACTCGACCGTCTTCGGGCTGAGAGCGGCGCCTGGCAATGGCCGGACGCGGCTTACTAGACCGGCGTTTGCGGCGAATCTCCGAATCAGACGTCCCGATCCGCAGGGTTGTGGGGAGCCCCACTTCCCCAGCGCTTGGTCGAGCACTTGAGCGCATCCCGGTTGAGGCTCGCTTGCGAGATTGTTGCCGGCTGGTGGCTGTGCCGGCAAGTTCCCAGGAATCTGGGATGGCGCGGTTCGCGGCTCTGGGCGAATGTGATGCGCGGCTGTCACGCGAGGAAAGGAAAGACCATGTACGCACGCACATCGAGTTGGACGGGAACACCGGAGGCGCTGGCAAGGTGGGCCGAGCACGTCAACGACAAGGTGGCGCCGATGGTCGCCACGTTGCCGGGGAAGGCGGGCGCCTACTTCTTCGTTGACCGGGATGGAGGCAGTGCGCTTACGCTTACTCTGTGGCAGTCGGAGCAGGCCGCGCTTGCCAGCGACGAAGCGGCGGACAAGAGCCGAGAATCGACGACCACCGCGACTGGTGTCGACCTTCGTGCACGCGGACGGTACGAGGTAGTGGGTCAGGTCTAGACTTCGGCTACCCACACGAGGGGCCGTTGTGAGGTCTGGACCAGCTCTCGAGAATCTCGTCGCCACGATCGCGCAGACCTGTCGATCTGGCTTGGGTCCCGCGGGATTGCGCGCCGCGGTACTCCCCCGCCTGCGGCGCGTGGTGCCGGTCGATGCGCTGTGGTGGGCGCTGGCTGATCCGGCGACGCTTCTGTTCACGCAGGCATACAGCGAGGAGATCCCGGCCGAGACTGGGCCGTACTTCGTCGAGAACGAGTTTCTCGCTGATGACATAAACAAGTGGACCGAGCTAGCGCACGATCGGGACGGGGTCCGGACACTCATCGCAGCGACAGGCGGCGATTCCTCATGCAGCGCGCGGTATCGCGACATCTTCGCGCCGTTGGGGCTTGAAGATGAGCTGCGGGCAGTGCTCCGCAGCGGCGGCGCCGCGTGGGGATTCATGTGCCTGCACCGGGAGCGCGGCTCGGTCTTCTCCCCGGAGGAGGTCGCGTTCGTCCGGCGAATTCGCCCCTCACCTCGCAGAAGGCCTCCGGCTCGGGACACTCGTACAGGATCTGCAACTGGCCGACGTAGCCGAGTAGCCCGGCTTGATCCTGCTGGCGGCGGACGACTCCGTGATCGCCAAGAACGCTGCGGCCGAGCAGTGGCTCGACGAGCTGAACGTCGGCGAGGGCGATGCGCTCCCGATCGAGGTCAACGCGCTCGCAGCGCAACTGCGTCGCGTCAACCCATCGCTCAGCGTGCCGCAGCTGCTAGTTCGCACGCGTGCCCGCCGCTGGGCAATTCTGCAAGCGTCGTGGATGCCCCACCAAGGGCGCGACGCCATCGCGATCATTATTCAGCAGGCCCCTGCAGACCAGGTGGCACCCATCGTCATGCGAGCGTACGGACTCACCGGGCAGGAGCGAACCGTCAGCGGCCTCGTCTTCCAAGGCGTGTCTACGCACGCGATTTCCGAGCAACTGCACATAACGCAGAACACGGTCCAAGACCAGCTGAAATCGATCTTCGAGAAGACCGGCGTGCGAACCCGTCGAGAGCTCATCACGACCGTGCTGCGGGAGCAGTACCTCCCGCACGCTGAGGCAAGCCACGCGCCTTCGTTAGCGAGACAAGGAACAGCGGGCTAGCAGGGCTTTTTCGAGTGGAGCCAGCCGGGATCGAACCGGCGACCTCCTGCTTGCAAAGCAGGCGCTCTCCCAACTGAGCTATGGCCCCACGGCGTGTCGAGTTTAGACCGGGGGCGAGCTCCCGCCCGAGCGCCGCCAAGCCGCTCAGCCCGCAGCCGGCGAACTCGAGTTGCGGCGTCCCGGCGCCGCGACGTCCTCAGCCGTCGAAGTCGAAATCGCGCGGCGGGCGCTGCTCGAACCAGAGTCGGTCGTGCTCCGGTGCATCCTGCAGGAACTCTGGTGTTTCTTCGAGCATGTCGTCACCCTCGGACTCAGGGGGCCTCGCTGCGGACTGGTCAGCGGTGCGCGGATCCTGAGCCCCGGATCCAATGGCGTCCTCAACGCTGTACTCGACGGTTTGCTCACCCTCGGTCTCCCCCTCGATCTCTTCTGGGCGGCTCGCTTGAGAGGGTGGAGCTGATTCGGGCGGCACGCGTTCGTGATGAGCGCTGGCCGGAGCTCTTTCGGCCTCGTGTAAGAAGTCGGCGGAACCGTACCTGGGCTCTTCAGCGGCTCCGTGGATTGGCTCCTCCCACTCGCCCTCTTCTTCGTCGTAGTACTCCTCGTCGTAGTACTCCTCGTACTCGGCCTCGCTCAGGCCGTCGCGACCCTCGCCGTCACGCAGCCGAAGATCGCCCTCCTGAGCGAAGCCCGAATCGTCCCCGACCAGTTCGTGCTCTGGCTCAGCCACGCCCTCACGGATCCCAAGCATCGGCCCCTCTGCTCCGGGCTCGCCTTCCTCGCTCGCGAAACGCTCTCGCCGCACCGGCCCGAGTGCTTCCTGTTCGGCGTGTGCAAGCTCATCCGGATCCGCGCCATGACGCCGCTTGAGCTCGAGATGTTCGCGGATGGCGTCGTCGAGGAGACCCATAACCGGAAAGGCTACCCGCCGAGAACCTTGGCTGCCTCGGCCTGTGCCTTCGCCGTCCTGTTCTTCCCCTCACGTTTGGCCACATACAGAGCAGCGTCTGCGTCGGATACGAGCGCCTCCTTCTCGCCCGAGTCCGACGACGCGACTCCGACGCTGGCGGTCAGACGCAGCACTCCCTGGTTGTCGAGCCGCGGAACAGCGAGCTTTTGAATCGCCATTCGGACCCGCTCGCCGATCACGAAGGCTCCGTCCAGATCAGTCCGGGGTAACACCACGACAAGCTCGTCGCCGCCGTAACGCGCAGGACTGTCGGCTTCCCGCGACGTCTCCCTCAGCACTCTCGCCACCGCCCGCAGCACCGCGTCTCCCTGCTGGTGTCCGTAGGTGTCATTGACCGCCTTGAAGTCATCGAGGTCAAGCATGACCAGACCCACGGAGTCGCCGTAGCGTTTGACCTGCTCCGTTTCTGTTGTCAGTAGCGCTTGGAAGCGCGAATAGTTGCCCAGCCCGGTGAGCTCGTCGGTGAGGGCTTGGCGACGAACCTGGTGGTGCAGCTCGACGTTCTCAAGCGCGAGTGTCGCCTGCGCGGCCAGCAGCCGCAACAGGTCCCGCTCCTCGTCGCTGAACGGGCTGCGGTCACGGCCCACGGTCATCAGTCCGTAAAGGCGGCCGCTTTGCTGAGCTCCCGGATTGAGCGGGTGTGCATGGCCGAGCACTGCCGACGCCAGGAACAAATCTTCCGTGCGCGCTTCGCCCAAACCGCCACCATGCAGCGCAGCGGCTTCTGCCTCGCGGACCGCTTGCTCCAGGCCCACCATCGAACCAATCGCTTCGATCTCGCTGAGCGGCTGCTCCGGCGCCGCGCGAGCGACCAGTCGGCCTCGGTCCGCGTGAAGCCCGTCCACAGCCGTCTTGAGGGCGACTTCGAGCAGGGTCGGACGATCGAGGTTCGAGGCGAGCGTCTGGCCGGTGCGCCGAATCGACTCGCGCAGCCGCAGTCGCTGCCGTCCCAGCTCCTCGAGTTGTGGCTGCAGCTGAGCAGCGGTGATACGCGAACCCACAAACGCGAAGGCCACCACGGCTGCACAGACGGCGAGCGTCAGTCCGATCACACCCGGCTGCCCAAAGACGAACACGGCGATCGCCACCGCCGGCACCACGATGGCCAGGAAAAACACGGAGATAAAGCGGATCCGTGGCGACATGGGTGCTAGTTCCATTTTTCAGCGTATCGGCCATAGAGCGCAACTTCATTAGCCCTGGCAGTCAAAACAGGCGGCTAGACTTGAACTGGCCGCTCGGCGCAGAGCGCCGCACGGGGCTATAGCTCAGTTGGGAGAGCGCCTGGATCGCACCCAGGAGGTCGCCGGTTCGAGTCCGGCTAGC
>JAVKSP010000088.1:0-12973 GCA_039583645.1 Solirubrobacteraceae bacterium
GCGTCGGCTCCCGGGCGTCGGCGGCGCGAATCCCGGGACCCGACCGGCTGCGCGAGGTGCTCGCGCCGCTGCAGGGGGTTGCGCTCCCGGCTGCGATCTGGGAGCGGGACATCCTTCCCCGGCGCCTTGGCTCCTATTCACCCGCCTGGATCGACGAGCTGTGTGCCAGCGGCGAGCTCGTGTGGATCGGCGCCGCAACGGGGGGGCGCAACCCTGGACGCGTGGCGCTTTATTTCCGCGCGGATGTCGGCCTGCTGGGGCCGCCAGCGGCCGCTGCCCGCGCCAGCAACCCGGTGGGACCGAATTACGACGCGGTGCGCGAGCGGCTGTCGGCCGGCGCCTGCTTTTTCAGCGATCTGCTGGTCTATGTCGGCGTCGAGGCCGGCCAGCTCCAAGAGGCCCTTTGGAACCTCGTCTGGTCGGGCGAGGTGACCAACGACGCCTTCGCCCCGTTGCGCGTTCCCCGGCTGACGCTTGCGCGCAGCCCCGTGCCGCCAATCCCACGCCGTCGTGCCGGTCGAGGGAGGTTTTCCGGCCGCGGCCGCGCGGGAACCTCCCCTCTGCTCCAGGGGCGCTGGTCGCTGACCGCGTCGCTGTTCCCGGAAACCACGGATCTGATTGCGCAGCGACGGGCGTTGGCCGAGGTGCTGCTCGAGCGCTACGGCATCCTCACCCGCGAGCACGTCAGGGCTGAAGGCATCGCGGGCGGCTTCAGCGCCGTCTATTCCGAGCTCTCACAGCTGGAGGTACTAGGTCTGGCCCGGCGCGGATACTTCGTCGAGGGACTGGGCGGCGCCCAGTTCGCCGTGCCGGGAGCGGTCGAGCGGCTGCGCGCCCTCGACCCGGGCGACGACGCGCCGCTCGTGTTATCGGCGGTCGATCCAGCTCAGCCCTACGGCGCCGTGCTGCCGTGGCCGCGCCAGACCGATGGCGCTCCGGCGGAGCACGAAGCAGACGGTCGTGCCGCGCGCCGGCCGGCGCGCATCGCGGGCGCCCATGTGGTGCTGACCGGCGGAGAGCCCGTTCTGTTCATCGAGCGGGGCGGCCGCGCCCTGCAGACGCTCATCTCCGCCGAGGATCCGCGCCTCGAGCCAGCGCTCGTGGCGCTCGTGCAAGAGGTCCGCGCCGGACGCGTGAAGCGACTCGCATGCGAGCGGGTCGACGGCGTCGCGGCGCTAGCCAGTCCGCTCGCGCCGCTGCTGCTGGCGCTCGGCTTTCGCGAGAGCCCCCGCAGGCTCACCCTCAGCGCGTAAGGCTGCGCCGTGCGGCGCGCAATACTGAGGTGGGAGATGCGACGCCGGGCCAAGAATCCGCCGCCTCCGAGCGCGGAGGCACCCCTCCGACGCGTGGGGCACAAGGGCGCCGATTTGATTGCGCCTGGAAATACCCACGCCAGCTTCGACGCGGCCCTGAACGCCGGGGTCGACATGATCGAGTTCGACGTGCTGCGAGAACGACACGGCGATCGCCTGCTGCTGGCGCACGACTACGAAGACGCAGCCGGTCGCGATCCGCTGACGCTCGAGCAGGGTCTCGCCCATCTGGCCTCTGAGGCGTTCTTCGGAATCGAGCTCGACGTCGACCTGAAGCTGCCTGGATACGAGCTGCCGGTGCTCGAGGCCCTGCGCGACCACGGGATGCTCGAGCGGACGCTGATCTCGAGTCAGTTCGGCTCGAGCCTCGCGGCCGTGCGCGAGGCGGAGCCCGGGGTGCGACTCGGCTGGTCGGTTCCCCGGGTACGCCAGGACCCCTTCCGGTCGCGGGCGCTCACGTTGCCCGCCCACGTGCTCGCGCGGGTCGCCCGCCGCGGCCTGCCGAAGCGAGCGGCCGCCGCGATCCGCGCCGGCCGCTGCGACGCCCTGATGGTCCACTGGCGGCTCGTGAGCGCACAGCTGGTCGAGGCGGTGAGCGACGCGGGCGGCGAGGTGTACGTGTGGACCGTGGATGACCTGCCCCGGCTGCGGGAGCTCGAAGCACTCGGAGTCACCGGCGTGATCACCAACGATCCGCGGCTGTTCACCAAGCTCGCGGCGTGATGTGACGGGTCTGGCCTAGCGTCGTAGTGTGGGCAAGATGGCGGGTCTCGCCGAGCCACGCACCGAGCAGCCGCAGGTTTCGTCGTGGGAGCGGTTCGAGGCCCTGTACCGCTCCAGCCGAGACGACGTGTTCGCCTACGTGTCAACCCTGTTGCGAGATCGCGCGGCCGCCGAAGACGTCACCGCGCAGAGCTTCGAGCGCGCCTACCGCAAGCGCCGCACCTTCGACCGCCGCCGCGGCGATGAACGGGCCTGGCTGTTTGGCATCGCCCGTAATGGAGCGCTGGACGAACTGCGGCGGCGCCGGAGGCTGGCAAGCCTGGTGGCGGAGCCGCAGGCGGACGCAGCACTCGAGGACCACGCCGAGATCGCGCTCCGGCGCACGGCGGTTCGCAAGGCGCTGGCGCGGCTGCCCGCCCGTGACCGCGAGCTGATCGCGCTCAAATTCCACGGCGGCCTAAGCAACGGTGAGATCGCGCTCGTGCTGGGAGTCAGCGAGTCGACCGCCGGGACGCGTCTGCATCGCGCGCTCGAAAGGCTCAGAAAGGCCTGTGATGAGAGAAGCTGAACCCTCGCCCGAGATGCTGGCCACGCTGGACGCGGTTGAAGCCACCCTGGCGGGCGAGCCGGTCGATCCCGCCTTCGCCGAGATCGCCGAGCTGGCGCTGCTGATCAGGGCCGAGCGGCCGGCGCCGACCCAGGAGTTCGGGCACGAGCTCGATGACCGCGTCGCGCGTCGTTTCGACAAGTCTGTGCCCGGAGCTGTGCAGCCACGGCGGCGCCGCAGCTGGTGGTGGACGCTCGCGCCCGCCGGGGGTCTGGCGGTAGCCGCGATCGTGGCGGTCGTGGTGGTGAGCTCGGGGGGAGGGGCGTCCAGCGGCGTCTCCATGAGCAGCAGCTCCGGGGCTGCGGCGCGGGGCGGGGTGCGGCACCCGCCAGGCAATCTCTCGCTCGCCGCGCCCCTTCTCGGGCACGCGAAGCAAAGCCTCACCCCATCCCCCGGCCTCCGCGTGCCCAATGCCCGCGGACGCAAGCTCACCCAGTCCTCGCAGCTCACCCTGGGGGTGCCGGGCAAGCGGATCGAGACCGTCGCCCAGGAGATCTACAACATGGTGGGCGAGCAGAATGGGTTTGTCGACTCTTCGCAGGTCACGGCTGCCGGCAGCGGCGGCTACGCGCACCTACAGCTGAGCGTTCCGAGTATCACCCTGCCGCAGACCATGAGCGCGCTCTCGACGCTCTCCTACGCGAAGGTCCTGCAGCGCACCGACACGGTCGAGGACATCACCAGCCAGTACCGCAACGCGGTCCGCCACCACGACAAGAAGAAGATCAAGGCGCTCAAGCGCGAAGTCGCGTACAGCCAGGTCATGGTGAACATCCAGTCCGAGGCGCCACCTCCCCCGGTGCGCCACCGCCCGCACGCCTCTGCCTTTATTCCGCGCGCTGCCCACACCGCCCTGCATGTGCTGACCGTGATTGCGGGCGTCTCGCTGATTGTGCTCGCAGTGCTGGTGCCGCTCGCGCTTGTCGCAGCGCTCCTATGGTGGATCGCCGACGCGCTGCGGCGCCGGCGGCGCGAGCGCGCCCTGGACACGGCATAGCGCGCTTCGTCGCCCATCGCGCAATACCATCTCGCCATGTCAGCGACGACCGGGGAGACGATCGCGCTGCTCCAGCGCGTGCCCGTCTTCTCCGCCCTGGGGGAGGAGGAGCTCAGGCACGTCGCCGAAGTCGCCGTGCCACGCCGCTTCGGCGCAGGCGAGGTCGTGTTCCGCGAGGGGGACGAGAGCAACACCTGCTACGTGGTGCGCTCGGGTCAGGCCCGGGCGATCCGCGAGCACTCGGATGGACGCTCGATCACGCTCGCCAACTTCGGCCCCGGCGACATCTTCGGCGAGCTCGCGATGTTCGACAACGAGCGCCGCTCCGCGACCGTGGAAGCGGTCGAGACCACTGAGGCGATCGCGATCCTGGGCGGCGACATGCGCCGCCTGCTGCGCCTGCACCCCGACATCGCGATCAAGCTCCTGAGCGCGCTCGGTCGCCGCCTGCGTCAGACCAACGAACGGCTCGCCCGCCAGTCCTTTCAGACCGTCCAGAGCCGGGTGGCGTCGGTGTTGCTGCAGTTCGTGGCCGCCGCCAGGGCCGAGGGGGGCGGTGAGGGCGACGTGCTGATCACCTCGACGCAGGCCGACCTCGCCCAACTCGCGGGCTCCTCACGCGAGTCGGCAAGCCGCTTTCTGGCCGTGCTCGAACGGGCGGGCGTGATCACGCAGGGACGGGGCCGACTGACCGTGCACGATGCCGAAGCGCTCCGCCGCTACGTCTACTGACCGCGCGGCGCGAGCGGACGGTGTGGCGCGATCGCCCAGGCTCCCGCTGAGGCGGTAGGCTGGCGCCGTGCGCGTGCTCAACTTCTACTCGTCGGTGTTCGCCGACCAGCTCAGGCGGGGGCGTAAGACGGCCACGATTCGGCTGGGCGATAAGTCCCACAAGTACCGCAAGAACGAGTGCGTGCTGGTCACCATCGGCTACCAGCATTCGCCGCGCGAGAAGATCTTCGAGGCGGTTATCGATCAGGTCGAGGTCAAGCTTCTGCGCGATCTCTCGCCGCGCGACATCGAGCACGACAACCCCGAATTCCGGCGCGTGGACGAGATGGTCCACTTTCTCGAGCAGATCTACGGGCGCAAGGTCTCGCTCGACGACACCGTGACGGTGGTGCGCTTCTCGCAGATCGTCGAGAACCCACCGCAGCTGCGCGACCGCATGCACGGTCTCGGCGGCGCCCGCAACTGAACTCGGTCAGCCGCCGCGGCGGTGCTACCCTCTTGGCACTCTCACCCTGAGAGTGCCAAAGATATGTTGAAACTCCCTCTGGACAAGCTATATTGGGAGTTGCTGGCACTCTCGACCAGCGAGTGCCAAGGGCGTGGAGTCGTTGGTCACCGGGGTGGCGTATAGCGGCCCGCGCGGGAGACAGCAGCACTTAGAAACCCAACAGATCCATTCGGAGGTCGCATAAATGAAGCTCAAGCCCTTGGGCGATCGCTTGATCGTGCGGGCCATCGAGGAGGAGGAGACGACCGCCAGCGGCATCGTCCTCCCAGACACCGCCAAGGAGAAGCCCCAGAAGGGCAAGGTCCTGGCTGTCGGCGATGGCAAGGTAAACGAAGACACCGGCAAGCGGACGCCGCTTGACGTCGCCGAGGGGGACGAGGTCCTCTACAGCAAGTACGGCGGCACCGAGATCAAGGTCGACGGTGAGGAGCTGCTCGTGCTGCGCGAGTCCGACGTCCTCGCCAAGGTGCAGTCCTAGAACCCACAGGAGAACCAGACACATATGGCACACAAGGAACTGAAGTACGACGCAGATGCCCGCAAGGCTCTGGAGGCGGGCGTCGACGCGGTTGCCAACGCGGTCAAGGTCACCCTTGGCCCGCGCGGCCGTTACGTCGTCCTCGACAAGAAGTTCGGCGCGCCCACGATCACCAACGACGGTGTGACGATCGCGCGCGAGATCGAGGTTGAGGACGTCTTCCAGAACCAGGGCGCCCAGCTCGTGCGCGAGGTGGCCACCTCCACCAACGACGTCGCCGGCGACGGAACCACCACGGCGACCGTGCTGGCGCAGGCGATCGTGCGCGAGGGCCTGAAGAACGTCGCCGCCGGCGCAAACCCGATGTCGCTCAAGCGCGGGATCGAGAAGGCCGTCGATGACGTCGTCAAGCAGATCGAGTCGCAGTCGACGGAGATCACCGGCAAGGACCAGATCGCTCGCGTGGCGACGATCTCGGCCGGCGACGAGGAGATCGGCGACGTGATCGCCGACGCGATCGACAAGGTCGGCAAGGACGGCGTGGTCAACGTCGAGGAAGGCCAGACCTTCGGCATGGACCTCGAGTTCACCGAGGGAATGCAGTTCGACAAGGGCTACATCTCGCCCTACATGGTCACCGACCAGGAGCGCATGGAGGCCGTGCTCGAGGATCCCTACATCCTCATCGCCAACCAGAAGATCGGCTCGGTGCGCGATCTGCTGCCGGTGCTCGAGCAGGTGATCCAGTCGGGCAAGCCCTTGCTGATCATCGCCGAGGACGTCGAGGGCGAGTCGCTCGCGACGCTCGTCGTCAACAAGCTGCGCGGCACCTTCACCGGCGTGGCCGTCAAGGCGCCCGGGTTCGGCGACCGCCGCAAGCGCATGCTGGAGGACATCGCGATCCTCTCCGGCGGCGAGGTGATCACCGAGGAGATGGGCCTCAAGCTCGAGAACACCCAGGTCTCGCAGCTCGGCCGGGCACGGCGCGTGGTCGTCGCCAAGGACACCACCACGATCGTCGATGGCTCCGGTGACAGCGAAGGGATCAAGGGCCGCATCAACCAGATCAAGACCGAAATCGACAACACCGACTCCGACTTCGATCGCGAGAAGCTCCAGGAGCGGCTCGCCAAGCTGTCGGGCGGCGTCGCGGTCGTCAAGGTCGGCGCGGCCACCGAGACCGAGATGAAGGAGAAGAAGCACCGCGTCGAGGACGCCCTGCAGGCGACCCGCGCGGCGCTCGAGGAGGGCATCGTGCCCGGAGGCGGCGTGGCGCTGCTCTCGGCGCAGGATGCGATCCAGCTCGATCTGTTCGAGGACACCGACGAGCGCACCGGCGCGAAGATCGTCCGCCGCGCGCTCGAGGAGCCCATGCGTCAGATCGCAGAGAACGCCGGCCTCGAGGGGTCGGTCGTGGTCAACGACGTCCGCAAGGCCGACAAGGGCAAGGGTCTCGACGCCGCGAGCAACGAGATCGTTGACCTGGTGCAGGCGGGCATCATCGACCCCGCAATGGTGACGCGGTCGGCGCTGCAGAACGCGGCCTCGATCGCCAAGAACATCCTCACCACCGAGGCGATCGTCGCCGAAGTGCCGGAGAAGGAGGCTGCCGGTGCGGGCGGCGGCATGCCCGACATGAGCGGGATGATGTAAGCCGCTTCCAAGCGGCGATAATTCGCCTCAACAGGCGAGTTGTCTTCCCGGGGGCCCGGTTCTCCTCGAGAGCCGGGCCCTCGGCGTTTATGGGCGACGCATTGGATATTGCCCGCGCATAGCGCGGGCAATATCCGACGGACCTCCCTGGACCAGGGCGCCCTCAACCCCTACGGATCCGCCCCTACCCGCGCCCCCACCAGCGCCTCGTAAACCCCGAGCGTGCGCCGAGCGACCTCCGACCAATCGAAGCGCAGCACGTGCTCGCGTGCCTCGGCCACGACCCGCGCTCGCATCTCGTCGTCGGCCAGGATTCGCGCGAGGACGCGGCCCAGCGCCGCCGAGTCGCGCGAGGGGAAGCGCAGGCCCACGCTGCCGTCGGCGGGTACGACCTCCCGCAGGCCACCCGTGTCGGCCACGATGCACAGGCAGCCGCACGCCATCGCCTCGAGCGCCACGAGCCCGAACGGCTCGTAGATCGAGGGGACGATCACCATTTCGGCGACGTGGTAGAGCGAGTGGAGCATGTCGTCGCCGACCCAGCCGAGGAAGGTACCGCGCGACATCAGTCCGAGCCGGCGCGCCTGATGCCTGAGCTCAGGCTCGGCGGTCCCGCTCCCGGCCACGACGAAACGGAGGCCGTCGCCGTCGTCCGCGACCTGCGCGAGCGCGTCCAGAGCCAGATGGAAGCCCTTCTCATAGGCCAGCCGGCCCACGAGCAGCACCAGCCGCTCCTCGGGGGACGCGAAGCGGGCACGCAGCTGATCGAGCTCCGCACGTGGCCGCAGATCACCGGGATCGACGGCGTTCTGAATCACGGTGATGCGCTTGAGCGGCACCTTGAACACACTTGCGACGTGTCCACGCATGTAGTGCGAGCAGGTGATCACCCGGTCCGCGGCAGCGACCATGCGGCGCTCCACTGCGTGGATGTGCGACTGGGGGTAGTTGGAGACCCATCCCTGGTGGCGGCCGAACTCTGTCGCGTGAACGGTCACCAGCCAGGGGCAGCCGATGCTCTGCGCCAAACGCGAGGCGACATCTGCCACCAGCCAGTCATGCGAGTGCACCAGATCGAACTCGAGCTGTTCGCATAAGCCCAGCCCGAGCGCGTGCATGTCGGCATTCATGCGCTGCACCCAACGCACGAACTCGCCCACGTCCCTGGGGAACTCCGGCTCCCGCACGCGGTGGACCACGACCCCATGCCGAAGCTCCGCGGCCGGGAGATGGCCGCCGCTGCGAGACAGAACATGAACCTCGACTCCTTCACGCACGAGGTGCTCGGAGAGCTTGCGCACGTGGCGGGCCAGCCCGCCCTCGATCACCGGCGGGTATTCCCAGGAAATGAGCAGAGCGCGCATCAGCAGCAGATGCGCGCATCGGCGCGCGCATTCCGGGGCGAGACAGTATCGGAGCGGACCCGAAGCGGCCGTGAAGCGGGCTACCGGCGCGGCTTGCGAGCCCTGCCGTAGGGGCCCTCGAACAGCATCACGGACACGGTTGCGCTGAGTGGCTGCTCGCCAGCCGAAGACAGACGCCGCTGAGCCGCCTGGCCGATCTTCTCGAGCCTGCCGCGCACGCTGCGCAGCAGCTCCGCGAGCTCGTCGAAACCGCGGTCGTCGAGCTCGAGCGTCTCGCGGCTGAGCTGCACCTCGGCGCGGTCAAAGCCACCCTCTTCGGAGGCGGTCGCGACCGCGGCCTCCAGCCGAGCGAGGGCCACGCCGACGATCTCGCGCCGAACGGGGACCGGTATCCGCAACCACTCGCTGCCCTCGAGCGGCTCGCCGGCCTTGGCGCGGTACCAGTGCTGCACCGCGCCTCGGCGCTGCGCGGTGCGCACCAGCTCGATCAGCTTCAGCCGCTCGAGCTCGCGCACGTGGTAGCTGACCACGGGCAGCGACATTTGCAGTTCTCGTGCGAGCTCCTTGGGGCTCAGCACCTCCTCATCCAGGCGCGCGAGGATGGCGACGCGCAGCGGATGCGTGAACGCCTTGAGCAACCTGCCATCGCCATTGGTGGCGCCGTCGCGTGCCCGCGCGGGGCGTCCTTCGGGCCGATCCCTTGCTGTAACCATCCACCCCCCTTTTCCCGCGGAGGACTGTACACGGCGTGGGGGGCCGGCGTGGGTTCGCTTAGCGCTCGAGCTCCTCCAGCGGTCGCGGCCCGGGCCCGACGTATTTGGCCGTCGGCCTGATCAACCGCCGCTCGCGCTTTTGCTCGAGGATGTGCGCCGACCAGCCCGCCGTTCGCGCGCACGTGAACATCGAGGTGAAGAGGGCGGGCGGGACCTCCGCAAAGTCGAGCACCACGGCCGACCAGAACTCGACGTTGGTGGCGAGTACGCGATCCGGCTTACGGGCCTCGAGCTCGGCCAGAGCGGCCCGCTCGAGCGCTTCAGCCACCTCCACCCGCGGGGAGCCGAGCCGCCGAGCGGTCGAGCGCAGCACACGCGCCCGCGGATCCTCCGCGCGATAGATGCGGTGACCGAACCCCATCAGGCGCTCGCCTCGGTCGAGCAGGTCCCTGACATAGCGCTCGGCATCGCCGAGCGCCGCCACTTCATCGAGCATCTTCAACACGCGCGAGGGCGCGCCACCGTGCAGTGGACCGGAGAGGGCGCCCACCGCGGCCGACAGCGCCGCGGCGACGTCGGCGCCGGTCGAGGCGACGACGCGCGCCGTAAAGGTTGAGGCGTTCATGCCGTGCTCAGCGGCCGAGATCCAGTAGGCGTCGATTGCCTCGACGTGCCGCGGGTCTGCCTCCCCGCGCCAGCGGATCAGGAAGCGCTCGGGAATCGACTTTGCCTTGTCGACCTCGCGCTGCGGCACCGGCGGGCGCCCGATCCCGCGCGCGGACTGGGCCACGAACGACAGTGCCATCACCGAGGCGCGCGCGAGATCGTCGCGTGCCTCGGAGTCCGAGATGTCGATCAGCTCGCCAAGGCCCCATTGCGGCCCGAGCATTGCCAGCGCGGACTGGACGTCGACCCGCGGGTCGCCGGAGCGGATGCTGAGCGGGTGAGGCTCGGCCGGCGGCAGGCCGGGGAGCAGGTGGCCATCCACGAGCAGGCCCCAAACCTGCTCGAAGGGGACGCAGCCGACGAGCTCCTCGATGTCGACTCCCCGGTAGCGCAGCGCGCCGCCCGCGCGGTCGGGCTCGGCGATCTCGGTCGCGAAGGCGACTACGCCTTCGAGCCCCGACTGGACCTCGGTGGTGGCCGTCATCCGGCGGAAGGCTAGCCGGATACGCTCTGGCAGCGGTGGACGAGCTGCTGTTCAGAGGGGTATTCGAGCTGGCGGAGCTGGTCCGCACGGGCGAGCTGAGCGCGAGCGAGCTGGTGTTCGCTTCGCTGCGACGCATCGACCAGCTCGAGCCGACCATCAACGCCTTCACGCACGTCGCACACGAGTCGGCGCTCGCGGCCGCCGCCGGCATCCACAGCGGCGATCCCCGGCCCTTCGCGGGCGTGCCAATCGCGGTCAAGGACAACCGCCCGGTCGCCGGCATGCCGTTGACGATGTGCAGCGACCTGTTCGGGGACTTCGTCCCCGACCACGACGCCTTCTCGGTGCGCCGGCTGCGCGAGGCCGGCTTCGTGATCGTCGGCAAGACGGCCTTGCCCGAGATGGGGATCCTGCCGACGACGGAGTCGCGCCGCTTCGGTCCGACCCGCAATCCGTGGCGACTGGACCGGACCCCGGGCGGCTCGAGCGGCGGCTCGGCGGCGGCCGTCGCGGCCGGCATGGTGCCGCTGGCCCACGGCAACGACGGCGGCGGCTCGACGCGCATCCCGGCAGCCTGCTGCGGCCTGGTCGGGCTGAAAGCGGCTCGCGGTCGCGTCTCGGTCGGCCCCGACTCCGGCCAGAGCTTTCTCACGATCGACGGCGTGCTGACGCGCACCGTCGGCGAGACCACGGCGCTGCTCGATGTGCTCGCCGGATACGAGCCCGGCGATGCCAACTGGGCGCCGCCGCCGCGCCGGAGCTATGCCGAACTGGTCAGGGAGGAGCCGCGAGGGCTGAACATCGCCCTGGCGCTCAACATGCCGCTCGAAGGCGCGGAGCTCGACCCCGTGTGCGAGCAGGCCGCGCGCGACGCGGCTGGGCTGCTCGAGTCACTCGGCCACGCCGTGGAGGAGATCGAGCCGCCCTGGTCGGGGCTCGACCTACCGCAGGACTTCACGCGCGCCTTCGGGCCGCTGGTCTCGATGACTACCCTGGTCGGGGGCATGATCGCCGGCCGCGAGCCAACCGAAGCCGACGTCGAGCCGCTCACCTGGGAGATGTGGCTGAAGGCTCGCCAGCAGGACACCATCACCTATCTCGCGGCGCAGAGCCGGCTCGAATCGGTGGCGCGCTCGATCGTCGCCTTCCTCACCCCGTACGATGCGGTGCTGACGCCCGCGCTGGCCCGCCCGCCGGTGCCGATCGGCGAGATCCACGGCCGCGGCCCCGAACCCTGGGAGCACTACCGCCGCTCGGGCGGCTTTACGCCGTACACCGCGATCGTCAACGTCACCGGGGCACCCGCGATCGCGCTGCCGCTATATCAGACCGAGGACGGCCTGCCGCTCGCCGTACAGCTGATCGGAGCGCCCGCGCGGGAAGAGGCCCTGCTGGCGCTCGCTGCCCAACTCGAGCGCGCGCACCCCTGGGCTCAGCGCCGGCCGAGCATCTGAGCCATCGGCCTGGGTGCAACTCCCAGGCGCTCGGCATCGGCGGGCCCCTCCCGCGCCACCAAAGGAATCTCCAGCAGCTCGGCCTCATCCCAGGTCACGGGTGCCGTCGGCCCCATCAGCAGCACGAGCCATCTGAGCACACGGCGAGTCACCGAGGTGGGAATTCCCACCACCGGGCGGCGCCGCCCGAGCGAGCGCAACACCAGCGCGACGACCTCACCGTAGGTGAGCGTCTCGGGACCCGCGAGCTCAAAGCGCGCGTTCTGTGCCTCCGCAGCGTGGGGGCCGGATGGCAGCGCGGCCATTACGCAGGTGGCGACGTCCTCGGCCGAGATCGGCTGGACGCAGGCCCGGCCGGCGCCCGCGAGCGGCACCACCGGCAGCAGCGAGAGCCGCTCGAGCAGCCGCAGGAATGGGTCGCCCGGCGCGTAGACCATCGAGGGCGCAAACACAGTGTGGGGGACCGACGAGGAGATCACGGCGCGTTCTGCGATCGCCTTTGCGCGCAGCAGCCGCGACGGGTTGCGGGTCGAGGCACCGAGCGTTGAGAAGAACACGAAGCGCTGCACGCCGGCTCGTTCGGCGGCCTGAACGAGCCGCCACGTGGCGACCGCGGTGAGCTCCTCGATCGAGGCGCCGGGCTGGTCCCTGATCGCCGCAGCCAGGTGCACCACGGTGTCGACGCCCCGCAGCGCGTAGCGAAACGTGAACGGATCGGCGAGGTCGCCCAGCGCGATCTGGACGCGGACTCGCTCGGGGCCCAGCCGCCGGGGGTCCCTCACCATGCAGCGCACCGGCATCCCCGCTGCGGTCAGGCGCCGGAGCAGGGTCCGGCCGATGGTTCCCGTGGCGCCCGTCAGCAGCAGCACGGCCGCGCAGCGTACAGAGGGCCGGCACGGCCGCGCAGGCTACGCGGAGCCGTCTTTACAATCCGGCTCCTTCACTTACGCGCACCGAGCAAGGAATACGTCAGATATATGGCCTACGTGATCGCAGAGCCCTGCATCGGCACGAAGGACAACTCGTGCGTCGAGGTCTGTCCCGTCGACTGCATCCACCCCTCCCCCGACGAGCCCGACTACGAGCAGGTCGAGATGCTCTACATCGATCCGGAGGAGTGCATCGACTGTGACGCGTGCGTAGAGGCCTGCCCGGTGGACGCATGCTTCGCCGAGGATCAGCTGCCGGACGAGTGGGAGAAGTACATCCAGATCAACGCTGACTATTACGCGCAGCGTTAATCAGTGGTTCCGGCGCGCACATGTGCGCGCCGGCCGGTCG
>JAVKSP010000089.1:0-12475 GCA_039583645.1 Solirubrobacteraceae bacterium
CGCTGATTTGGCGGTTTTTGTGGCTTTATGTTCGTTAACCTCGGTCTTGCCAACTGCGCGGACCGGCCGGCCGGAACATGTTCCGGCCGGGGCCGGCGCACATGTGCGCCGGCCAACCCATTTACTAGTCCTCCCCGTCCCAGTAGTCGAGCCGCTCGAGCCGCGCGATCACCCGCACGCCGCCGAAATTGATCTTGTTCGAGCGCGGGTAGTAGCAGATGTCCGCGCCCTCGCGGGTGCCGTAGGCGAGGTAGGTGAGCCCGCCCCCGCCGGCGCGGAACGTGTGCGCCACGCCCGTCGCCGCTGGGCGTGCCACCACGTGGCCGGGCCGCACCGGAGTCTCTTGGTCGTCCAACACCAGCACCCCGTCACCCTCCAGCACCACGAAGATCTCCTCCTCCAGCGAATGACAGTGCTGGGGCGCCGATTGCTTGCCGGGATCGACCGTGACGTGCTGGAGCCCCGTTTTGACCGATCCCACCGCGACGCCCAGGTTGCGGCGCACGCGCGCGATCCGCGGTCGCTCCACCCGTCGCGGCTCGACACTGGCCACGTTGACGATCGTGGACGGGCGCGGACCCGGCTCCGGTGGCAGCTCCGGCGGGCCGAGCTGGGACTCATAGACGAACTGGGCCGGCGCCCCCTCGATCAAATAGGGGTCCGAGCGCACCACCCGCGCGCCCACCAGGGAGCGGCCCAGCCGGGGGAAGCCGACGACTTCGTCGTACAGCCGCGGACCGAACGCCAGCACCTCCAGTCCCTCCAGGGCGTGGACGGTGTGGGCGCCGTGGTGGGGCAGGTACACGATGCAGTCACCTGTCCCGATCTCCGAGACCCGCCCGCCCTGCCAGGACAGCCCGCGGCCCGAGAGGACGTAGAAGATCTCCTCTTCGGCCCCGTGCTCGTGCGCGGGCGTGGACCACCCCCCGGCGGGCAGCTCGATGCGGCGCACGCCCACCCCGACGGAGCCGGCGGCCTCGCCCAGCCGCGTCCAGCGGCCGCGGATGTGGCCCAGCTCGTGGGTTCGCGCGGGGGCGTCGTCGAAGTGGGTGATGCCCATCTAGCCGCGCTTGATCTGCGCCCGCGGATGGGCGTCGAAATAGACCTCGCGCAGCCGCTCGGGCGAGAGGTGCGTGTAGATCTGGGTGGTGCCGATATCGGCGTGGCCGAGCATCTCCTGCAGCGAGCGCAGGTCGCAGCCGCCCGCGAGCAGGTGCGTGGCGAAGGTGTGCCTGAGCGTGTGCGGGCTCATCCGTTGCTCGAGTCCCGCCGCGCGCGCGTGGCGCTGCACGATCTTGTAGAGGCCCTGGCGCGAGAGCTTTTCCCCCCGCGCATTGACGAACACGCACGGCTCGTCGCGCAACCCGACGAGCTCGGGCCGGCCGCGCTCGAGGTACTCGCGCAGGGAGCGCAGCGCGACCGAGCCGACCGGCACCAGGCGCTCCTTCGATCCCTTGCCGCTGGGGCGCACGATGCCCGCCTCGAGATCGAGTTGGGCGAGTTTGAGCGTGATCGCCTCCGAGGCGCGCAGGCCGCAGGCGTACATGGTCTCGAGCAGCGCGCGGTCGCGCAGGGCGCCCGGTGAGCTGCCCTGCGGCTGGCGCAGCAGCAGCGCGACCTCGTCGCGGCTCAGCACCTTCGGCAGGCGCGCGCGGGAGCGGGGCGCGCGCAGCTCCGAGGTGGGGTCGCGCTCGAGGATCTGCTCGCGCCGCAGATAGCGGTGGAATGAGCGCAGACAGGCGATCTTGCGCTGCACGGTGGCGGGCGCCGCGCTTGCGCCCTGCACCTCGGAGACAAACGCGCGCAGATCGGCGGTCGACACGTCAAGCGGATCGATCGCGCGGCGCTCCAAGAACGCGCCGTACTGCTGCAGGTCGTTGCGGTAGGCCTCGAGCGTGTTGCGCGAGAGCCCCCGTTCGAGCTCGAGATAGGCGAGAAAGTCGAGCATCAGCTCGGTCAGGCGACGCGCTGGCGATGCGGTCGGGGCGGTAATGGTGGTCATAAGTGGGTATTCGCTGGGCCTGCCAGCGCTCCTGCGGCTGCGCGCGGCGCCTACGGGATACTGGGCGTATGGCTCATGCTTTCGAGTCGCTCTACAGCCAGGGCTTCGCGCGCGTGGGCGCGGCCGTGCCCCGGGTGCGCGTGGCAGAGCCCGAGTTCAACGCGGAGCGCACGCTCGAGCTGGCGCGCCGGGCGTCCGACGCCGGCGCCGCGGCGGTGGTCTTTCCCGAGCTCGGCCTGGCCGGCTACTCGATCGACGACCTTCACCACCAGCAGGCGGTGCTGCGGGCAGTGGAGCGCGCGATCGCCCGCCTGGTGGCGGCAAGCGCCTCGCTCACGCCCGTGGTGGTGGTCGGCGCGCCCCTGCGCGCGGAGGGAGGCGTGTTCAACACCGCGGTCGTGATCCATCGCGGGCGGGTGCTCGGCGTGGTGCCGAAGAGCTATGTCCCCGAGTACCGCGAGTACTACGAGAAGCGTCAGTTCCGCGCCGCGCGCGAAGCCGCCCATGACGAGATCTCGCTGCTGGGCGAGCGGGTCCCGTTCGCCTCCGAGCAGCTGTTCGCCGCCCGCGACCTGCCCGGTTTCGTCCTCCATGTCGAGATCTGCGAGGACTTCTGGGTGCCGATCCCGCCCTCGAGCTATGGCGCGCTGGCCGGCGCGACGGTGCTCGCCAATTTGTCTGCCAGCAACATCACGGTCGGCAAGGGCGACTACCGGCGGCTGCTCGGCGCCTCGCAGTCCGGGCGCGCGATCGGCTGCTACGTGTACACGGCGGCCGGGCTCGGGGAGTCGACCACCGACCTGGCCTGGGACGGCCAGGCGGCGATCTTCGAGAACGGCGTGCTGCTGTCCGAGGCGGAGCGCTTCTCCGATTCCGAGCAGCTGATCCTGGCCGACGTAGACCTCGATCGCATCGCCGCCGACCGCGCAAGCATCTCGAGCTTCGGCGACGCGATCGGAGACCACCGCCGCGCTCTGCGCCGGTTTCGCACGGTGGAGCTTGAGCTCGGCGTCGACGCGCTCGAGCCGGTGGCGCTGGCGCGCACAGTCGAACGCTTCCCCTATGTGCCCGCGGACCCGCTCAGCCGCCGCGAGCGCTGCTCCGAGGTCTACAACATCCAGGTCCGCGGGCTGCAGACACGGCTTGAGGCGACCGGGATCGAGAAGGTTGTGATCGGCGTCTCGGGCGGGCTTGACTCGACCCACGCCCTGATCGTGTGCGCGCGCGCGATGGACCGGCTGGGGCTGCCGCGCTCCAACGTGCTCGCCTACACCATGCCGGGCTTCGCTACCAGCGACACGACCTTGGCGAATGCGCGAGCGCTGATGGAGGCGCTCGGGGTGAGCGCGGACGAGATCGATATCCGCCCCTCGGCCATGCAGATGCTGCGCGATCTCGGCCACCCGGCCGGCCAGGGCGAGCCGCTTTACGACGTCACCTACGAAAACGTGCAGGCAGGCGAGCGCACCTCGCACCTGTTCCGGCTCGCCAACCACCACCGCGCGCTGGTGGTGGGGACGGGCGACCTGTCCGAGCTCGCGCTGGGGTGGAGCACGTATGGCGTCGGCGACCAGATGTCGCACTACAACGTCAACGCCTCGGTGCCGAAGACGCTGATCCAGTTCTTGATCCGCTGGGCGATCGATACGGGCCAGTTCGAGACGGAGGCCTGCGAGGTGCTCTCGCGGGTGCTCGAGACAGAGATCTCACCCGAGCTGGTGCCGGCGGGGAACCCCGGCCACGATGGCGGCGTTATTCAGCGCTCAGAGGAGGTCGTCGGTCCGTTCGAGCTGGCCGATTTCTTCCTCTACTACACGGTCCGCTTCGGCTATCGGCCGAGCAAGGTCGCCTACTTGGCTCGTCACGCCTGGGGCGACCGCGCGGCCGGAGTCTGGCCCGACTTGCTCCCGGAGCAGCGGCGCAACGAGTATTCGCTGGCCGAGATCAAGCGCTGGCTGGACTCGTTCCTGCGCCGCTTCTTCGAGCTCAGCCAGTTCAAGCGCTCGGCGATCCCCAACGCGCCCAAGGTCGGCAGCGGCGGTTCCCTGTCGCCGCGCGGGGACTGGCGCGCTCCGAGCGACAGCTCAGCGGCGGTGTGGCTGCGCGAGCTGGCCGAGAACGTGCCCGACTAGTTATCGAGGGTCAGGACAGCGGCGCCGTGGAAGCGTCCATGGCGCAGGTCGTCCAGCGCCTCGTTGGCTTTTTCCAGTGGGTAGGTGGTGATGTGGGTCCGGATCGGCACCTTGGGGGCCAGCTCGAGGAACTCGTGACCGTCCCGGCGGGTGAGATTGGCGACCGAACGGATCTGGCGCTCGCGCCACAGGAGCCCGTAGTCAAGCTCTGGGACCGGGCTCATGTAGATCCCGCCGCAGACGAGCACCCCGCCGGGCTCGAGCGCCTCAAGTGCCGCCGGGACCAGGTCGCCGGCGGGCGCGAAGATGATCGCGGCCTCAAGCGGCTGGGGCGGCCCGGCGTCGGAGTCAGCGGCCCACGTGGCGCCGAGCTCGCGCGCGAACGCCTGTCCTCCGGCGTCGCCGGGACGGGTGAAGGCGAACACCCGGCGGCCCTGCCAGGTGGCCACCTGGCAGATGATGTGGGCGGCGGCGCCGAACCCGTAGAGGCCGATCGTCTGAGCCTCGCCGCACATGCGCAGGCAGCGATAGCCGATCAACCCGGCGCAGAGCAGCGGCGCGGCCTGCAGGTCCGGGAAGCCCTCCGGAATGGGAAAGCAGAAGCGCTCGTCGGCGACCGCGTACTCGGCCATGCCGCCGTCGATGTCGCGGCCGGTGAAGCGGGCGTTCGGGCACAGGTTCTCGCGTCCCGAGCGGCAGAACTTGCAGCTGCCGTCGGTCCATCCCAGCCAGGGCACGCCGACCCGCGGGCCGTCGGGAACGACCGTCCCCACGATCTGGTGACCGAGCACGCGCGGCGGCGACTCGATCGCGACCTCGCCGTCGAGCAGGTGCAGGTCGGTGCGGCAGACGCCGCACGCGTGCACCTTGATCAGGTGCTGCCCGGCGGCTGGCTCGGGCCTGCGCAGCTCGACCGCTTTCAGTGGCTGTCCAACGCCTTCGAAGACCATCGCGCGCATGACGGAAGCGTATGCTGCACCCGTGGGGCGCGGTCTTAGAGTGATGATCGCCGTCTGGGTGGCGGGGCTCGCTGTCTGTGGGGCGGCGCTCGCGCTCGCTCCCGCCGTGGCGATGGCGGGCGATACACCGCCTGGCTTTTGGTACGGCACCGACAGCTCCTACATGCACGTTCCCGGCTCGGGCCCCTACAAGGAGCCGGTGATCGGCGGCAACTACGGTGGCTACATGGGCATGGTGGGCAGCTGGGAATGGTGGCTCGGCTGCCACGGAGCCTTCCTGGATTGGTCGAAGATCAACAGCCAGCAGGCCGACACCAACCTGACCAAGTACAACAAGGGCGTGGGAACCGGGGCGTACTGGTTCATGGGCGGTCCGGGTGTCGACCCGCACTACGACGGCACTTCTTCCGAGGCCAACTCCTGGGGAACCCAGCAGGCCACCAGGGCCTTGTCGGACATCAGCGGAGAGCCCTCCAGCCAGCGCGTGCGGTATCCGGTGGTGTGGATGGACATCGAGCTGCCGGGGATCTCGCCCGCCCCGGACAACGGCTGGGACTCCGTCTACACCTCGCCGTGCAGCGGCGTGGTCAAGCAGTCCTCGGTTCCGGCGTCGCTCGACCGTGCCGATTTCAACGGCTTCTGGGACTACATCAAGGACCACTCGTCGTTCGCCCCCGGCGTCTACTCCGCCCCCGACATCTGGAAGCGCATCTTCGGCTCGGGCAGTGCGAGCTCGATCCCCAACACCGACGAGTGGACCTATGAGCCGGAGACGGCGAGCCTCAGCAAGCCACCGTCGGGCTGGTGTCTCGGCGGCGGCCGGGGTTGCGCGGAGTTCTTCGGCGGCGTCAGCAGCTCGAGCAAGCACGCACTGATGTGGCAATGGTCGGGCGGCGGCGGTGTACGCAACCCGTACGGTGACTTCGACCAGATCGACGGGAACAGGTCCGGCTAGGTAGTGCGGCGGACGCTCGGAGCGCTCGCGCTGTGCGCGTCGCTGGCGCTGGTCTCACCCGTCCTCGGGTCGACGCGGCCGACCGCTGAGATCCTCAGGTCGACGCTCCCTGCGACCCACATCACCATCAACACGAGCGGTGGAGGGCGCGTGTACGCCGGTGTCGGGGCGATTCTCGGGGGAGGCGGGACCGCGCGCTACCTGACCGAGTACCCCACGGCCCAGCGCAAGCACATCCTGGACTACCTGTTCAAGCCGGGGTACGGCGCGTCGCTGCAGCTGCTGAAGCTGGAGGTCGGCGACGATGGCAATTCCACCGACGGCGCCGAGCCGAGCATCGAGCACACCGAGGGGAAGGTTGACTGCAAGGCCGGCTATGAATTCGACATCGCGCGCCAGGCGCTCGCCATCAACCCCGAGCTGAAGTTGTATGGGCTGCAGTGGGGCGCGCCCGGCTGGGTGGGCAAGAACGGGTCGCTGTTCACGCATGCGGACATCGGCTACCTGCTCGACTGGCTGGGATGCGCCGCCCATCGTGGGCTGAAGATCAGTTACCTGGGCGGGTGGAATGAACGCGACGACGGCAGCCACGCGGGCTGGTTCCACAGACTGCGGGCGGCGCTGAACGCGCACGGTTACCGGTCGGTGAAGATCGTCGCGGGCGACGCTATGAAGTGGGAGTACGCCTCGAGTCCCGCTGTCGCCATTCTCGGCGTCCACGACAACTGCGGCTACCCCACGGGCATCGCGGGTGCGCACACGGCATGCGAGGTCTCCAAGGCCGCGCTGCACTCGGGCAAGCCGCTGTGGGGCGCCGAGCTCGGCGCGATGGCGGCGGGGGCGCAGAAGGGGTGCGTCCAACCGTGCGCCCCGGCCATGGACCGGGCGTTCTTGCGGGAGTACATCGACGCCCGCGTGACCGGGGCGCTGGAATGGCCGGCGCTGATCTCGATGCCGGCCAAGGTCTTGCCGCACGAGAACCGCGGGCTGGTGACCGCGGATCAGCCGTGGACGGGCCATTACCGCGTGAACGCGATGACGTGGGCGATCGCACAGATAACGCAGTTCGTCTCCCCCCCTTCGCGAGCCGACCCCGGCGGCTGGCGATACATCAACTCGGCCAGCGGCTACCTGCAGGGCAGGCGCGCCGACGGCTCCTACGTCACGCTGGTGCGAAGCGGAGGCAAGCAGTGGTCGACGCTTATCGAGACCACCGCCGTGCGCAAACGGGTGCAACGGGTCGATTTCACGATTCGCGGCGGCCATGGCCTCGCGAGCAAGGCCGTCCACGTGTGGTCGAGCGATTTCAACGCCCGCACGGGAAGGCCCTCGCGGTGGTTTGTGCACCAGGCCGACATAAAGCCGGTCCATGGCCGCTTCAGCCTCGTGGTGAGACCGGGCTATGTCTACTCGCTGACCACCACCACCGGGCAGGGGAAGGGCAGCGCCTCCGGGCCCCCTTCGGCAGGCCTGAAACTCCCCTACCACAACAACCTCGCACACGGCGTCGATGGCGAGCCCTCCCTGCTGGCGGCCCAGGCCGGCGCCTTCGAGCTGCGGCCCTGCCAGGCGCCCGACGGGGCCACCAGGTGCGCCCAGCAGACCGCCGTCGGACAGCCGGTGTTCTGGCGCGTTGGCGTCGCGCAGCGGCACCCCTACGCGCTGATTGGGAGCGACTGGCGCAACTACACGGTCAGCGCGGAGGTGAGGCTGCCCCAGTCTGGCTCCGTCGGTCTGATGGGCCGCTACAACTCTGCGTCGGCGTCACCGAGCCAGGGCACGTACGACGCGTATGTCTTTGACGTCGATAGCGGCGGCACTTTCACGCTTTCGCGATACCGCTCGCGCCACTCCGGTAAGCGGCTGCGGGTCAACGTACTCGCGAGCGGGAGCGTCCCGTTCGCGGTCGACGACTGGCACAAACTGGCGCTCTCGTTCGCCGGGCTCCAGCTAGCAGCGAGCGTGGATGGCGTGCAGGTGGCGTCGGTAACCGACACCGCGCTGTCGCGCGGCATGCCTGGGATCGAGGTCGGCGGCTGGTATCCGGCGCAGTTCTCGGACCTGGCCGTGACCAAGCCCTGAGTCGGGCCGCGCGGGCGGCGCTAGCGTCGCGGCCGACCGGGCGCCTCGCGCAGCGCCAGCCACAGGAGCGCGATCAGCGTCTTTGAGTCCTCGCACTCGGCGATCGCCTGGTCGAGGCGATCGAGCGGCCAGGGCACGATCTCGATCCGCTCGCTCTCATCGGGCTCGGCGTCGGGATCTTCGCTCAGCCCGGTGGCCAGGTACAGCCACACGCGCTCGTCGCTGAACCCGGGCGAGGTGTAGAAGGCGGCGATCTCCTCCCAGTGCTCGGCGCGCCGGCCGATCTCCTCGGAGAGCTCGCGCTTGCCGGTCTCAAGCGGGGATTCGCCCTCGACATCGAGCTTGCCGGCGGGGATCTCCAGCGAAGCGCTCGCGCCCACCACCTCGCGCGGCTGACGGGTGAGCCAGATCGAGTCGTCATCGAGCGCGACGATCCCCACCGCGCCGGGGTGCCAGACCTTTTCGCGCTGGAATTCCGAGCCGTCGTCGTAACGGTAGTGCTCGAGCCCGGCCTCGATCATCCGCCCCTTGAACTTGACCTGGCGCTTGAGCGCTTCAAACGTCACGGCGCTCCCCCTCGCTGATGACACCGGGAGCCGCCTCGAGCAGCGCGATCGCGACCTCGAACATGCCGTCGAGCGCGTCGACGCTGATGCGCTCGTCCGGTTGGTGGTTGCGCTCGGTGCCGTCGGCCAGGTTCGTACAGGGGAGGCCTGCGGCCTCGAACGAGTTCGCGTCCGAGGCGCCGCCGGTGGAGATGTGGCGGGGATCGTAGCCGCAGGCGCGCAGCGCGTGCTCGGCGAGCGCGATCTGACTCGCGCCGGGACGCGTGCGATAGCCCTTGAACATGAGCTCGACATTGACATCGAGGTCGCACTCGGCGGCATTGGCGGCGTCCTGCAGGTGGTCGACCAACTCGGTGACCATCGCATCGGCCTTGGCGGAATCGACGCTGCGGGTCTCCGCGACCAGCTCGCAGCGCTCGGCGACCACGTTCATCGCGGTGCCACCTCTGATCGTGCCGATGTTGGCGGTCGTCTCGGCATCGATCCGCCCCAGCCGCATCGCGGCGATCGCCCGCGCGGCGGCGTGGATGGCGCTACGTCCCGCCTCCGGGCGCAGCCCGGCGTGGGCGGCCCGGCCGTGGAACTGGGCCTCGATCCGGTACTGGGTGGGAGACGCCAGCACGATCTCGCCGACCGGCGTGGCGTGGTCGAAGACGTAGCCGAAGCGGCTTTGGAGCTTCGAGACGTCGAACTCCTTTGAGCCCTTGAGCGCGACCTCTTCGCACACGGTGAACACCAGCTCGAGCCCGACCGGCGGCGGCTCGGGCGCGGCCTTGAGCCGGCGAGCCAACTCCACCATGATCGCCACCGCCGACTTGTTGTCCGCGCCGAGGATCCCGTCGTTGTTGTTCTCGTAGCCGCCGTCCCTCAGCACGGGCTCGACAGGCGCGGTCAGCGGCACCGTGTCGAGGTGCGCGCTCAACAGGATCGACTCTCCGCTGCTGCCGGGAATCCGGGCATGCAGATTGCCGGCGTCGGAGCCCGCCCGCGGGCCGGCGTCGTCCTCGTCGACCTCCACGCCGAAACTGCGCAGGGTCGACGCCACCGCGTCCGCGCAGGCACGTTCGCGGCCGGAGGGCGATTCGATCCGGCACAGCGCTATGAACGTCTCGTGGAGCCGCTCGCGCTCCGCCCCGGTGGCGCGCCTCACGTCGTGGCTGGTGGCGCCGCCGAGGCGTGGTCTTTCGCCTGGGGGCCGGAATCGGCTTCAGTGCCGCGTCGCGCGTGCGTGTGCTCGAGCGCAGCGCCGACGAATTCCCTGAACAGCGGCGCGGCCCGCTCGGGCCGCGATTTGAACTCGGGGTGAAACTGCGAGGCGACAAAGAACGGGTGCGTGCCGGGATCGAGCTCGATCGCCTCGATCAGCCGCTCGTCCGGCGAGGTCCCCGAGAACACCAGCCCGGCCGACTCGAGCCGCCGGCGCAGGTGGTTGTTGACCTCGTAGCGGTGCCGGTGACGCTCATAGATCACGGGCTCGCCGTAGAGCTGGCGCAAATGCGTGCCGTCGTGGAGCTTGACCGGGTCGGCCCCCAAACGCATGGTGCCGCCCATGTCCGCGATCTCCTTTTGCTCGGGCAGAAGGTCGATCACGGGAAAGGGCGTCTCGGGGTCAAACTCGGTCGAGTTCGCCCCTTCCATGCCGGCCACATGGCGCGCGAACTCAGACACCGCGATCTGCATGCCCAGACAGATACCGAGGTACGGGATCTCTCTCTCACGCGCGATTTGGGCGGCGCGGATCTTGCCTTCGATGCCGCGCCCGCCGAACCCGCCGGGGATGAGGATGCCCGCGGTTCGCTCGAGCCGCTTCGCGACCGCCTCGGTGCCGACCGCCTCCGAGTCGATCCAATCGATCTCGACCCTGCACCCGTGGTGGGTCGCGGCATGCCGGAGCGCCTCTGCCACCGATAGGTAGGCGTCCTCGAGCTTGACGTACTTGCCCACGAGCGCGATCGGCACGATCTCGTCCACCTCGGCCGCCCGCCGCGTGATCTCCTCCCAGCCGCCAAGCTCGGGTTGGGGCGCCTCGAGCCCGAAGTGCTCGGAGACGATGTACTCGTCAACGCCCTCGGCGTGAAACACGAGCGGGACCTCGTGGATGTCCTTGACGTCTCGCGCCGAGACCACCGCTTCCGCGGGCAGGCTCGCGAACAGCGCGATCTTGCGCCGGATGTCCGGCGACAGCGGTGCTTCGGACCGGCACACCACCATGTCCGGCGCGATGCCGATGCGACGCAGCTCGTTGACGGAATGCTGGGTGGGCTTGGTCTTGAGCTCGCCCGCGTGGCGGATGAAAGGCACCAGCGTTAGGTGGATGAACATGCAGCGCCGCCGGCCCGAGTCCACCGGGAACTGCCGGATCGCCTCCAGAAACGGCAGCGACTCGATGTCGCCGACCGTGCCGCCGATCTCGGTGATCACGAAGTCGGTATCGGTCGCGTCGGCCATCAGCCTGATCCGCTGCTTGATCTCGTCGGTGATGTGGGGAACCACCTGGACGGTCGCGCCCAGGTAATCGCCCCTGCGCTCGCGCCGGATGACCGTGTTGTAGATCCCGCCCGCAGTGACGTTCGACGCGCGGCTGGTGTTGGCGTCGGTGAAGCGCTCGTAGTGGCCGAGGTCGAGGTCGGTCTCGGCGCCGTCCTCGGTCACGAACACCTCGCCGTGCTGGTAGGGCGACATCGTCCCGGGGTCGACGTTGATGTAGGGGTCGAACTTCTGCAACTGCACGTCGAAGCCCCGGGCCACCAGCAGCCGGCCGATCGAGGCGGCGGCGATCCCCTTACCCAGGGAGGAGACGACCCCGCCAGTAATGAAAATGAAGCGCGTCTCGCCTGGGGCCATCGGTCTCCGGGAACTTGAGTCTAACGGTGCCTCTCCACCGTACCGGGACGCGCGGACGTCCTGGGCGCCACAACTCGCTCTTTGCGCCAGGCCGTGTCGGCCGTCGGACAACGCTGAACTGCTATGCGGCGCGGAGTAGCTGCCGCGCGTGCTCGCTCGCCGCGCTGTCGTGCTCGGCGGCGCCGAGCATGCGCACGAGCTCGCGCACGACCGCGTCGTCCTCGAGCCGCGAGACCGTGGCGCTGGTCGCCCTGCCCGCCGTCCCCTTGTCGATGCGGAAGTGGCGGTCGGCCAGCGATGCGATCTGCGGCAGATGCGTGATGCACAGCAGCTGCTTGTGCGCGGCCAGCGCCTTGAGGTGCTCGCCGACGGCGCGGGCGGTGTGCCCGCCGATGCCGGCGTCGATCTCATCGAAGACGAGCACTCCCGGGCCGGGCCCGCCTGCATGGGCCGCGCTCAGCAGCGCGAGCATCACGCGCGATAGCTCGCCGCCCGAGCCGACCTCTCGCAGCGGAGCTGATGGCAGGCCGGGATTGGCCGTGAAGACGAACTCGACCTCGTCGCCACCGCGGGGACCGATGCCCTGCGGGCGGGGTGCAACCGTGACCTCGAAGCCGGCGCCGGCGAGCGCCAGCTGCTCGAGGCGCGCGCGGACCGCGGCCCCGAGCGCGGGAGCGGCCCTTCGCCGCGCGGCCGCAAGCTCCGCGGCGAGCCGCTCGAGCTCGCCTGTGGCATGGCCAAGCTGTTCGCCAACCGTCTCGAGCGACCTGTCCGCCTGATCGAGCTTGGCGATCCGCGCTCGGCACCGCTCGGCATGGCCGAGCACCTCGGCGATCGAGCCGCCGTGCTTGCGTTTGAGCCGCGCGTAGCGCTCGAGTCGCTCCTCGACCTCGTCCAGACGGGCGGGGGAATCCTCGAGCTCCGCCGCGTAGCGG
>JAVKSP010000090.1:0-12364 GCA_039583645.1 Solirubrobacteraceae bacterium
CCCGGCCGGAACTTGTTCCGGCCGGCGGGGGCGCGCATGCGCGCCCCCGGAGAATTAAATTCAGATAGAGGAGAGACAGGCATGCATAAGCCCGCGGATCGGATCCGGAACGTGGCGCTCGTCGGCCACCGCGGTACGGGCAAGACCGCCCTGCACGAGGCGCTGCTCTACGAGGCGGAGGTCGTCAATCGGTTGGGATCCGTGGTCGACGGAACGACGGTCTCGGACTCCGACGACGACGAGAAAGCCCGGCAGATGTCGATCTCGCTGGCGCTGTCCTCGTTCGATTGGCTGGGGCGCAAGGTCAACCTGATCGACACCCCGGGCGATTCGAGCTTTGTCGCCGACGCGCTGGGAGCACTGCGCGTGTGTGAGTCCGCGGTGTTCGTCGTCAATGCCGTGATGGGAGTCGAGGTGCATACGGTGCGCCTGTGGCAGCGGGCGGAGGAGCTCGACCTCGCGCGCCTGATCTTCGTCAACATGCTCGACCGCGAGCGGGCCGACTTCTTCCGCACGCTCGAGTCGCTGCAGAGCGCGTTCGGCTCCCACGTCGTCGCGACCGCGATCCCCATCGGTTCCGAGCACGAGGTCTCGGGCCTGATCGACCTGGTCGACATGAAGGCCTACCACTACGAGGGCACGGGCCGCGACAACTGCACCGAGATCCCGATCCCCGACGAGCTCGAAGCCCAGGCGCAGGAGTACCGCGAGAAGCTGATGGACGAGGTGGCCGAGAACTCCGACGCGCTCATGGAGCGCTATCTCGAGGGGGAGGAGATCTCTCACGAGGAGATCGTCACCGCGCTCAAGGACGGCACCAACCACGGCGGCATCCATCCCGTCACCTGCGGGATCGCAACCCACAACCTCGGCTCGAACCGCCTGCTCGACGCGATCGTCGAGGACCTCCCCTCGCCGGTCAAGCACGGCGGGCTGAAGGTGGGCGAGGTCACGCTCGAGCCCTCCGAGGGTGGCGACATGTTCGCCTACGTTTTCAAGACCCGGGCGGACCCGTTCGCCGGACGCATCAACCTCTTCCGCGTTTACCAGGGCGTGGTCAGGCAGGACTCGCAGGTGCTGAACACGCGCACCCACAGCAAGGAGCGGGTCGGCACGCTCGTCACCTTCGAGGGCTCCAAGACAGGACACGCGACGGAGTTCGGCCCGGGCGACATCGGCGCTGTGGCCAAGCTGAAGGAGACGCGCGCCGGCGACTGGCTCTCATCGCGCGACGAGGCGGTGACGATGCCCCAGATCAAGCTGCCGCCGCCGGTGATGGCGTTCGCCATCGAGCCCAAGAGCAAGGGCGACGAGGACAAGGTGTTCACCGCCCTGCGGCGGCTGCAGGAGGAAGACCCCACGATCGACCTGCACCGCGACGCGCAGACCGGCGAGCAGATCGTCGCGGGGCTCTCGCAGGTCCACGTCGAGGTGATCGTCGAGCGGCTGAAGTCACGCTTCGGGGCCGAGGTCAGCCTCAAGCCACCGCGCGTGCCCTACCAGGAGACGATCCGCAAGCCGGCCAAGGCGCACGGCCGCCACAAGAAGCAGACCGGCGGGCGCGGCCAGTTCGGCGACTGTCACATCGAGATCGAGCCGCTCGACCCGGGCGAGGGCTTCGAGTTCATCAACGCCATCAAGGGCGGCGTGATCCCCTCGGGCTTCATCCCCGCGGTCGAAAAGGGCGTGCTCGAGGCGATGCAGGAGGGGGTGCTGGCCGGGTACCCGGTCAAGGACGTGCGCGTGCGGCTCTACGACGGCTCCTACCACACCGTCGACTCCTCCGAGATGGCCTTCAAGGTGGCTGGCTCGCTAGCGATGAAGCAGGCGCTCGCGGAGGCGGCGCCGGTGCTGCTGGAGCCGATCGTGCTGGTGACCGTGACGGTGCCCGAAGACGCCGTGGGCGACGTGATCGGCGATTTGAACTCGCGCCGGGGCCGGCCGCTCGGGATGGAACCGGGCGGCGCCGGCATGACCGAGGTCAAGGCCGAGGTGCCGATGGCGCAGATGCTCTCCTACGCGCCCGACCTGCGCTCGATCACCGGCGGCAGAGGAGAATTCACGATGGAGTTCCTGCGCTATGAGGAAATCCCCGGGCACCTGGCGGGCAAGGTCGTGCAGGAGGCCAAGGCCGAACGCGAAGCGGTCAAGGCTTAAGGTCTGTTAGTAGCCTCGGTGCAACCGTGAACACGAGAGACATACGCCCCTCGCTCCACCACACGGTCTGCGACTGGTGCGGCCGCACGCTGCTGCGCGGAGAGCACGCCGACGTCTACATCGACGGCGGCGAGCGGCGGTGGGTGTGCGATCTGTGCGTGCCGCGCGCGCTCGAGGACGGATGGGTGCGCGAGGGAACCGCGCCGCCGGTCAGCCCCACCAACTACGGCCGCGAACGCCGCCGGCCGCTGCGCCAGTGGCTGCGCGCGCGCACGCGGCCCGAGCACGAGGAGGACGAGCTCCCCGCGCCCCCGCCGCTCGAGCGGCCGGCCTCGGAGCCTAGCTACACGGTCTATGCGCCCGGCCGCGAGCAACCCCGTGAGCCTCGCCGCGTACACGCCGTCCCGGCGAGCCCCGGACAGAAGGTGTCTTCGGCGATCAAGGCTTTCAACGGCTCTGAGCACACCCGCACGGTCGCAGGGGTGGCGCGCTCGCTGGGCCATCCGCTCGTGACCGTGCGGCCCTCAGACGCCCAGCCCGCGCTGGTTTCGGTGGTGGCGGCCTGGGAGCTGTGCTGGTACCGCTACGAGATCGACCTCGCGGACGAGGTGCCGAGCGTGCGCGTTGCCGCTCAGGGCTCCGAGCTCGGGGAGCTCGAGCCCGCCGAGCGCGAGGGCAACGCCCGCGCTAACCAGGACGGCAAGCTGACGCTCGGGTAGGCGCTCGCTCGATGATCTACTGCGTGATCCCGGCCGAGCTCGAAGAGGAGCTGTTCGAGAAGCTCACGCGCTACTACGCAGACGATCCTGGGGTGACCGTGATCGTCGAGCGGCGCAGCTCCTCGCGCCGGGAACGCGGGTCGCCGGGGGGCGGGCGGCGCGAGCTGCGCGACCGCCGCCGGGCGAGGGTGGTCGGCGAGTTTCCGAAGCTCACCGGCGAGTGAAGCTCGTCGTCAACGTCGACGGGGGCGCGCGCGGGAACCCCGGACCGGCCGCGATCGGCGTGGTCGTCTCGGACGCCGACGGCGCCGTGCTGGAAGAAATCGCGGAGCCCATCGGCGTGGCGACGAACAACGTCGCCGAGTACCGCGCGGTGCTACGCGGTGTCGAGACGGCGCGCGCGCGGGGGGCGCAGGAGCTCGAGATCGTGGGCGACTCCGAGCTTGTGGCACGCCAGCTGGCGGGAACCTACCGAGTCAAAAATGCGGCCCTGAAGCCGCTCTATGAAGAGGCGCTGCGCTCGCTGCGGGGGTTGCGCTGGCGCATCCGCTCGGTGCCCCGGGAGCAGAACGCACGCGCCGACGCGCTCGTGAACGCGGCGCTCGACGGTCGCTGATCAGCGCGGCCGTGGCGCCCGGAACATCTCGGGCAGGCGCACCGCGACGGCGAGCTCACCGCTGACGGTCGCGCGGTTTTGCAGCACCGACTCGGCGGGATCGGTCGCGCCCACCGCCGCGCGCAGGAAGTCGGCCACCGGCATGCGCAGCCGCACCGCAGGGTTCTCGGTGGCGCCCCGGCGAGCTTGGGCGCGGCCGCCGGCGATCTCGATCGTATGGCGACTGGTGGGCCCGGCGCTCACCGGGCGCTCGAGCTCGTAGACGATCCGCCCCTCGAAGCCGTCGGCGGCGCGCGGATCGAAGCGGCGCGCGAGCGCTCCGAACAGCGCCCGCTCGAGCTCGGGAAGCGAGAACAGCCGCTCGAGCCGGGCATCGCTCACGACACCGATCAGCCGCGCCAGCACGGACATGTTGGGCCGATGTTATTCCGCAAACGCCCGCGCGGCTGGCCGTGTGCCCAGACCGTTAACCTCCCCACGGTGACCGATCAGATGACCGAGCTCGCCGACGAGCTGAGCGAGCTCGCCTCCAACCTCCGTCACACGGCGGAGCGGTTGCGTTCAGGGGAGCTGGGGCCGGACGCGGCCCTCGAGGCGATCGACGAATGCGCCCGGCTGGCCTCGCGCATGTCGCGCATCAGCGCGGCCATGGACGTACGGGCCCGCGCGGCGGTCGAGCCGCTGCCTGACCTGCCCGGTCAGCTGCCGCTGCCGGCCGCCCAGTAGTGGCAACCGAGCAAATCGCATATCCGCAACACCTCCAAGACGAGGTGGAGCGCTACCTGCGCACGCTGCGCTTCTCCCACGACCCGTCGACCGAGCGGCTCGATCAGGCGATGCGCTACTCGCTGCTGGCGGCCGGCAAGCGCATCCGGCCGGTGCTGACGCTCGCGACCGCTGCCGCCGTCGGGCTCGAGTCGGCCTCGGTGCTGCCGCTGGCCGCGGCGGTCGAACTGATCCATACCTACTCGCTGATCCACGACGACCTGCCGGCGATGGACGACGACGATATGCGCCGCGGCCAACCCAGTTGTCACCGGGCGTTCGGCGAGGACGTCGCCATCCTCGCCGGCGATGGTCTGTACGCGGAGGCCTTCGCGCTGCTGTTGGCGCAGCAGCGGGGCGAGCCCGCGTGCGTGCTGGCGGCCGCCCGCGAGCTGGCCTTCGCGACCGGGGTCAGCGGCATGGTCGGCGGCCAGTACATCGACGTCGCGGCGACCGCCGCGGAGGGCCCGGCCGGCCTCAGGCGACTGCACGAGCTCAAGACGGGACGGCTGATCGCGGCCAGCGTGAATTGCGTGCTCTCGCTGGTAGCTACGCTTGAGATAGAAACAGTCGCAAGCTTCAGAGCCTTCGCGGATGAGCTGGGCGTGCTTTTCCAGATCGTCGACGACATTCTCGACGTGACGGGGTCCACCCAGACGCTCGGCAAGTCGCAGGGCAGCGATGCGAGGTTGGGAAGGCGGACGTACGTGAGCGAGTTTGGCCTCGAACAGGCGCGTAGACTGGCTACTGAGTCGCACCGACGGGCTCGTGCCCATCTCGACCGCGCAGCCCCAGGCCGAGGCACTGAGCTCATCCAGATCACCGATTTCATCGCCAACCGGAGTCACTGAATGACAGACCTCTTGCAGCGCATCCACGGGCCTGCAGACCTGCATCCGCTCTCTGACGAGGATTTGCAGGGGCTCGCCCAGGAGGTGCGCGAGCACATCATCAACACGGTGGGAGAGATCGGGGGCCATTTCGGAGCAAACCTCGGGGCGTGCGAGATCGCGGTCGCGCTGCATTCGCTGCTCGACTCGCCGCGCGACAAGATCCTGTGGGACGTCGGCCACCAGGCCTATCCGCACAAGATCCTGACCGGGCGCTCCGCCCGCCTGGACACGATCCGGCAGTACGGCGGGCTGGCGCCGTTCTGCTCGATCGCCGAGTCCGAGCACGACATCATGGGCGCCGGGCACGCCTCGACCGCGATCGGCTACGCGGTCGGGATCAAGGAGGCCATGCGCCATGGCCAGGGCCAGGACGGACACGTCGTGGCCGTGGTCGGCGATGGTGCGATGACGGGCGGAGTGGCCTTCGAGGCGGCCCAGTTCGCCGGCGGCAAGGGCACCCCGATCGTGGTCGTGCTCAACGACAACGGCATGTCGATCGCCCCCAACGTGGGCGCGCTCTCGCGCTACTTCAACCGCGTCCGCCTCAACCCCAAGCTGTGGCACGCGCGCGAGGACTTCGAGGGCGGGCTGACGCGACTGCCCGCCGGAATCGGTGCCGCGTTCGAGCGCATCGGTCCCCACGTGAAGGAGTCCCTGAAGGCCTTCTGGGCACCCGGTCTGTGGTGGGAGGAGCTCGATTTCGCATATATCGGCGTGATCGACGGCCACGACATGCGCGCCCTGCGCCGGGCCTTGCGCGACGCGCTGGTGGCGGAGCGGCCGGTGGTCGTTCACTGCGCGACGGTCAAGGGCAAGGGCTTTGCACCCGCCGAGGAGGGCGGGCTGGAGGGGATGGAGAAGTGGCACGCGGCCAAGCCGAAGTCGATCTCCAACGGGCGCGCCGCGTCCGCCGCGAAGGCGGCCGCGCCGGCGCCGCCTCAGTACACGCAGGTCTTCGGCGAGGCGCTGGTGCGCGAGTGCCGGCGCGACGCGCGGGTGATGGGAATCACCGCAGCGATGAACTCGGGAACCGGGCTCAACATCCTCCAGCGCGAGCTGCCCGACCGCTACTTCGACGTCGGCATCGCCGAGCAAAATGCGATGCTGCTGGCGTCAGGGCTGGCGCTCCAGGGGTGCAAGCCAGTGGCCGCGATTTACTCGACGTTTTTGCAGCGCGCCTACGACCAGATCGTCCACGACGTCTGCCTGCAGAAGCTCAATGTGGTTTTCGCCATGGACCGCGCCGGGTTGGTGGGCGACGACGGCCCCACGCACCACGGCGCCTTCGACATCGCGTATCTGCGCTGCCTGCCGAACATCGTGCTGATGGCCCCGCGCGACGAGGCGATGCTCGTCAACATGCTGCATACCGCCCTGCGCTACGACGATGGTCCGATCGCGCTGCGCTACCCCCGTGGCTCGGCGGTTGGCGTCCCGCTGCCGCAGCGCCCGTCACGGGTCGAGATCGGCACCGGCGAGATCCTGCGCGAGGCCGACTATGTCTCCGGGCCCCGGGTGGCGCTGCTCGGCTATGGCACCGGGGTCGTCAAGGCGCTCGAAGCCGCCGACATCCTCGCTTCAGATGGAATCGCAGTCACTGTCGCCGACGCGCGCTTCGCCAAGCCCATCGACGCGGGCCTCGTGGCCCAGCTGGCGGACGAGCACGACCTGCTCGTCACGATCGAGGAGGGCGTGCTCACGGGCGGGTTCGGCTCGGCGGTGTGGGAGACGCTCTCGGATGGGGGCATTGGCGCCGCCTCACGGGCGCGGATCCTGCGGGTCGGCCTGCCCGACCGCTACGTGACCCACGGCGCGCCCAAGCTGCTACACGAGGAGGTCGGATTCACCGCCTCGCGCATCGCCGAGCGGGTGGCCGAAGCGGTCGCCCAGAAGACCGAGGCGCCCGCGGGATAACCCGCGTAGGAACGTCGGGGCGGTCGTCAGTGGTGCCCGTTGACGGCTTGCTCCACCTGCGCCATCGTGATCGCGCCGTGGGTGACCCCGACGCAGGCTCTGGCGGCCTTGAAAAAGGAGGGCGCGTGGAGGTCGATCCCCGCGGCGCTCAGCATGTCCATGGTGAGGCGTCCCTGGGCGTCGGGGTCCGGAAAGCCAGAGATGCCGTGTCCGCGCAGGCAGCTGGCGAACGCCAGCAGCATCTTCTTCTTGGCTTGAATCTGAGCTTGGTCAGGTCCGGTGTTCGCCGCCTTGATGATGTCGCCACAGATCTTCTGCGCGGACTTGAAGCGCGGAGAGGAGGCGGCGGAGGCGGGCATGATCTGGCGGATCGAGGTCTGGCCGCCGCTGGTAGAGACCTGAGGATCGGGAACCTCGGGGACGCCGTGCTTGTGCATGCACGCGGCGTACCTGAAGGCTGCAGCAGCGGGGTCGTTTGACTGACGGGGACCGTTCGGCGACACCCCTCCGCAGGCGGCGGCGAGCAGGGCGAGTGTGATGATGGGTAGGCGTTTCATGCGAACGTTGTAGAGAGCGGGTGGTGCCAGCACGGTGACGGCGAGTGTGACCCCGCTGTGACCTTCGCTGCGTCATCCTTGTTGCGATGTGAGGGTTTTGGTTGTCGAGGACCACGGGCGGCTTGCCAGCGCGCTCGCCGAGGGGCTGCGGCGCGAAGGGATGGCCGTCGATCTCGCTTTCGACGGCAACGACGCGCTTGCGCACGTGCGCGTCAACCGCTACGACGTGGTCGTGCTGGACCGCGACCTGCCGGGCGTCCATGGTGACCAGGTCTGCAAAGCGATTGTTGCCTCCGGCAGCTCGACGCGGGTGCTGATGCTGACCGCGGCGGGCACGCTGCGAGACCGGGTCGAGGGGCTCGAGCTGGGGGCCGACGACTATCTGTCAAAGCCGTTTGAGTTCCCCGAGCTGGTCGCGCGGGTGCGCGCGCTCGGCCGGCGCGCGAGCGCTCCGGTGCCGCCCACGCTCACGCGCGGGGACGTGATCCTGGACCCGGCCAGGCGTGTCGCCTTTCGTGGGCAGCGGGCGCTGCCGCTGAGCCCCAAGGAGTTCGCGCTGCTGGAATGCCTGCTGGCCGCCGATGGCCACGTGGTGTCGGCCGAAGCGCTGCTCGAGCGCGTCTGGGACGAGGCCGCGAACCCCTTTACGAGCACCGTCAAGACCACGATCGCGCGCCTGCGCGCCAAATTGGGTGAGCCGGCGGTGATCGAGACCGTGCGCGAGGCCGGCTACCGGATCTGATGGCGCCGGCATTGCGCTTACGTCTGCCTCCCAGCACCGCTCGGCTGCGGCTGACCGTCCTGTACGCGGGGATGCTTCTTCTGATCGGCGCCGCCGTGATCGCGGCGCTGCTGCTGATCGCCAAGAGTGGCTCCACGGTCCGGGTCGCACAAGCAGTGCCGTCGCCAGCGGGGGCCGCGGCCGGGGCCCATAGCAGCGTCGTGCAACAGAAGTCCGCAGACGTGAACCGGCTGCTGACGGTTTCCTGGCTGGTGTTGGTGATCACCGCCATCGCGGCGGCGGTGATCGGCTGGTTTGCCTCGGGCCGTACGCTGCGACCGCTGCGGCAGATGGCCGCCACCGCCCGCACGATCTCGGCCGGCAACCTGCACCAGCGCCGCGCGCTGCGCGGGCCCGACGACGAGATCAAGCAGCTCGGCGACACGCTCGACGAGCTGCTGGCCAGGCTCGAGGCCTCGTTTGAGGCTCAGCGGCGCTTCGTCGCCAACGCGTCCCATGAGCTGCGCACGCCGCTCACCATTGAGCGGACTCTGCTGCAGGTTGCGCTCGCCGACCCCAACGCCAGCGCGGCGACCCTGCGCGCGGCCTGTGAAGAGCTGCTGGCATCCGGACGCCAGCACGAACGGCTGCTCGAAGCGCTGCTGGCGCTGGCCAGCAGCGAGCGCGGCTTGGAGCGTCACGAGCGACTCGACCTGGCAGGCTTGGCCGGTCGAGCGCTGGACCGGGCCGGCTGCGAGATCGAGCGCCGCGGACTGCGGGTAGATGCCTCACTTGACCCAGCGCCGAGCGAGGGTGATCCGGCGCTGCTGGAACGCCTGATCGCGAATCTGGTCGACAACGCGGTGCACCACAACCATGACCGTGGCCGGGTCGAGATTCGTACCGGCGAGGATGCCGCTGGCTCGCTCATCTCGGTCGGCAACACCGGAACGGTTGTCCCGGCCAGAGAGGTCGACCGCCTCTTCCAGCCCTTCGAGCGCCTGGTCGATTCCCGCGCCGCGGCCGAAGACGGTCACTTCGGTCTCGGGCTCTCGATCATTGGGGCCGTCGCCGCCGCCCACGGAGCCGCTCTCACGGCCGAACCCCGGTCCGGCGGCGGGCTCGAGGTGACCGTGCGGTTCGATCGCGCCTGAGGCGGCGCTTGCGCGCTCGCTTCCATTTGCGCCCCACATGCCAACGGCCCGCATCACGCGGGCCGTTGGCTTGCGAGCGCCCTCATCGGGCGATCGCGGAGGGAGGAGAGATGTATCTGCGTATCGGCGGGTGCCGTGATGGGCACCCGCTGATATGGTCGCTCGCCCCGCAGCGGCCGACTGTGATCTCGATCACTCACCCATGACCCGAGTTCGACTCGACCAGCTGCTCCTTGACAGGGGGATGTTCGCTTCCCGGTCGCGCGCGGCGGCGTCCGTGCTGGCCGGCGAGGTGCTGCTGCTGCCTGGGCGAAAGAGGGCCGACAAGCCCGGCCAGCTCGTCTCCGATCACGTCGAATTGGAACTGGTAGGACGGCCCAAGTACGTGTCGCGCGGAGGCGAGAAGCTCGAGCACGCGCTGGACGCGTTGGGCATCGAGATCGAGGGCCGCGACGCGCTTGACGTCGGCGCGTCGACGGGCGGCTTCAGCGACTGCCTGCTGCGCCGCGGCGTCCGACGGGTGGTCTGTATCGATGTCGGTTACGGCCAGCTCGACTACAGGTTGCGCACCGACCCGAGGGTGACCGTGCTCGAGCGGGTCAACGCCCGCCACCTACGTTGCGCCGAGCTTCCGTACGCTCCCGACTTGATCGTGATCGACGTCTCCTTCATCTCGCTGGCAAAGGTCCTGCCCGCGGTCCTTGCCTGCGCGGCGCCCCGCTTCGACTGCATCGCGCTTGTCAAGCCGCAGTTCGAGGCTGGTCGGGAGAGTGTCGGCAAAGGCGGGGTGGTGCGCGATCCGGCGGTGCGTCGCCGGGTCTTGGTCGAGGTGGGGTTGGCCGCTCAGGGTCTGGGCGCCGCCGTGCTCGGGTATGCCAGCTCGGGGCTTCCCGGGCCGAAGGGCAACCGCGAGTCGTTCGTGTGGCTCGCGGAGGAGGCCCGCGGAGGCCTCGATGAGCTCGAGGCGGCCGCAGGCGAGGTCGAGCCGTGAGCGCGCTCGTGCGCACGGCGACGGTCTTCACCCACCGCCGTCCAGAGGAAACCGGCCCCTCGCTGCACGTGCTGCGCGACGTGGCGGCCCGCGTCGGCGCGGTACTGCGGTTCGATCGCGAGGAGACGCGCAAGCACGAACTCGTCCCGGCCGAAGGCCTCGAGCTCGACGCCGACGTCAGCCTGGACGTTGACATGTGCTTCGCGCTCGGCGGAGACGGCACGATTCTCACCGCGTTGCGGACCTATGCGGGCACCGGCATTCCCGTTTTCGCGGTCAACTTCGGCGAGATCGGGTTTCTCGCCACGATCGACCGCGAGCAGTGCACGGAGGGGTTCATGGCCGCGTTCGCGGGTGAGTTCGAGATCCTCTCGCTGCCCGGCATCGCGGTCTCGGGCAGCGACCCTCGAGCGCTGGCGATCAACGACGTCTCGATCCACCGTCAACCGGGCCTGCGAGTCGCCGACTTGGCGTACGCGATCGGGTCCGACGAGGTCGGCCGGGTGCGCTGCGACGGGCTGGTGGTGGCGACTCCGGCCGGCTCGACCGGCTACAACCTCGCCAACGGCGGGCCGATCCTCGCGTGGGGGGTGGAGGGCTTCGCGGTCTCCTTCATCGCGCCTCATTCCCTCACCGCCAGAGCGCTGGTCGTTGCGCCGGGCGATGTGCTCACGGTCTTCAACCGCTCGCAGGAGGAGCCCGTCGACGTGACCGTGGACGGGCGGCCGGCGGGCACGCTTGAGGCGGGCAAGCAACTCCAGGTCGAGTTTGCCGACGGCCAGGGCGCGCTCGCCCAGGTCGCGGGGGCGACGTTTTACCACCGCCTGCGCGAGAAGTTCGGGCGGCTCGCCGCGCCGCTCTGAGCTACCGGCCCGGATGGCTCTGAGCTACCGGCCCGGGTGGCTCTGAGCTACCGGCCCGGGTGGGGCAGGCTGCTCGTGTTGACGACCTGGAGTCGCGTCCGGTCAGGCGATCGAGCAGATGCAGGGCGGAGTTAGCGCCGGCACCCCCGTTCCGTCACCCCCAGCTGCTATTTCCTCGCGGGTGCTCGAAGAACTGCGCGTAGAGAACCTGCTGCTGCTCGAAGGGGCCGAGTTGCGCCTGGCGCCCGGGCTGAACGTGATCACAGGTGAGACCGGAGCGGGCAAGACGATGCTGGCGCAGGCGCTCGACCTGCTGCTGGGCGGTCGAGCGCGCAGCGGGAGCGTGCGGCCCAAAGCGGCGGAGGCTTATGTGGAGGGTGTGTTTTCGCCGGCCGTGATCGCACCTGAGCTCGCCGAGCGGTTGCCGTCCGGCGCGGAAGAGCTCGTGCTCGCGCGGCGGCTGTGGCCCGACGGGCGCACCCGCGCCTATATCTGTGGTCGCGCTGCAACCGTCGGCGAGTTGCGGGAGCTGGGGCGCGAGCTGCTCGCCTTCTACGGCCAGCATGAACACCGCAAGCTGACCATCGCCGCCGCCCAGCTGGAGCTGCTGGACGGCCACTGCGGTCCGGAACAGAGTGCGCTGCGGACCGAACTCGCGGCTGCGCATGAGCGCGTGAAGGAGTTGGAGCGGCGGGTGGTTGAACTCCGGGAGCTGGCCGGAGCGCGCGAGCGGGAGCTCGATCTGCTGGGCTTCGAGCTCGCCGAGGTCGAGGAGCTCGATCCGTCGGCGCAGGAGGAAGACACGCTGGCGGCCGAGCGTGACCGGTTGCGCGCGACCGAGCAGTTGCGGGCGGCCGCGGCGGCGGCCGCCGAGTCGCTTACCGCAGACCGAGGCGCGCTGGAGCTGCTGGCGGGTCCCGTACGGCAGCTCGAGGCGGCGGCCGAGCACGACGCCGCGCTCGCCCCGCTGGGCGCTCGCTTCAGCGCGCTCGCCTACGAGGCCGAGGACCTCGG
>JAVKSP010000091.1:0-12305 GCA_039583645.1 Solirubrobacteraceae bacterium
GACGAATCTGCCGGATCCGCGCGATCAGTCCCTCCCGCTCGGGCACAGCTCACCGCCGGCCAGGTCGCGAGGGCTGAGCGGGGCGGGCAGCGGCCGGGTCCTTCTCCGTCATCTGGCGGATAACCAGCGAGCCGCTCTCGACCTGCTCTCGGACCAGGGCGAGCTTCTCAGCCCGCTCGCGCATCGCGAACCCCTGGTAGCGGTCGGGGAACATAGGCATTCCTTCCTTCGCTGGCGCGGTCAGTTGGTTGGTGGAGATTCGCTGCGCCGGCGAGGAGAACCTCACGGGGGGCAACACCACCCGCGCCTCACCGTAGCACCCCGACACCGCCCGACCAACGCGCTACAAAATGGCGCGGGCGGATGACAGCTTCCGAGTCGTTCCGCTCCCGTGCGCGGGACTTCAGCCCCGATCAGCCAAACCAGCGGCACATGAGCGCAAGCAGCCCCCGACCACCCATGACTTCCATCACGGAGATAGCGGTCATCACCGGAGAGCGCTACCGCATCGAGGGAGATCCCAAGGACGTCGAACAGATCATCCTCGACGCCGCTCGCGGGTCGATCATGCAGCTTGCATGGCTCGTCGAGGCTGAAACCGGCGAGGACCTCGTCGTCAACCCCGACCATGTCGTCACGCTCAGAGCTGTCGGCTCCTAGACGCCTCCCTGCGCCGCATGTGAAGCCGTCGGCTACGCCATGCGTGAATGGCACGCCCGGCACCTGAGCACGCGAATGCGGGCCGCCCAGTCGACGACGGCGCCCGCCCGGCCCACCAGCACCGAGAGCGCCACGACCGCATACTGCAGCGCGGCGCAAGATCACCAGCAGGTAAACAACCCGTGGTATCCGATCACCGTGGCGTACTCAAGCGGCTCATCGACATCAAGCGTGTACGAGGGCCATCGGAAGAAGTCTTTCACCTAGGAAGGACCTCTCAACGGCGCCGGGGTGCTGAGGAAGTTCGTGGACCGCACGACCGCTTTCGCTCTTCAGACACTCGCTTCCCTGCAGACACCGGAGGCTCGCAACCAACGGACGGATGAAAGTCAAGTCGGTTCCGCGGGATGGTTTGGATGTGCGGTTCTCGCCGCGGGCGTCGGTAGGCGTTAGTGCGCCTGGCTCGGGGCTGCCGGACGGGACAATGACGATGCCGACGGCGAGAACCGTGCGCCCAATTTGGGCGCTCGTGATCAGTGCGGGCTGGTCAGCCGCGGGTTCGGCACGGTAGGTTGTGCGCGGCGCGGGTGACTGACGAAGCGAAGAGCAGACGTCAGGAGCTTGTGGTCTGCCGCGCGGCTGGTCCTCTTTGAGTGACTTAAATCTATGCGCGCTCCAGTGTCACGCCCGCGCCTTTGTTCTGTGGCGCCATCGCCTGCCAGTCGCGGACGAGGCGGACGTAGGACGCTTCGGCCTGCTCGGCGAGCTTGCGCTCGGCGGCGCGCATCGTCTCGTTGGTCGAGTAGATCCCAGCGGCTGAGCGCTCGTAGCGCTTGGCGCCGGCTTTGAGCTCGAGCTTGCGCAGCTTCTTGGCGGTCAGCGAGGGCTGCGCGTGGGCGTAGCGCTCATCGCGGGTCAGAAGGCACCAGAACAGGCACGCGAGCTTCCGCGCGGTCGCGACGGTCGCGATCTGGTAGCCGCGCCGTGCTTTGACGCGCTGGTGGAAGGCGCGCATCGGCCCCGGCTGGCGGGCGACGCTCGTGGCCGCCTCGACCAGCGCCCAGCGAGCTCGAGGAGATCCCTGCTTGGAGATGCGGCCGGTGCGCGCCGCCGTCGACCCGGACTGACGGACCTTCGGGTCCAGGCCGAGATAGGCCACGAGCTGCTTGGGGCTTGGGAAGCGACGGATGTCGCCGATCGCGGCGATGAAGGTGGCGGCGCAGATCAGGTTCACGCCCGGCACGCTCATCAGCATCCTCGTATCCGCAGACCACACAATCTCGCGGGCGATCAGCCGCTCGACCTCGGCGATCTCTGCATCGAGGAATGCGATCTGGCGCATCGCAGCCTCGACCGTCTCACACTCGTCGACGGGCAACTGAAGCGTGCGCAGCCACCCTCGACCCGCCTTGCCGAACATGTCCGAGTAGGGGCAGCGGCCCACGAGCCGGCGCATCAACACGGCATGAACCTCGTTTTTGCACCGCGTCCGAGAATGCACAAGTTGCTCCCGCCGCGACAGTCGGCGGCGCAGCACGCGGATGCGCTCGTCCGGCATCCACACCGGGTCCAGATCGCCCGCCCACAAAAGCCGCGCCAACGTCCTGGCATCCAACCGATCGGTCTTCGCGCGCGCACGCGCGATTCCCGTGTCACCCGGACTAACCACTAGCACCCGAGCCACATGAGGCTCGAGGATGCGCACGATCTCCGAAGCGCTGCTACTCATCTCCAGCACCACCCGATCGCTCGACAGCAAACTGTCCGCCAACGCCCGCAAGCCATCCGGGGTGCTCGCAACCCGTCCGGCAGAGCGAACCTGCCCACCGTCACAGATCGCGACCTCGCAGAACTCCAAATGCACATCCAGCCCCACCGCACGACCAGCTAACCCCACGACACCCTCCCTTCATCTCGACCTTGGCTTTGGAGAACCAGGGGGCAAACGACACGGACGGATACGCGCTCGCAGCGCAACCGGGCAAGTCGCAGGGGCGGCCACAGAAAGCACGAGCTCGAAGCCCACCGTTGAAAGCGGCCTGCCCCACTACGTTCTCCCAAGAGCCCCTGTCCCAGTGGCCGGACCCTAGGCCGGCACCCGGACAACAGACTCAACCACGATTTTCATGCCCCGAAAGCACAAGCTGGTGGTGCCATGGTGCCCGACGCCGGATACGGTTCCGGCGCTCAGCTGGAGTCCGCGCCGGGCCATGAACCGGCTCAACACCCGGGCAGCTCGTTGGGGGCGCGGCCGAGCGCGATCATCAGCCGGCTGGCGCTCGTTACGTTCACGCGCGCCTTTGTCTGCCGGCTGTTCGCCTTGCCGAGGAATGCGCGCTCGAAGTCGACTTGGCGCATGGCGAGCCAACGCGCGATGTCAGCGGGGGTGAGCTCGGGGTCGCGCGTCAGCGCCTCTTCGATCACCGGGCGCGTGAGCGCCACTGGGATCGAGTCGCATTTGAAGCGCTGGAGCTCGCGGCGGTCGGCCTCCTCCTCGACGAGCGCTCGCAACCGCTCTGGCGTGAGCTTCATGATCCTCGCCGCGCTTTCGACGCTCTCGCCGTACTCGTTGATCAGCGACCAGGCGGAGCGGCGGCGCTGTACGCATGATGGGCATGTGCGGCCTGACCGCACACAGCGTTCGCACGGTTCCGGGGCCGGAGTGGGTTGGTCCTCTGTCCTCTGCTCATCCCCCGCCAGGCGGAGCCACCGGACGCTTTTCCTCGCGCGCCACCGCTCGGGCTCGAACCCACCTGGTTGGCCAGACTCCGCAGGTTCCGCTGGTTCCAACATCGCGGGGCCAGAGCATACCACTCACTTAGACTCAAATAGTAAGTCTTAGGATGGATTGTTACAGTTGCTCCTGAGCTCACGGCAGCGCAGCATCGCTCACATCGCCGCCGGCTGAGGTACCAGGATTGGTGTCACCGGCTCGCCTGAAGCGGACCTCAAGCCCGCCGATCGCGCCCCGCAGTAGCCAGCAGCCACCCGAGCACCTGCTCGGCTTCCTTCTCACGTGCGAGCTCCAGTCGCCTCCAGCCGGCGACGAGCAAAGCGGCGAGCTCGCGGAGCGGGGTCTGCCAGCCAGACGGAGCGCTCCTCCAGGAGAAGCGGCTGCCGTGCAGCGCGTCGACGCCAGCGCGATCGTTGGGCACGAGCACGAGCCCGTCGGCAAAGTTCAGCTGGCGCTCGAGTGCGGTGACGTCCACATGGGAGGATCGGTCGAGCTTGTTGACCACCAGTGCTAGCGCGGGGGCGCGCACGGCCAGCTGCCGTTCGGCAGCCTCTGCAACGAGGCTGGCGGTATCGGGTTCCCCGTCGGTGACGAGCACCAGCTGATTCGAACACGACAGCGCTGCCCGCGCGGCAGGCGAATCCAGCCCGGTGCCGCAGTCGAGAACCAGCGTGCCCACGAGCGCTGCCAGCTTCTCGAACAAGGTGCGGTAGGCGTCTCCTCTAGCCGGGAGGCCCGCTCGGGCTCGGCTGGGGCGGGCGCGATCATGAGCCCTTCTGGGCCCGGGGCGAGGTGGGCGCCGAGCTCAAGCACGTTCGGATGAGGCTTCGCCAGCGGTCCGCAGAGCAGCTCGTCGATGCATACGGGATGCCCGGGGCAAAGGCGCCGACCAAGTGAGCCCCAGTCTGGATTGGCGTCCACCGCCACGACGCGGTCGCGGCGCAGGAAGGCAAGCAGCGACCCCAGAAGCGCCGCAGTCGTGGTCTTGCCGACGCCGCCCTTCGGCGAGACGACCGCGATCGTGACGCACCGCTGCAGGTGCGGCGAGAGGATCATCTCCTCCAGGCGCAAGAGATGGTCGGTTCGCGCCCAGGCCTCGCGCATGCGCGCAACCGGCGATGAGCGCGGCGGCAATGCGAAGGCTTCGGGGTTGTGCAGGCCTGCCGCTGCTCGCTGAGGCGCGGGCGAATCCGTTTGACCGAAAAGCGCGCGCAGCGCTTCGCGCAGGCGCACCGCCGTGGTCAGCCGCTGCGGAAGTGTGCGCGCGGTCCGTTCGCTGATCGTTCGTGCTGTCCCACTGGTCGTTCGCTGTAACGGAGCGCTCGGAGTCGGGCTTACCGGCTCTACGGGCGCGGACGATTCACGGCGGTCAGTGCCCGCGGTCGGGGCGCACTCTTGAAGGGAGCGTTCGAGGACCAGCACGGCGCCGTCCCGCACTCCGCACTGCCCGAATGTGCTCTCAGCGGGGAGGACAGTCCCCGCGGCAGGCTTGAGCCTCCAGCCATCACTCGTGGCGTCTTCGCCCGCGATCTCCACAAACTCGGGCAGCAGCTCCTCGATCGCGACGTCGGAGGGGACCTGCAAGCGGGCGGTGCCCGACTCGTAACGGAAGGTGATCTCGGCGCTCACGGCTCACCCCCGAGACGATTCGCGCGCCTTGCGATGACCTGCGAAGAGCAGACCGAGCGCCCACGCCAGAACCCAATCGAGAAGCCGTCGCCCCGCGCTCACCTGCGACCAGCGGATCATGGGTTCGCGCGGCCGGTGAGGCTCCGCGCGCCACGAGCAGGTTCAGCTTGGAAGTCCAGTGACTGTCGCTACTCGTGGCTGTCTCGTTCGGCATGGGCGCTCGTCCGCTTGGGATGCCTTTGAGGTATTGGCACCGGGGCCTATTGCCTCGCTGGCCTTCGAGCATCCGCGGGTGACCGGATAGCGCTCCGGTCCACGCGCGCAACAACGATGCACGCACGCAGCGGCCCTCCGCCCGAGTCACCCGCTTCTCGCTGGCGCACTGCCCGCATCGCGTGGCCCAGCGCGCACGTAACAGCACCCGCCGAACCTCGGAAGAAAACCCTATCGGCAAGCTCAGGATCCGCCAGCATGAGCGAGTTTTACACTCGCCGGCTGCTCCCCGGCACTCCCCGGCAGTTGATTGAAGCCGCCCAGCAAGGCGACCGGGACGCGCAGCACGGAGCTGCTGCGCCGCTACGAGCCACTCATCCACCGCGTGGCCTGGAAGCTGAAGCCCCCACCCCACCTCGGCCACGATGATCTCGCCCAAGAGGCCAGGATCGGACTGCTGCTCGCGATCCGCGCCTGGCGGCCCGAGCGCGGCCCGTTCCCGCCCTTCGCCGACCGCTGCGCCTCAAACCAGGCGCTGCTCGCCGTCCAGGCAGCGTCGAGACGCAAACACGAGCTACTCAGCCACGCGCTGCCACTCGAACAGGCATGCCCCTGCCCCGGCAACACGCGAGATGCTGGGTCTACGCTGACGCTGATCGACACGCTCCCGGCACCCTGCGATGCTCGCACGGACCCCGAGTCACGCCTGCTCGTGCGCGAGGAACTCACGTGCGTGATCCGGGCGCTTCCCGCGCTCAGCGAGGGCGAGCGGGCGGCGATCGCCGGCGTGGTCGAAGGAGAGAACTACAAGCGGCTCGGCCCGGCGCTGGGGCGCACGCCCAAGGGTGCATCCCAGGCCGTATATCGTGCACGGCGCAAGCTCGCCGCAGCCCTGCCACGAGCCGCCTGACGGCGTCCAGCCACACGATCCGCTGACAATGCTGCGTCTTCGCCTTGCGATCGTCGAGCGCCGGCGACGGCGCGCGCTGCCAAGCGCGTGATCGCTCACTCGCGAGCCAGGACCGCTAGCTGGGCTGAGATCTCGCCGACGCCGGAGCCGGCGATGGGTCACTGGAGGGTGGACGGGCCATAACCTGGCAGGCAGCTAACGGGCCGCTCCCCGGGAGCTGGTCGAGCCGCTGCCCAGGACCGGACGCTAATGCTGCGGACACCGTGCATCGCCGCGGGACCGATCATCGGAACTTCTTGATCTGCGAGGATCGGCCCGTGGACGATCAGGTTCAGCGCAGGGTGGCTGCAAACGAGGCAGCGCTTCGCGAGGTCAACGAGGCGATCGAGCGCGGCCAGTGGCCCGGAGACGAGGGTGAGCGAGTCGGGTTTCGTTGCGAGTGCGCCCGGTTGGGGTGCGATCAGGTGCTCGAGCTGACGATCGCCGACTATGAGCAGGTCCGCACGCACCCGCGACGGTTCCTCCTCGCCCAGGGTCACGAGGTCCCGGACGAAGACACGCTGGTCGTCTCGGGCGCCGGCTGGGTCGTGGTCGAGAAGCGCGACCTAGCGGGCGCGGTCGCGGAGGCCGCCGACCCGCGAGGGTGATCGTCGAGCAGGGGCGCTTCGGTCTTGAGCTTGAACCACAACCACAGCCCGGTACCCCCGGAAGACCGCTTGACGATCTGAAGCTCGTCGCACACCGCAGCCATCAACGTCAGCCCGAGACCAAGTCCGCCGCGGGGCACGTGGGGACGGATCCCGCAGCCGTCATCGGCGATCCCCACGCACAACTCGCCGCAGGCCACCGCGGCAGTGATGTGCAAACTTCCGGCGCTGTCCGGGTAGGCGTGCTTGACGGCGTTTGTCGCCGCCTCCGTGGCGGCGAGGCGAACCGCCTCTATCTGCTCGGCGCTCGCGCCGGCCTGCGCAGCGAATCGGGCCAGCGTGCACCGTGCCGTGCGGACCGAGTCGGCAACCGCGGGATAGGTCAGCTCCAGATCGCGCGGTCTGCTGCGTTCCATGATCCGGTAGCTACCCCACTTGCGGGGGTCTTGACCGTACGGGACCCAGCGGTGAGCCATAGGGAAGTCTCCCTGGTCGACCCTAGAACGGCCGGAGCAGCTCTTGGGCATCCTCACAAAACTAAGGGACGCGATAGTCAACCTGCGGTAGCTGGCGCAGCTGTTCCAAACGGGCGGCCATCCATGAGCCGCGGCTTATCGGGCCATTGACAGTTTCGCTCGACGAGCGGCGAGCCGACCCTAATCCCCGGGCAGCGAGACCGCCAGCCACCGCGATCCTCGCCGAGCGATCAAGAAGTTTCCGATCGGACTCGTCACAACGTATCCACTCGGACCGGCAGGACGCATGCGTACCGACGTGGGATCCGCGGCTGCGCCAGGGCCATGCCGTCCGGCCTGCACAATCAGCCTGATCACGCGCCGCGTCGCATCCCCCGACGGGATCGTGGCGAGTGTGCCGCCTTCCCACGCGGAGTAGTCGCGCGCGAACCGCCGCGCGGCACTCGTGGGCGCTGGCGGAGCGGTCGAGTTCCGCGAGAGTTGCGGCTCCCCTTCATGGGCCTGTGGTGATGCATACGCCCCAACCGTCGCGCGTTGCCAAACCGGGTGGTCCCCCGGCGCCGCAGACCTCAGCGTCCCACGCACCTCCGCGGCCACGACCAATCCCGTCGCCACGAGTGTTAGCGCCAAGCGACGTACCCGAAGCGCGTTGATTTCATGACGGTCCGCCCGGCGGCGTCCGCGCTGGCTGCACATCAACACGACCCGCCCGCGTACATCGGTCCCGGCCCCGGATTCTGTTCGGTGTGCGCGCCGAGGCTGCGCAAAAAGCGCGCGAACGCTTTCCCGCCGGGGTTGACGTTGTCCTGCTCGGTGCAGCCGCACTGAGCCTAGGTGACCGCCGGGGTGTCGAGCGCCTTGGCCCACCCCCACTCCGTCCAATAGGGACCCGGGTAGGCGGTGGCGATCGTATCCCCGGCGGAGAAGCTGGTGCCGGGCTTGAGGATGCTTGAGATGTGCTCGGCGACATAGATGCACTTGCCGGCGAACCGACCACCTGCGAGCCGGTAGTCAAACCACGGGCCGTAGAAGCCCCACGAACCGATGGAGACGATCGTGCCCGCGCCGATCGCGCGCACCGGCTCGACTTTGAGCGGGTCGTAGTCGACGCCCATGTCGGTGCGCGAGGGCGCCCACGCCTCACCGGCGAACGGGTTGATGTAGCCGCCGGGCCTGCCCACGCAGCCCGCGAGCGTCACCGTGCCCTGCCCCTGGTAGGCGTGGGCGTCGGCGATCACCCGATCGGCATATGCCGCGGCCGCCGGCCCCGAGCCGTTGTACGCCTCCACATAGCGCCAGTACGCGTCGATCGGCTTGCCGGTGGGCGCGCCCTTGTCCTTGATCAGGACAAGCGCCGCCAGCTCGACCGCGGTCGTCGGGTCGTGCGGGCCCAGCGCCGGGTTGGGCAGGTAGCGGCGCAGCGCGTCGTACGCATCCCCGGCGGCTCCGCCAACGCCGATCTGCATCGGCCCCGATGCCCCCGCGGCGTTCGCCACCCCCGGGCCCCTCGCCCCTGGGATCGGAGTGCAAGAAGGGTCGGGGTTCAGGCCGTGGTCGCACTCCTCCTTGCCGATGCCGGCCAAGAGTTCCCAGGGGATTCCGTAGTGGACGCCCACCTGCTCGTAGATTCGAAGGAAGTTCGCAGGGATGTCCCGCCGAGCCACATGCGAGGGCGCATCCCCTACTCCCGCTCCGCCCGAGCAGCTCCGCCCCACCAGCACCGAGATCAGCGCCGCACCGAGCGCCAGCAGCAGCGGCACCGCCGCCGCGACCACGATCAGGATCCACCCGGTGCGTCTGCGGGCGAAGGTTGGCACGGGCCTGCGCTCAGCCGCCGTCGACGTCGCTCACCAGCCAGCTCCCGCGGATTTCCTCGACGGTGAGCCGCAGCGCGTAGGCCGTGATCCCGCCGTCGCCGACCATCGCGGTGGCGAGCACCTCGCCGGGAGCCTGGCCGGCGGCCTGCAGCGAGACCACGCGTGGATGGCGACGGCGCTCCACCGGTGTGACCTGGGCGCGCTTCCTTAGTAGCTTGCGGCGCAGCCCCTGCGTCGCCAGCTGAATCGCGGACGCGGATCCCCGGCCGTACGCAAATGGCAGATAGCCAGCGAGGAACCGCCCCGCTGCCGTACGAGCGCTGTCAAGCTGAGCGGCCGAGAGCAGCGATTCCCCGACCTTCGCACCGACCGGCGGCGCGCCGCGTGTCCTCCCTGCCGTCGGCGAGCCGTGCCTCGGCCCAGTCTCCGAAGGCGGCGCAAGCGCGGAGCCGATCGCGCCCAAGACCACGAGCCCCGCGAGCACGAGCGCAAGGCGCCGGGCCGATCGTGCCCGCCGCGTGACCAGCGAGCGCACTCGGATGCTCACCGGGCCGCCGCCGAACCGAAGGAGATGGGCGACAGATCACGCACCACCCGGGAGGTATGGGGTGAGGCCTCAGATCCCCCGCCAGTTCGCCTCGGCTTGGAGGAGAACGAGGACGCGACCCGCCGCTCGCCGCGTCATGCTGCCTCTCGTGATCGACCTAGAGGACACCTACCGGCGCCTCGCCCGTCCATGGGCGCACGAACAGCTCGCCGCCCGGTACGAAGATGCCCGGCGCCCGGGCGCGGCTCGCGGAGGCCAAGGCGACGATCCTCCGCGACCCATCGGTGTACTCGCCACCGCCATCCCTCCCGCCGGCACCGTCGCCGTCGCGATCCACGTGCTTCATGCGCTGCCCGACGGGACGCGCAGCCTCGGCCGAGAACTGATCGACGCCGGCCAGAGAAAGGCCTCGGCCGCGCTCGCAAGCTGCCACCGCGCACTCGAACTGGACGGCGCTGAGCACGGCTACACCGCTGACGAGTGGCTGCCGGTCGTCTACGACATCGCCGCGCAACTCCTCGAGTCAGCGAGCCTCGACCTCGAGCCACCGACCGTAGTGCGGGTAACGCAGCAGGCGATCAGCTGGCTGTCGCGCACCCTCGCTGAGCTAGACCTTGACTCCCGCGAGACCCCAGCGCGTTCGCCGAGACCCTCGCCCGCCTGCTCGCAGTGTCGGTCTTCGCTGGCCTGGCGGATGAACAGGCGGATGCCGGCAATGGCTGATCGGCGTGGGCCACTGGGCGTTATGGCCGGGCCACTTCGACATTGGCTGAGACCGTGAGGACACCATCGTGAGGGGACCGTCAGGGGACCGGGAAGGGACCGGGAGCCCCGAAAAGGAGCCTTCGACTGACCCGCGTTGACCCACCCCGCGCCATGGAGTGCCGGTCGCCTTCAGACAGTGATTCGCTCCATTTGCAGCGGATTCTCGGCCATCATTGACGATTCGCTAGCCTCGCCCGAGACCGGAGAGGTGGCAGAGCGGTTGAATGCGCCGGTCTCGAAAACCGGTATGGGCGGTTTCGTCCATCGAGGGTTCGAATCCCTCCCTCTCCGCTGGTCCGAACGGGAACGCCGCTCGAACTGACGGCCAGCGGCACGCTCGAGAGTCCTCGCTAGCCAGAGACGGCGACCGGCGATACCTCGCGGTCGAGCAGGGCGCGGACGGTGCGCCGCTGATTCGCTCTCACCCGGCGCTGCGAGACCACGACTTCGCCTACAACGGCGTCCTACTCGACGCTTCTGGGAGACGCTCGCCGACCACGGTCTCGACACCGAGAGCAAAGAACGCGAACTCACGCGGCTGCTCGACTGCGCACTGCGCTAGGTCAGCCCGCGGTGCGCGGCGGCTGAGCGCCTAAGCTGCGGGATCGGTGTTGGTCACCGCTCTGGAACTCCGTCTGCCCGCGCACTTTCTGGATCTGCAAGGCCAACGCGACGGTTTCGTGCTGCTCGGAGCGTTCCTCGCCTCCTTCATCTTCATCCGCACGAGCTCCCGGCTGATACGCAGTCCGAAGGTCCCCTGGTGGCCCGGTAGCGTCAAGACTTCGGGCGGGCTGCACCTGCATCACCTGGTGTGGGGCATCGTGCTGCTCCTGCTCGCAGGGTTTCTCGACTTCGCGGTATCTCGGTCCAGCCCGTGGACCGAGATACTCGCGGCGCTGTTCGGCATCGGGGCGGGCTTCACGCTCGACGAGTTTGCGCTGTGGATCCACCTACGCGATATCTACTGGGCCGAGGAGGGCCGCTCCTCGGTCGACGCAGTGGTCGTCGCGACGGTGCTCGGCGGCCTGATCGCCTGCGGCCTGGCTCCGTTCGACCTCAGACACCATGCCGCATCGGTGGAAGCACTGATCGGCCTGGTGTTGCTCGACGTGCTGCTCGCTGTCGCCGCGATCCTCAAAGGGCGGCGACTGCTCGCCTTGATCGGTCTGTTTATCCCGCTCGTGTCGCTGGCGGGAGCCGTGGGGCTCGCGGCCCCGCGTTCGCCTTGGGCGCGATGGCGCTACAAGCCGGGAAGTCGCAAATTGCAGAAGGCGGAAAGACGCTGGGAGAAGGGCCGCGCACGCCGACATCGGCTGGCGGACGCCATCGCCGGCGCTCCCGACCGGCCCTCGAGCTGGCGGGTCCGCCCGTGTTAGCTGCAAGTGAAGCGTGGCCCCAGCGCACGTTTGCCGCAGGTAGCCACGGTTAGACTCGCCACGCGATGAGGCCCGCTGCCGCGCCAAGCGCGCGGGAACCGCGATTCGCTGATGGCCTCTGATCGAACCCTCGCGTTTTGCGTTCCCTGCGGCCTAGACATCGCCCCTCTGTTTGCTGCCCGGCTCGCCGAGCCGTGGGGTCGTGGGGTGCCGAAGATCTGCTCGTTTTCCTCGCCGGCCACGCCGCCGGGTGGCGGCTATTGGAGCGGGGGTTGTGAGCAAGGCGCGACGCTGGTGGTGGGTGCTGGCCCTAGCGGCAGTAACCGCGGTGGTGGTCGTCGCATGCGGCGGGTCCGCTCACAAGATCGACTTTAAGCACAACTTCCACACCCACGACGTGATCCCCGCAGGGATCCACAAGATCAAGCACGTCGTGGTGATCATGCAGGAGAACCGCTCCTTCGATAACTACTTCGGCACCTATCCGGGGGCGGACGGGATCCCGGGCCTGGCGGGGAATCCGGGCACCGT
>JAVKSP010000092.1:0-12248 GCA_039583645.1 Solirubrobacteraceae bacterium
GCGCCGGCCCCGGCCGGAACATGTTCCGGCCGGCGGGGCCGCACATGCGCGGCCCCGGACCGAATATTTAGAGGCTGCCCTTGGTCAGCTTCTGCTTGCAGGTGAGCGTCAGGACGCTCTGTGTGCAGTTGATCGTGCCGCTGCCGTGCGCCTTCTTGAGCTTGCCCGTGGCCTTCGTGATCTTGAACTTGCCGCTAAAAGGGCCGGGTGGCAGCAGGCTCCCGCTCCCCGCGATCTTGACATTCGGAATCTTGGGCGTCTCCGTGTAGGTGCCTGTCGCGCTGCCGCTTCCGGCAGGCTTGCCGCACTTCGCGGTGCCCGACATTGTGCTCACGCTGAGCATCAGCGTCGACTTGCAGCTCCCGCCCTTGTGATGGTGATCAAGCCGATCTCACCACCCAGGCCACGCTGCCGTTCGGGCTGCCATGGGGTGAGAAGCGGACCGTCAGCCCCCGTGCCCCGGCCGGGAGCGCGAAGGCGACGCAGCCCGAGCGCTCCTCCCCGGGTGAGATCTCGTTGTCGAAGTCGCGCAGCGGCGTCTGGCAGATGCCCTGCGGGACGAAGGTGGGCGAGGCGTCGCCGGCCGAGCTGCGCAGCGAGAAGTCGCCCGTGGCCGAGCTGTCATAGACGCCCGGTCCGTGATTGAGGATGCGCACCAGCACCCCGACCACGCGCGCGCCCGGCGGCGCCGCTGCGCCTGAGCCACGCAGCGGGTCGATCATCCTCGTGACCGTGACCGCGAGCGTCTCGCCGCGCGCGTGCACGCGCAGGCTCGCGCCTACCCCGGGACCACGCGGCCGCGCGCGCCGGCGGTGGTGGTGTGCTGGATGATGCTGCGCATGGGCATGAGTGGCCGTGGTGGTCGTCGCGGGGGACGATGAGCCGCAGCCGGCGAGAGCGGCAGCCAGCGTGAACCCGATGACTGCCCTAGCGGCTCGAATAGGTGGTCGCGTTGATGTGCGGGAACTCGCGGTGCTGACCGAGCAGATGGCCGGGGTATGGCTGCACCCAGCACGACGGGTTGCCGGCGTGCGCGCTGTTGTCGCCGCCCGTGTTCTTGCAGTCCCAGGCGGGCAGGTCGCCCTTGATGAAGTCCTCCGGCAGGCCCGACGGCAGCCATGTGGGCCACGGATAAGTGTTGCCGCGGTTGTCCTTGGTGCGGCCTTTGGAGAAGCCGGCGAGCGTGAGCGTATCTTGGCCCAGCGGCGACATCGTGCGCAGGTAGTGGCCGACGCCGCCGAGGTGCGCGGTGACCGCGTTAAGCGGCGTACCGGGCTGGCTGATGAAGTCGGCGATCAGGTGCTGGTGTAGTCCGAGCCAGGTCAGCACCGGGTTCAGCTGCTCGAGGAACGGCCCCAGGTTGTCGAGCATCGGGCTGGCACCGCGCAGCACCTTGGCGATCGCCGGCAGCCCCGTCTTGGAGGCCTGGATCAGCGGCCGCAGGTGGAAGAACAGCGAGCGCAGGTTGGGCGAGAGCACCTGGATGGCGTGCATGGTCGGCCCCAGGTCGAGCGCCACAGGCTCGAGCGCACGGATCAGCGGGTCGGTGTTGAGCGCGAAGGACTTCAGCCGCGCCATCGTCAGCTTGGTCTCGTACAGGAAGGTCGGGAACACGCGGAAGGCCGCAGCCAGCGCGCGGTTGTTGGCGGCGGTGGTGGCGAAGGTGGTCTCGCCGGTCGTGATCAAGTTGCGCAGCGCGGTCTGGTTGTGCGCGAGCGCGTTGAACACCGTCGCGCCGTTGTGAAACAGGCTCACAACCGCGGCATGCTGGACGTCAAGCACCTGCATGATGTCGGTCGCGTCGGCCGCGAACGTGGGCAGGTTGCCGAGCACGTAGTTGAGGTTCTGGTCGTTGCCCTTGACCGCCTGGCTCATGGCGTACTGCCACTGCTGGAAGGCGCGGCGGGTGGGCGCGTCGAGCGCGGAGAAGATGTCGTCGAGCTGCACCGCGGGGATCACCTGTCCCGCCGGCAGCGTCCCTCCGTCCGGCAGTGGCGGGCTGTTGCGCGTGCCCTCGCTGAGCTGCACATAGGTCTCGCCGAGGATCGTCTTGGTGCGCAGGATCGCGCGCGTGTCCTTGCGGATCGGCGCGAACTGGTTGCTCATCTGGATCGTGGCGAGCGTACGGTTGCCCTGCAGCGAGGTGCCCACGACCTTGCCCACGTTCACGCCCGCGATCCGCACCTGGGCGGGCGCGGCGAGCTCTTGCGCGTAGGGGAAGGCGACATTGAAGCGATAGCCCTGCGCCTCGAAGGGGATCCCGCCGCCGAACTCGATCCACAAGAACAGCAGCAGCCCGATGCACGACAGCGCGAACAGCACCATCGAAAGGACCTTGCCGATTGAGGGTGCGCTGGTTTCCATCTAGTGGGTGGGCAGGGTGGGCAGGAACATGTGCTTGAGGTTGAGGTGATTGAGACCGAGGGCTGCGAGGTCCTTGCCGCTGCCCTGCATCAGCACGGAGAGCGCGGAGGTCGCGTTGGAGAGGCTTGACAGGTTCAGGCCGGGGCTCTTGGAGCTCGAGAGGCTCGGGTTGACGCCGGTCGACTTGTACTTCGCATAGGCGCTGTTGAGCGCCGCCGCCTGCGACGGGCACACGCCTCCCTTGCCGAGCAGGCTGAGCAGACCGAGCGCATTGACCAGCTGCAACAGCTGCGGGTTCAGCCCATTGAGGATCTGCGCGATCGAGGCGCAGCTCAGCTGCAGGAATGCCTGGCGGTAGTCGCCGTTGCCGTCCTGGACGCCGAACACCGTGCGGCCCACGTGGCCCAGCCAGGACAGCCACCACAGGTAGCCGTGCGTATTCGTGGCCTTGTTGGTCGGGTTGTAGCCCACCAGGTTCATCAGGTGGTTGATGACGACGAAGGTCTTTGAGAGGTTGGGCGTGGCCTTGGCCAGCTTGATCGCCGGCGACTCGAGGCTGCGCACCACCGGCTGGGCGGCGATCACGAACGGCCGGATCTCGTGCTGGACGATCGGCGCGGCGGGCTTTGCGAGCGCCGCGAGCGCGTGGTTGGCCGCCGGCAGCGCCGCCGCCGCGGGCAGCAGCTTGGTCGCTGTCGGTCCCAGCAGCTGAGCGAAGCGCTGCACCTTGGCCAGCGTGACCGCGGTCTGCTGCAGGGTGGGCGGGAGGTCCTTGACCGCGCGGCTGATGTTGCCCTCCTCGGAGGCGAGCGCCGCGAACACGCTCGAGCTCGAGTCGATCAGCTGCACGATCTGGGTCTTCTTGGTCGCCAGCGAGGTGTTCAGGCGCTGGAGCGAGTTGACCAGCTGCTGGAGGTCGCGGCCGCGCTGGGCCAGGGCACCGTTGAGCCGCGCCAGATCACGGTGGGTGGGCTCGAAGCGCTCGAGCACCTGGGCCAGCTGGCTCGAGTTGTGGTTGAGCCCCTGCCCGGCGCCGTTGACCAGCAGGTCGAGATACTGGCGCGTGTCGGCGTCAAGCGATGAGAGCACCTCGTCGAGGTTGATCTCGGGATCGGTGTTCTTCAGCGGGATCGTGTACCCGGGCTTGACCAGAGGCGCGCTCTTGCTGCCGGGGTTCAGTTCCACGAACATGTCCTGCAGGCCGGTCTTCGGGCGCAGCAGGGCGGTCGCGTCGGAATGGACCAGGTGGTTGTACTGGGGGTCGATCGCCATCTGCACGACGGCGTAGCCGTTCTTGAGCTGGACGCCCGAGATGTCTCCCACCTTCACGCCCGAGACGTTGACGCTCTGCCCCTGGCCGGGCGTGACCGCCTGGGCGGTCGAGAACTCGGCGCTGATCGTGTACGGCGATGACTGGACGAAGGGGAAGCGCACCCCCTGCTTGGCGAGGATGTACCCGGTTACCGCGATCGCCAGGATCGCCAGCGCCACGATCGCGACGAAGTCGCCCGCGTGTCGCTTGATCGCCAGCTTCACGGCTTGCTGCTCCTCTGCGACGTGGGGGTGCTCGTCGGCGTGCCGGCGATGTGCAGGCCCGAGTGCTGGCTCTGGAGCACCTTGGCGAGCTCGGCGTCGAAGACCTTGTTGACCGACGAGGCCAGGGCGCTGGAGGCGGGGCTGGCGCTGGTGCTCATGGGGTTGGGCGCCCCGCTGTTGTTGTCGTCGTTGAGCGTCTTGATCGCCTGCTGCGTCTCACACGGCACGTGCTCGCGTAGCGGCGGACGCTTGTCGCCCTTGGGCGGAGTCGGGTCGACGCCCTTGAGCTGGTTGACCAGGTTGCCGAACAGCTTTCCGCCCAGCGAGTAGGTGAAGGTGCCGCCGTTGCCGAGCAGGCGGATGTAGGGACCGTTGGCGTCGAAAGTGCGGCTCTCGCCCGCGATCCCAGGCAGCAGCTGCACCACCTCGAGGTAGGTCGGGTGCGGCGGATAGCCGTTCTTGGAGTTGAAGTGGGAGTCGTGGATCTGGAGCTTCGACCAGGGAATGATCACGTTGGCCACGCAGCTCGACGCCGGGCGGACCTCGTTCTTCATCAGCGGGATCGTGGCGTGGGTGAGCCGGGCCAGCGAGGGCATCGTCTTCTGCAGTGCCAGGGCCAGACCCTGCAGCTCGGCGGGTTGGACCAGCAGCCGCAGCTGATGGATGAACGGCAGGCTCGCAGTGATCATGGGGCCGGTCGACTGCACGCCGGGAAGCAGCGCCCGCGCGAGTTGGCGCAGCGGCGGGAAGGCGGCGTTGAGCGCGCGGAAGGCAGGCATGGCGGCGTTCAGCGTCTTGGGCAGCTGCGCGACCGTGTGCTGGAGCGCAACGTTCTCACGCGCGAAGGCGTAAGCGGTCGTGTCGAAGTTGGTGATCAGGCTCTTGAGGTTCTGGGGGTGGGCGTCGAAGGCGCCCGACACCGTGGCCTGAGCGGCGATCCAGTTCGCGAGGTCGTTGGGCTGCAGTCCGAGCGCGTCGTGGGTGACGACCGAGGTGTACTCGTAGGCGGGCAGCCAGTACTGGATCGAGCGGTTGAAGGAGGGCCCGGCCTTCTTGACCGCGGAGCCGTACTGGGTCAGCAGCGTCTGGAGATTGCGGCGCGTATTGGCCTGCAGCGAGCCGAACAGCTGGTCGAGCTGGACAGGCTCGCGCGTCTGCTGGATGGGGAAGGTATGGCCGCTGCTGACATCGGGCGCCGAGGGGCTGCCCGGATACAGATCGACGAAGAAGTTGCCCTCGAGGAAGATGCGTGGCCTGATCCAGAAGGTCGCGTCGCGGTGGATGGGCAGCCCATTGGAGTCGATCTGCATCGTCACGTTGGCGGCCTGCTTGCCGGCGACGCTCGAAATCGAGGTGACCGTGCCCACGTCCACGCCCGCGATCCGCACCGCCGAGTCGGGCCGCAGCCCGCCGGCGTTGGGAACGATCGCGTGGATCTCGTAGGGGCTCGAGAACGGGTTGGCGAACTTGGTGAACCCGAGATAGAGGAAGACCGCGAGCACGACCGCCCCGATCACCCCAGCCTTGAACGGGCTCATCCGCTTCTTGGGACCGCTGCGGCGGAATATGGTGCGACCGAAGATTCTCATGGGTTGCCCGGAATGAAGGGGAGCTTGGGGCCGAGCTGGGGCTCGCGCGAGAAGGTCTCGCCCGCGGGCACGTGGGGGAGGCCGACGAAGTTTGTGTTCTGGGCGCCGGGAGTGTGCGCGTCGGAGTCGAAGTTGCGGTGCTGCTGGTCGAAGTAGTTGAGCTGTTTGACGTAGCCGCGCTGGCCGACCTCACAGTCGGCCAGGCCGCTCTTGTTGACCGCGGCGCCGTAGGCCTCGCCGTGCGCATAGGCCTGGCCGCCCATGTTTGAGAACGGCGGCACATTCACCCCACCGCCGTTGGCGGGCTGGTAGGCGGGCTCGGAGGCGGGGTTGTTGGGCTGGGTCGGATTGGCCGACATCAGCAGCGCGCGCTGGGCGGTGCCCTCGTTGGTCGGCTCGGACACGACGTCGGCGAGATCGGTCCACGCGTAGGTCCAGTCGTCGCACACGGTCTGGTACGGACCCAGGAAGCGGACGACGGGGTTGAGCGTGTCGACGGTCGCGGTGAGCGCGTTGAGCGCGATGTTCGTGCCGGGGTCGCGCGACAGCGACTTGAGCGCGCGCATCACCGTCTGCAGCTTGGCGTTCAGCACCGGCGTCTGGCGCAACGTGACCGTGCCCGTCTCGAGCGCCGGGTTGAGCTGCGGCAGCGCGCGCCTGAGGCTCGCGGTGGCGGGCGTGAGGTAGTGGCCGAGGACGGTGAAGTCCGTCAGGAAAGGCTGTTGGGCCTTCAGCGAGTTGGTCGACTCGCTCAGCGTCGAGGGCGACTCGCGGATCGTCGCCTTGTAGTCCGCCGGATTCGAGGTGATCGCCTGGAAGGTCGTGGCCATGTTCCCGAGCAGGCTCACGGCGGTGTGCGAGACGGGGGCGAGCGCGTGCGAGAAGCGATCGAGCGAGTCGATGAAGGGGATCAGGTTGGTGTTGGGCGCAGACAGGTAGGCGGCGACCGGGCGCAGGTAGTAGAACAGCCGCGGTAGGTTTGCGAGCGTGGTGTTGATGGCCGAGCCCCGCGCGGTGAAGGTGTCGCCAAAGCCGACCAGGTTCTGCTGGATCGCGGTACGGGTCTTGGGCGTGAAGATGCCGAACACCTGGTCGAGCTGGACCGGCACGTGGGTGTGTGAGATCGGCATCGTGCCGCCGTCCTTGTAGTCCTGCTTCGAGGTGCCCTTGACGAGGTCGACGTACTTCTGGCCCAGCGCGCCGCGCAGGCGCACCGTGACGTGCGAGTCGACGGGGACTTTGCCCTGCTGGACCGAGAGCTTCAGCGTGAGCTGGGCGCCGATGTTGCCGTTGTTGAGGCGCAGCGGCTGCATCTGGGAGACGAAGCCAATGCGATGTCCGCCCTGGAGCACGTCGTTGCCGACAACCAGGTTCGAGCCGTTGGCGACATCGACCTTGAGCTCCCGCGTGGGGACGAACGGCAGCCCGCTGTTGGCGTTGTAGGCAAGGAAGACGGCCACCAGGACCACCAGCACGGTGACCGCCCCGATCAGCACCGGGTTGGCGAAGGCCGACTGCTGGCGGCCGCGGGATGACTTGCGGGTGGTCGTACTCATGGCGCCAAGAGGTACTGGAGCAGCTGCTGGGGCTGGCTCGTGGACGGGGTCGTGCTGGGGTTGCTGGTGTTGTTCGGCGGCGAGCTCTGCGGGCTCTGCGGGGTGGACGACGTGGGCGGATTGGTCGCGTTGGGGCCAAAGAGCTGCGTGAGCGTCTTGTGGAGGTCGATCGGCGGCCCGGTCTTCTTGGTGGTCGCCTTGTTGCGGTTGGCCTTGGTGGTGCTCGAGCTGGCCTTGGTCTTGTGCGGCGAGGTGTTCGAGTTGTGGGCGCTCGCGGAGGCGGCGAGCGTGCAGGCGCTCGTCTTGGGGCCGCGCTCGCCATAGGCGTTCGGAGCGTTGGGATAGCCGCCCGGGTCAGGCACGCACGCGCCGGGGTTGGAGGGGTCGGGCTCGTTGACCCCGGGCTCGTTGGGGCCAAGGAACGAGTAGCACGAGCGCACCTTCTGCTTGCCGTACTGCTTGATGTTGTTGGCGATCGTCTGGGGGGTCGCATAGCCGCCACAGACCGAGTCGACGTAGCCGTCGATCGCCTCCATGTGGCCCCAGGAGCTGAAGTAGTCGAGGTCGAGCGTCTGGTTGAAGACGTACTGGAGCATCGCCTCCAGCCCGGTGTAGCCCTTGCCGCCGGGGCTCGAGGGGTTGCTCTCGACAGCGAAGGCGCGGTTGTCGAGCGAGTGCAGCACGATCGCGAGGTTCTGGGCCAGCTCGGGGGTGTGCTTGGCGAACTGGTTGAGGTTCTTGACCACGGGCTTCGCGGCGATCACGGCGGACTTGCCGGTGACCGAGGCCTTGCCCAGCGTGCGCAGCGCCGGCAGCGCCGAGCGGGAGAAGGGCGGGATGTTTCTGAACAGGCGGTCGATCTGACCGGCCGAGTAGTTGAGGTTCTGGAGCACCGGGTAGTTGGCGTCGACCGTCTGCCCCAGCTTCACCATCGAGGGCCGCAGCTGCTCCAGGAAGGGCGGCAGGTTGTGGAAGGTCTGTTTGAGGCTGCCCGACTGGGTGTTGGTCTCGGTCGCGATGTTGTTGGACTGGGAGATGAAGCGGTCGATCGTGCCGGTGTTGTTCGCCAGCTCGGTGACCAGCTGGTCCGCGGTCGCGGTGAGGTCGTTGATCGTGCTCGAGTCGTTGGCGAGCAGCGTCAGCAGGTTGTCGGTCTCATCCAGCGCGGGCACGGCGCGGCGCAGCGCGGCGTTGATGTTCTCGCCGTTGCCGGCCACGCCCGCGCCGAGCTCGTTGACGATCAGCGTCAGCCGCTCGCGGTAGGGCAGGCGCATGATGTCGTTGAGCAGATCGGCGGGGATCGTCGACATGGTGTGGCTGACCGGAATCGTCGAGCCGGACTTCAGCGCCGGGCCGACATGGCCGGGGTTGCAGTCGATGAAGTACTCGCCGATCAGCGACTGCGGCCGCGACTGGCAGAAGGCGTCCTTATGGAACGCGCCAAAGCCGGTGGTCGTGGCCTCCACGGTCACCACGGCGTGCATGGTCTTCTGGTCAAGCCCGATCGCGGTGATCTTGCCCGCGGGCACGCCACCGACCTTGAACTGCTCGCCCTGGACGAGACCGAAGGCGTTGTCAAGCTCGATCTTGTACGTGGGGTCGTTGGAGCCACCAGAGCTCGAGGCGAGCGTGATGACGCCGGCGACGACCACCAGCGCGGCGACGAGGGCGGCAAGGATGCGCTTCATCTACGATCCCCGCCCCAGCTCGCTTGGGGTGCAGTAACGGCTGTTCGGGCCGGTACCCAGCTGCGGGTACGGATCCCAGGGGGCGTTCTCCATCGAGCCCGGGCAGCGGTTGCCCTGCCCGAACTTGAGGTTCTTCTTGTAGGACTGCAACAGGTTCGGGACCGGGATCAGATTGCCGCCGGGGGTCAGCGAGAAGGCGCCGATGACCGGCGCGACACGCGCGTAGCCGCCGTTGGCGTCGTAGCCGCCGGGGTGGCTGTAGCCCTCAAACCAGCCGGTGAGGTCGACCGCATAGGGCCGGTCGAAGGCGAACTCCTTGGTAGATGGCTTGAGCGCCTTGGCGGTCTCGGGGAAGGCCCCCGGGCGCAGCTTGCCATCGGCCCGGATCGGGTTGACGGTCGCGTTGGCGAGCGGCACGCCGAGGCGGGTGAGGTCGATCAGGTCGTTGTTCGGGCCCGGCTTGTAGATCGTCTTTGAGAGCGCCTGCACGGTCGGCACTGCGTCGATCGCCAGCGGCTTGAGCTGCTGGAGCAGCACCTGGAGCTTGGGCGCCACGGGCTTGGAGGCGTTGACCAGCGGCGTCAGGTCATTGAGCGCGCCGCGCAGGTTGACGAAGGTGGTGTTCGCCAGCCGCATGAAGCCCGGCAGACGCCGAATCGCCTGGCCGAGCGCGACGTGTTGGCTGGCGACCGCCGAGGTGGTCTTGTCGAGGTTCTGGATCAGCCCTGAAAGGGACGCCTGGCGGGAGGCGATGTCCGACATGAGGTGGCTGGTCCGGACCAGGAAGGCGGTGAAGCTGGCCGTGTTGCGGTTGATCTCCGAGAACAGGACGCTGCTCGAGGCGATCGCCGGGTTGAGGTACTTCCACGCGGCCCGGATCTTTGAGGCCTGGCCCGCGACCTCAGACGCCGAGCCCTGGAAGAGCTGCTGGAGGCCCTTGCGCGTCGGTGGGTTCAGCGTGTTGAAGATCTCGTCGAGGTCGACCGCGCTGCGGGTATCGGTGGCCGGGATCGTGCCGCCGTTGTGAATCGGTGCCGCCTGGCCCGGCGGCAGGTCCAGCTCGACGTAGCGGTTGGCGACGCTGGTCAGCGACGGCACGCGGACGGTCGCGATCGTGCCCTGCCGCAGCGGCTGGTAGCTGGTGTCCGAGATGTTGAGCTGGACCTTGGCCAGCCCGTTGGGGGTCAGCTGGATGTTCGAGATCGACCCGATCGGCACCTGGGCGACGTCGACCTGGTCGCCGGAGACCAGCTGGCTGGCGTTCTGGAAGACCGCGTACACCTTGTAGCTCGAACCGCCGCTGAACACGATCACGACCACGGCGACAATCGCGATCACGACCACAGCCACAGCGGCGATCCGACCAATTAGTGAGGTTTTGCTCACCGGTCCGTTCCTAGACGCAGCCTCGTGCCGCTCGACGGTGACTCACGGCAGTGCCGTGCTCGCCGCTGTCGGACAGCCTGAACCAACTGCTCGCTCATCGAAGGCCAACGATCTCCTCCCGCCAAGGGATCCTCAAGGCGAAATCGCATGGCCAAGCTAGCAGGGGGCGATTCGCAGTGTCAATCATGAACCGTACGCCCCGTGGGGGGTTTCGCGGGGGGTTTCCGGGTTTGCGGAGAATCGCCGAGGGCCAACGAGCGCCCACGCTTCAGGGCGAACCTCGGGGGGCCCGCCTGGGCGAACCTCGCGGGACCCCGTCTGCTATGCCATATCCCTATGGCTCTGGCCGGCTCCCGAACGGATCGCGATCTGTTGACCCGCAGACAACTGCTGGTGAAAGGCGCCGGTGGTGCCGCGGGGCTGGCGCTGCTCGGGGGCGGAGTCGCGGGCGCCGTAGAGCTGCTCAGCGGCAGTAGCCCCGAGCTGCCGTCCCACGCCTACTTTGCGTCTAGGGGGGCCGCGCGTGACTTCGTCACACGCCCGGACCTGCACCCGCCCGCCGCCGAGATCAGGGGTGGCGACGTCGCGCCCGGGTATCTGTTTCTCGGCCCGAGCGCCTACGGCCCCGTTCAGGCGGGCGCGCTGTTACTGGACAGCCGGGGCGAGCCGGCGTGGTTCAGCCCTGCTACCCACAAGCATTGGCTGACCGATGTGAAGGCGGCGAGCTACCGCGGCAAGCCGGTGCTGACGTGGTGGGAGGGCTACGTCACGCTGTCGGGCTTCGGGCAGGGCGAAGGCGTGATCACGGACAGCTCCTACCGCGAGATCGCGCGGGTGAAGGCCGCGGGTGGGCGTCAGATCGACATGCACGAGTTCCTGCTCACACCCCAGGGGACCGCGCTCTTCACCTGCACTCCGGTGAGGGTCCGCGCGGATCTGAGTTCCGTCGGCGGACCGGTAGATGGCACGGCGCTCGAGGGGATCATCCAGGAGGTTGACGTGGCGACCGGGCGGCTGCTGTTCGAGTGGCGAAGCCTGGAGCACATCCCGATCTCGGACTCGTACTTCCCTTACAAGGAAGGCTATGACTACATGCACCTCAACTCGATCGATATCACCCCGGACGGCAACCTGCTGGTCTCGGCCCGCCACACCTGGGCGGTCTACAAGCTCGACCGCCGGACCGGAAAGGTGATCTGGCGACTCGGCGGCAAGAGCAGCGACTTCGCTCAGAGCAACAAGCTCCTGTTCGCCTGGCAGCACGACGCGCGCCAACCCGCCCCGGGAAGGATCACGGTGTTCGACGACGGCGCCGCACAGTTCGCCGACGGCTTCGGCCAGCGCAACACGGAGTCGCAGTCGCGGGGCGTCGCGCTTGACGTGGACGAGAGCGGCAGGAAGGTCAGCATCCAGCAGCTCTACCACCACCCCAAGCCGTTGCTCTCGCCTGCCATGGGCAATTTCCAGACGCTCCCCAATGGGCACGTGCTACTCGGCTGGGGCGACCTCGGCTTCGCCAGCGAGTTTGAGGCCGGCGGGCGCTGGCTAAACGACACCCGCTTCGGCAACCGCCACGACTCCTATCGCGCGTATAAGTACCCCTGGCACGGAACGCCTCTCGATCGCCCGACGCTGGCGGTTCGGGCGCTTGGGGCGTCCGGTGGTGTTACGCGAGGTTCTGGGGTGCGAGGGCTGTACGCGAGCTGGAACGGGGCCACGGCCGTCGATGCGTGGGTCGTCGAGCGAGGCGGGCGACCCGATGATGTGCGCCCGGTGGGCACGGCGCGGCGGCGCGGGTTTGAGACGGTTATCCCCCTCACCGGGCCGGCGCGCGGGGGCGGCTACGCGCGCGTGACCGCGATGGACGCGGCCGGGCAGAGCTTGGGGAGCAGTGGGGTTGTGAGGGTGTAGGGGGCTGGGCTCGGCGGTCGGAGGCTTCGGTCCCCCTGCGGTCGCGGACTCGCGGGCGACCACGGTCGCGGGCTCGCGGGCGACCACCAGCGCGGGCTCCGGTCCCCCGGATGGTCGCGGGCTCGCGGGCGACCACCAGGCAGCTCAGTGATTCCGGGCCGCGGGATATCACCCGCGCATACCGCGGGTGATATCCCACAGACCCCCAGGGATGGGGG
>JAVKSP010000093.1:0-12005 GCA_039583645.1 Solirubrobacteraceae bacterium
CCCCACGACCCGCTGGGCCTCGCTCGACAAACGCTCGATGCGCAACATGAAGGCGTCGCGCAGCGTGCGTGGCGTCGCGCCGCGGCCGTCCAACCCGGCAGCCAGCAGCTCCTCGGTATAGAGGGGGTTGCCCTCGCTGCGCGCGAAAACGCGCTCCACCAACTGCGGGTCCGGGCGTTCGCCGAGGATGTCCTCGAGGATCTCGGTCAGCTCGCCGCGGTCGAGCGGCTCGAGCGCGATCGGGTGCGTGCACTCGAGCCGCTGCAGCTCGGCCAGCAGCGGGCGCAGGGGGTGGCGGCGATGGAGCTCGTCGGTGCGATAGGTGAGCACCAGCAGCACTCGCTCGGCGCGCAGGTTGCGCGCCACGTGAGCGGTGAGGGCGCGGGTGGAGCGGTCGGCCCAGTGCATGTCCTCGAGCACGAAGGCGACAGGCGCGGAGGAGCCGATGAGGTCGAGCAGTTCGAGCACCGCCTCGAACAGGCGCAGCTGATCGCCGGGCTCGCGCTCGCCCCTGGCGCTCGCGCCATCGCCGGCCAGCGCGGGGAGCAAAGTGGCAAGCTCGGCACGGCTGGCCGGGCTGAGCTGGTCGAGCACCGGATGCCGGGCGCGGGCGAGCGGACGCAGGGCGCTCAACAGCGGCGCGTAGGGAAGCTCACCCTCGCGTTGCTCCACACCCTCGCCCCGCAGCACGAGCGCCGAGTTGGGCCCGTCCGCGCTGACGCGCCCGGCGAACTCCGTCACCAGGCGCGTCTTGCCTATCCCCGACTCGCCGCCCAGCAGGACGACCGCGGGGCGGCCTTCGCTTGCGTCACGCAGCGCGTGCTCTAACTCCGCCAGTTCCCCGATCCGGCCCACGAAGCGGGTCGCCGTCAGTCTCGTGCGCATGACCGAAGTATTGCCGGAGGCTGCGGACCTTGGAAGTTGCCCTCTCGTGCTGGAGCTCATCGCCGGGCGCGGCGCGGCGGGCGCGGGACTGGAGCTCTGAGATCTGTGCTGAAGCGATGGCTGAACTGAGTGCGGGATGCATGTCGTTCTCCTCTCGATGCCGGTCCAATTCACTGACATGCAGGGTGAACTGAGAGGCTCCGGCCCACATCGGGAGGACGGAGCGGATTGGCGGTCCCGGGGCCTTAGCAGTAAAGCCCGGGGGCCTTACCTGCGGCCAATCCGTCCTCCGGGCACGAACGGCCGCGGGCTGATCACCTCGAGTTCGACCATGTGGGCGCGCAACTCATCGGTCGCGGCGGCGAGTTGCGGGCCCCGCGGCAGGATCTCGGTGGCGCGCTCGGCGGCCAGCTCATCGAGCTCGAGCAGCTCCTGGCGTGTGAAGCCCCCCTGCTCCGTGAGCGCCTCCCATTGCGGCCTGAAGTACCACAGCTCCGCTCCGTGGCGGCCGGCCAGGGCCCGCGCGAGCCAGTACTGGGCTGGGTGATAGAGCACGATCAGGCGCGGGCGACCGGGAAATTTGAGCCGCCTGGCCTGGCGAAGCGGAGCGGCCTCGCGCAGAAAGCGCGGCGTGCGGTGGCGGCTTGGCTCGAGCGCTACGACGCGCGGGATCGCAAGCAGGGCGCGGGCGTGGTCTTCGAGCTCGAACCGCTCGAGCGCCAGCGGGAGGAGCAGTACCCCGAGCGGTTCATCCACCGGCGCTAGACGGGGGCGATTCGCTTCAGGCGCCCGCGCAGGCCGAGGGCCGGCGTTTCCGGCTCGATCGGCGGCATCTCCGCTTCCTTGCCGTTGGGCAGGAGCGCGCCCGCGCTGAGGGGCGAGAGCGGAGAGCGATCGACGCTCTTGAGCTCGTCGTCCGGAACGTTGCGCGGGTGATGACAGGCGGCCAGATGGCCGTTGGGGTAGGTGGCCAGGGGTGGCTCGACGCGCGAGCAAACCTCGGTCGCGTGGGGGCAGCGAGTGTGGAAGCGACAGCCGCTCGGGGGATCGATCGGGTTGGGCGGCTCGCCGCTGACAACCGCCCGCTCGCGGGCCCGGTTCTCCTCCGGATCGGGAATCGGGATCGCCCCCAGCAGCGCCTCCGTATAGGGGTGGATCGGCTTCGTGTAGAGCTCCTTGGAGGGCGAGACCTCGACGACCTTGCCCAGGTACATGACCGCGATGCGGTCCGAGACGTGGCGCACCACCGACAGGTCATGCGCGATGAAGACGTAGGAGAGCCCGAAGTCGTCCTGGAGGTCATCGAGCAGGTTGATCACCTGGGCCTGGATCGACACGTCCAGCGCGGACACCGGTTCGTCGAGCACGATCAAACGCGGGTCGACAGCCAACGCGCGCGCCACCCCGATCCGCTGGCGCTGCCCGCCCGAGAATTCGTGCGGGAAGCGGTTGACGTGCTCGGGATTGAGCCCGACTCGCGCCAACAGCTCGCGAATGCGAGTGTCGATGCCGTTGCGTCCCTTGATTCCGTGCAGCTTCATCGGCGTGCCGACGATCTGACCCACCCGCTTGCGAGGGTTGAGCGAGGCCACCGGATCCTGGAAGACCAGCTGTGCCTCGCGCCGGATCGGGTCGAGCTTCTTGCGCCCGAGGTGGGTGATGTCGTGGCCGCGGAAGCGCAGCACGCCGGCGGTCGGCTCGAGCAGGCGGACCATGCAACGGGCCAGCGTGCTCTTGCCACACCCCGACTCGCCCACGATTCCGAGCGTCTCGCCCTCGGCCAGGGCGACCGAGACGTCGTCGACGGCGTGCACCACGCCGATCGTGCGGTCGACCAGGATGCCCTTCTTGACCGGGAAGTAGAGCTGGAGGTGCTCGGCCTCGATCAGCGGTTGCCTGGAACCGATCAGCGCCTGCTCCGCTTCGCGCAGCTCCTCTGCCGCGCGCTGCTTGTCCTCCTCGGAACCCTCGCCAGCAGCGCCACTCTTGTCCGGCAGCGCCGCGTGCAGCTTCTCGAGCCGGTCCTCCTCCTGCTCGGGGCCCTTTTCGTCCTCGACGCTCATGCCGCGACCGTCGTGTCCTGAACCAGCCCGATGCGCCCTGCGACCTCGCGGCGGGAGCGCTTGTCGTCCACCTCCAGCCAGCAGCGGTCGAGATGATCGGGAGCCTCGGGGACCCGCGCCTCGAGCGGCGGGACCTCGGTGCAGCGCTCGAACGCGTGCGGGCAGCGGGGGCGGAAATGGCAGCCCTTGGGCGCGTTGACCAGCGACGGCGGCAGCCCGGGAATCGACGGCAGCCGCTTGGGGGGATCGCGATCCATGCGCGTGACCGAGCCGAGCAGCCCCCAGGTGTAGGGGTGCTGTGGGTCGTAGAAGATCTCGTCGAGCGTGCCCTGCTCGACCACGCGACCCGCGTACATCACGATCACGCGGTCGGCGATGTCCGCGACCACACCGAGGTCGTGGGTGACGAAGATGATGCCGCTGTCGGAGTGCTCCTTGAGCTCTTTGACCTCATTCAGGATCTGTGCCTGAATCGTGACGTCGAGGGCCGTCGTCGGCTCGTCTGCAATCAGCACGCTCGGCGATAGCGAGAGCGCCATCGCGATCATCGCGCGCTGGCGCATCCCGCCCGAGAACTCATGCGGGAAGCCACGCGCGCGGCCGCGCGCGTGCGGGATGCCCACGCGCTCCATGAGATCGACCGCGCGGTCCAGCGCGTCGGCTTTGGAGATCTTCTTGTCATGGGCGCGGATCTGCTCGACGATCTGATCGCCGATGCGGTGCACCGGGCTGAGCGAGGAGATCGGGTCCTGGAAGATCATCGCGATCTCGGCGCCGCGGATGCGTTGCAGCTTGCCCTCGGAAGCGGTAATCAGCTCCTCTCCCTTGAGCTTGGCGGAGCCCTCGAAGCGCGCGTTCGGCCCCCGCGTCAACCCCATCAGGGTCATGGAGGTGACCGACTTGCCCGAGCCCGACTCGCCCACGATCGCCAGCACCTCGCCGCGGTCGAGCGTGAACGAGATGCCGTCGACCGCGCGCACGATCCCGTCCTCGGTGGCGAACGAGACCCGTAGATCGTCGACCTCGAGTAGCCGCTCTGCCATCAGCCCGAGAGCCGGATCCGGGGGTCGAGCACGGCGTAGAGCACGTCGACGAGCGCGCCGAACAGCACCACGAAGAAGGCGGTGAACATCGAGCCCACGAGGATCGGCGGGACGTCGAGGTTGCCGATCGCCTGCGCCTCGTACTGGCCGATGCCCGGGATGTTGAAGAGCGTCTCGGTGACGAGCGCGGCGCCACCGAGCAGCGTGGCGAAGTCGAGCCCGAACATGGTGACGATCGGCATCAGCGAATTGCGCAGCACGTGATGCGTGAACACGCGCTGTTGCGAGAGGCCCTTGGCCTTGGCCGTGCGCACGTGGTCCTGGTTAATCATGTCGAGCACGTTCGAGCGCAGCACGCGCGAATAAAAGCCGATCGACAGCACGGCGATCGAGATCCAGGGCAGGATCAGGTGGTTGGCCCACTGAACCGGGTCGGAGGTCAGCGGCACGTAGCCGGTGTTGGGAAAGATCGTGAGCCTGAACGTAAACCAGTACAGAAGCACCGCGCCGAGCAGGAAGATGGGGATCGACACGCCCACGATCGCGAATACCGTCAGCCCGCGGTCGGCGAACTTGCCTGCTTTTAAGGCGCTGATCGAGCCGAGCATGATCGCCGCCAGCAGCCAGATGAGCGCAGACGGAATCACCAGCGACAGCGTCGCCGGGAACCGCTGCTTGAACTGGTCGACGACGTTGAGCTGGTCGTTGTAGTCGATCAGCTGTCCGGTGAAGATCAGCCTCATCGTGTTGACGTACTGCGTGTATACGGGCTTGTTGAAGCCGAACTTGCGGGAGACGACCGCGACGGTCTCGGCGTTGGCGTTGCGGCCCGCGATCGCGCGAGCGGGGTTGTAGCTCGGGATCACCTCGAAGATCCCGAACACCACCACCGAGGTCGCGAACAGCAGCGCGAGCGCTGACAGCGTGCGGCGGACAACGAAGCGAGCCATCAGGTCTGGATCTTGACCTGCGCGCGCGGGTCGAGCGCGTCGCGCACGCCGTCGCCGAAGACGTTGATGCTGAGCACCGCCAGCACCAGCATGGCGCCCGGGATCAGCGACCAGTGCGGCGCCGCGTCGATGAAGTCGATGCCGTCGGAGATCAGCGTGCCCCAGGAGGCGTTGGGCGGCTGCACGCCCGCGCCGAGGAAGGACAGATATGCCTCGAGCAGGATCGAGGTGGCGAGCATCAGCGGGATGAAGACGATGATCGTCGAGGCCGTGTTGGGCAGGATCTCGGAGAACATGATTCGCCAAGGGCTCATCCCCTGCACGCGGGCGGCGTCGACGAAGTCCATCTCGCGCAGCCGCAGCACCTCGCCCCGGATCGGCTTGCCGAGGTAGGGGATGTAGATCACTCCGATGATGAAGGCCGGGATGAAAACCGAGTTGCCCTTGATCGGGCCAATGCCGCCCAGCGCGAGCGCCGTGCCGACCGCGACCCCCAGGATCACCGGCGGGAAGGACCAGATCAGCTCCATCAGCGGTCGCAGCACCGCATCGACGATGCCGCGGAAGTAGCCGGCCAGCAGCCCCACGAGCGTCCCGAACACGATGATGATGATGGTCGCGATCGCGCCGATCAGCAGCGAGGTACGCCCGCCGTAGAGCAGTCGTACGGCCAAATCGCGGCCCTCGTTGTCGGCGCCGAAGAAGTAGCGGCTGTGATAGGTCGGGCCGATCGGGACCCCGGTCGTGGAGACCACGTTGCGGCCGTTCACGGTGCCTGTCACATTGGTGTCGTTCGGCCCCATGTGGGCGATGTCGTGCGCGTAGACCGGCGCCAGCAGGCACACGACCACGATCACCACGAACAACACAAGGAAGGCCAGCGCGACCTTGTTTCGCCGCAGCCGCCGGAGTGCCAGGCGATAGGGCCCAACGCCGACGGTCGGCGCCTCTTCTGGGGCGCTTGGCGGCGGCGCACCGCCCTCCGGCTCCGGCCGCGCCCCGGCGCCTACTCCGTATTGGGGGACCTCGCCGACCGCAGGATCTTCCGCGGTCTGGCCTGCAGGCGGGTCGTCCGTCGATGTCCGCCCACTGCCGCGGCGAAAGCGGGGAGCGTCAAGTGCCATCCGCTGCGGAGCTTATCGCCGTGTACAAGGTCAGTGGGTCAGTGACGGAGCTAGGCGGACATGAGGAAGAACGGGGGGCGCCCGGAGCGGGCGCCCCCCACTCAGAACCTACTTCTTCAGGGCCAGGCTGGTGAGGTCAGTCTGGTACTCGACCGACATCACGCCCTTCGAGAAGTTCAGTCGATCCGAATAGAACTTCGGGAAGGCCTCGTGCCCATAGGCCGCGTAGTACGCCTTACCGACAGCGTAGTTGTCGAGCGCCGACCACTGGCTGGCGACGCTCTGCGGCTGCTTCGTGTCGAGCGAGTTCACCGTCGAGTCGTAGTGCTTGTCGCAGACATACCCGTAGTTCAGGGAGGAGCCTGCGGTGCACGTGAACAGCTGCATGAAGTCCCATGGGTTCGGGAAGTCCTGCACCCAGTCGCCGAAGCCTGTCTGCGGCTTGGTGGTTGGGGCCCCGATCGTCGTGAAATAGACGCCCGAGGAGATGATCTTCTCGGTCGCCTTGAACCCGAGCTTGTTCAGCACCGAGGTGTAGTAGTCGACGTACTGACGGCGCGGCGAGCGCTCCTCGCCCCACACCGTCACCGGCTTGCCGATCATGCCGGACTTCTTCATCAGCGACTTCGCCAGCGTCATGTTCGGCGCGCCGTCCGGATTGTGACCGGTGAGCGACGAGCAGCTCGCTGGATCGGAGTGGCCGGGGATCCCGAACGGGATCAGGTGGCAATCCTCCTTCAAGAAGCCGGAGTCCAGCCTCGAGAGCGCCCGCAGGTCCAGAGCGGCGAGCACCGCCTTGCGGGCGTCGAGGTTGTTGAACGGCGGCTTGTTGACCGCGAAGAAGAAGTAGAACGTCGAGTTGGTCGGCACCGCCGAGTAGCGGCCCGTTGCCTGTGACTGCACCTGGCTGACGATCGACGAGGGCAGCGTGTCGCCCGGGTCGAAGACATCAGCCTGGCCGCGCAGCACCGACTCGGCATCCGCCAGCACGTTGCTGTTGACGTTGAAGACGATCTTGTTCGCGTACCCGTGCGGGATGCCGGGCACGTCGAACTTCGTGTTCTTGACCAGCGTGTAGCTGTGGCTGGGGCTGATCGGGCCCCACTTGTAGGGGCCGTCCCCGACCGTGCCCGACGAGGCGAGGTTCTTCGCCGCGGTGCCGGGCGGGACCGGCGCGGTACCGGACAGGGCGAAGATGTCGACGATCGGCGCGAACGGGTGCATCAGGTTGATCGTGATCGTGCCCGTCGAGTCGTTGGTCGTGATCCCGGAGATCGTCTTCGCTTTGTGGGCCGCGTAGGCGGACGCACCCTTGACGAAACCGCTGATGAACGACGCCGCCTGCCACGGGATGACGAGGTCACGCTCGAGCGCGCGCGTCTCGTCACTGGCCTTGACGGGCATCCCGTTCGAGTAGTGCAAGCCCGGTCGCAAGTGGAAGGTGTAAGTCTTCCCGCCATTCGAGATGGTCGGCAGGCTCTTGGCCAGGGCGGGGATGATCTTGCTCCCGCCGGCGCCCTGGACCCCGCGCTTGAACGCCAACAGCGGCGTATTGATCACGGAGTAGAGCTCGTTCCCCTGGGTGGTGAAGTCAAGCCCTTGGTCGGCCGACAGCGGTGGCGTACCGGCCGCGATCGTGATCGTCCCACCGGACTTGACACCGGCGGAGCCCGGACTAGTCGAGCTGTTTCCCGAGCTGCCGCAAGCGGCGATGGCTAAGGCCGCGGCCGCCGCGAGCGCTGTCACGACGACAGGCCTGGTGAATCTATGCACCTGTCCTCCTCCTGTTGGATTGTGCTCGTGGCCAAATGTATTGATGCCGGGAGCGGGATACCAGACCCCGAAAGCGGTCCCTAATCAACCACCAACACGGGATAGTCTTTTGGCCAAGTAGGCGCTGCACGACCCCTTGCAGGCCGGCTTGCGGAATTCTGTGGCGTACGACTACGTGATCGTGGGGGCCGGCTCTGCCGGCTGTCTGCTCGCCAATCGGTTGAGCGCCTCGGGCGCGCGCGTGCTCTTGCTGGAGGCCGGCGGCTCGGACCGCAAGCCCGAGGTCAAGGCCCCGGCCGCCTTCCCCAACCAGTTCCAGACTGCACTCGATTGGAACTACATGTCAGAACCCGAGCCGGGGCTGTTCGGGCGGCGCCTGTTCCTCCCCCGCGGCAAGATGCTCGGAGGGTCCTCGTCGATGAACGCGATGCTGTACGTGCGCGGGAATCGCTCTGACTACGACCGCTGGGAGAGCGAGCTGGGTGCCCGCGGCTGGGGCTATGACAGCGTGCTTGAGTGGTTCAGGCGCCACGAGCAAAACGCGCAGCACGCCGACGCTTTCCACGGCAGCAGCGGTGAGCTGCACGTGACCGAGAAACGGTGGCTCTCTCCCCACTGGCAGCGGTTCATCGAGGCGGCCGGTGGACTCGGGATTGCGCACAATCCCGACTACAACGGGGCCACTCAGGACGGTGCCAGTCTGTTCCAGACGACCACAAAGGATGGACGCCGGTGGAGCGCCGCGGACGCGTTTTTGCGCCCGGCGCTGAAGCGGGAGGGGCTCGAGCTGATCTCGAAGGCGCTGGTGCGGCGGATCGTTCTCAGCGGCGGGCGCGCCGTGGGGGTCGAGTACGAGCGCCGCGGGAAGATCAAGACCGCCCGCGCCGAGCGTGAGGTGCTGCTGTGCGCGGGCGCATATGCCTCCCCTCAGCTGCTGATGCTCTCGGGTATCGGACCACCCGACCACCTGCGCGAGCACGGCATCGAGCCGGCCGTCGAACTCGCCGCGGTGGGCGAGAACCTGCACGAGCACGTGGCGGCTTTCTGCACCTGGCGCTCCACGGATCCGCGCACGCTCGACGACGCCACCCACCCCAAGTACCTCGCGCAGTGGCTGCTCGCGCACAAGGGCAAGCTGACCTCTACGGTCGCCGAGGCGGTGATCCACTGGCGCTCCGAACCGGGGCTTCCGGCGCCGGACTTCCAGATCTACTTTGCACCCGCGTACTTCTGGGAGCACGGGTTCCGCAAGACCGGCACGCCGGCCGTCACGATGGGGCCGGTGCTCCAGGCGCCGGTCAGCCGCGGTCGCGTCCGGCTGCGCTCGGCCGACCCCGGCGACCATCCGCGCATTCTCAACAACATGCTCACGGCCGAGGCCGACGGCGATGCGATCCTGCGGGCGCTCGATCTGGTCGAGGAGCTCGCGAGCCGTCCGCCACTGTCCGGGCTGCTCGGCGAGCAGCTCAATCCAGGCATCACGATCCGCGATCGCTCAGATCGACTTGCCTGGCTGCGCGCCACCTGCGAGCACCTCTATCACCCGGTTGGCACCTGTCGCATCGGCGGCCCGGGCGAGGGCGTCACGGATCCCTCCCTGAGGGTCTACGGAGTTGACGGCCTGCGCGTGGCCGACGCCTCGGTGATGCCGCGGATCACCTCCGGCAACACCAACGCGCCGACTTACATGATCGCCGAGCGCTGCGCCGCGCTGATGCTCGGCTTGGCCGCCGAGGACCGTGTCGCTGCGGAAGCCATTGCCTTTGGGGCTTAGCGCGCGTATTGGGTAGCCTCACAGTTGCGCCGACAAGTTGTGGCGGTCCCGCGAAACTCGGCGCGGGGAGGTGAACGGTGGCGAGAAATTCCGTGAGCAGCTCTTCATCGGCTGAGGCCGGGCCCGGCACAGGCCGTCGCGAGCGTCCGCCTCGCCGTCAGAGGGGCGTTCCCGGACTGGTAGCGATCGGATTCGTGCAGGTGGTCGCTCTGGTCGGGATCGTCGGGCTCGCGATCGCCGCCGGCGCGATCTTGGTCGACAGCGCAAAGGAAACTGGCTGGATCGTGGGCCTTGTGATCGGCGCCGGCAGCGTGATCCTGACGATGCTGGTGCTCCTCAGCGGCCGCCACGCGCGGCGCCATTGAGTCGGGGATCAGGGAGCTAGAGCGGTGCCGAGCGGAGATCCGCGTGAGTCTCGGTCCGGCCGGCCAACGATCGGGCTAGACGATGCGCGGCGGCCATCCGATGGCCGGCCCCTGACGCCGCCGGCGCCGGTCCCCGAGACCCACCGCCCGCCCGAGCCTACGAGCGCCCTCACGCGCCGGCGAGTCGTGATCGGCGCGATCTTGATGGTTCTCTTCATCGTCGGCCTCTATTTCCTGGTGCCGAAGCTCGCGGGACTGAAGAACACCTGGGGCACCCTGCGCCACGGCAATCCGGAGTGGCTCGCCCTGGCGGCGGCGCTCGAGCTGCTCTCCGTCATGGGCTACGCCGTTATGTTCGGCACCGTATTCGGTCGCGGCATGCCGCGTATCGACTGGCGCGCGAGCATCGAGATACCACTGGCCGGCATCGCCGCGATCCGCCTGCTGGCCGCCGCGGGCGCGGGCGGCGTGGCCGTGACCGTGTGGGCGCTGCGCAACGCCGGGATGTCCAGCCGGACGATCGCCTGCCGCATGGTGGCGAGCTACGCGATCCAGTACGGCATCTACCTTGCGGCGCTCGTGGTCTGCGGCCTGGGCCTGTGGACCGGCCTCTTTGCGGGCGGAGGCTCGTTTGCGATCACGGTCTTGCCGGCGGTGTTGAGCGCCGCGGGCATAGCGCTGGTGGCGAGTATGGGGCTGCTTCCCCAGGACTTCGAGCGGCGCTTCGAGGCCCTGTCCCACCGCTCGGACTGGGCGGGTCGTCTCGGTGCTCGCCTCGCCGCCGCTCCATCCACGCTGGGCTCGGGGATCCGCACGGCGTTCGACTTGATCCGCGGGCGTCGCGTGGGACTGCTGGGCGCGGTTGCCTATTGGGGCTTCGATATCGCGGTGCTTGGACTGTGCTTCCACGCTTTCGGCACCAGCGTGCCCGTGGCGGTGGTGGTGATGGGTTACTTCCTTGGCACGCTCGGTAGCCTGCTGCCGCTGCCGGGTGGCATCGGCGGGGTCGAGGGCGGCATGATCGGGGCTTTCGTGGCCTTCGGGATCCCCGCCGACCGCGCGCTGATCGGCGTGCTGGCCTACCGCGCGATTTCGTTCTGGCTGCCGACCTTGCCGGGTGTTGTTGGCTACCTCTCGCTGCGCTCCACCGTTCGCCGCTGGCGCGTGCTCGACGGGCTGACCAGGGTGACCTCGGCCGGTGAGTAGCTAAACCAGGTCTTTGTGGAAGGCCCACTTGCGCCCGACGGGCGCAAAGCCGAGCCGCGCATAGAGATGCTTGGGCCAATCGTCGTCGTCGGCGACGATGAAGGTGAGCTCGGCACCGCCCTCATGCGCGCTGCTGACGGCATGCGAGACGAGCGCGCTCGCAAATCCTCTCCCTCGGCTCTCCGGCGCCGTGTAGACGTCCTCGACCTGCGCGGTGCGCCCGTCGGAGCGCAGCTTCGTCATCGCTGCCGGGCGGCCCTCGCCGTCGAGCACCGCAAAGCGGCGTTCGTTCAGCGCTTGGCCTTCGCGGTAGTTCGCCTCGAGCACCTGGTCTGCCACCTCGTCGGAGATGCGATCGCTCTCGGCGAGCCACCTTCGCTCGAGCTTCACGAGCGCCCGCTCATCGGGTTCGATGACATCGACGCTCGCCGCCCGAGTCCGTGAGCGCGCCTGGCCCGCCATCACCATCACAACCTCGCGCTCGAGCTTGTAGCCCTCGCGCCGAAGCGGCCGCTCGAGCGCGCGCCCCAGGGAGTCACCTTCCGCCACCAGATGCCGGAAGGGGAGCGCCGTGAGGTGCGCCTCTGCGCACTCGAGCACGGACCTCGGGGACATGGGGCGGACGATCCTGAGCTGATTCAAATTCCAGACGAGCGGCAGCGAGGGCGTCAGCACGACCCAGCCGCCCTCGAGCGGCTCGATGCTTCCCGCGATCAGCTCGAGCGAGCCCACGAGGAAAGCCGTGGCGCGCGCGAACGCGTCCGCTTTCTTCCCCGTCGCACTCACTCTGCGGCTGGAGTATGTCCGATCTCTGTGCGAACA